>NZ_JAKSYB010000001.1:0-1362 GCF_022829505.1 Methylobacterium sp. J-043 | reverse complement strand
CTCGCCCGAGAGCCGCAGCATCGTCTTCACGAAGTTGCCCCGGTGCGGGCTCACCACCCAGGCGGTGCGCACGATCGCGTGGCGCGGATTGCCGGAGCGGACCGCCATCTCGCCGGCGGCCTTGCTGGCACCGTAGACGCTCTGCGGATTCACCGGCACATCGGGGGCGTAGAAGCCCTCGCCCGCCCCGTCGAACACGTAGTCGGTCGAGACGTGGACGAGCGGAATGGCTCGCCGCTTCGTCTCGGCCGCGAGGATGGCCGGGGCCAGCGCGTTGAGGCGCCATGCGGCGGCGACCTCGGTCTCGGCCTTGTCGACCGCCGTATAGGCGGCCGTGTTGATCACGGCCGCGTAGCTGCGTGCGTCGAGCGCCGCAGCAACAGCGGCCTCGTCGGTGATGTCGAGGCTCAGGCGGTCGGGCGCGTGGACCCGCACGCCCTCGGGCCAGGACAAGGCCTGAAGCTCCGTGCCGACCTGACCGGCGCCGCCGAGGATCAGGATATCCATGCTCAGGCGCTCTTGCCCGCGAGGCCGAGGCGCTCGCCGGAATAGCGGCCCTCGCGGATCGGGCGCCACCACGCCTCGTTGTCGAGGTACCAGCGCACCGTGTCCGTCAGCGCCTCCTCGAACACCTTGGTCGGCCGCCAGCCGACCTCGGCCTCCGCTTTGCCGGGGTCGATCGCGTAGCGGCGGTCATGGCCGGGCCGGTCGGCGACGAAGGTGATCAGGCGCTCGTGCGGGCCGTTCTCGGGCCGGAGCTGGTCGAAGGCGGCGCAGAGCCCCTTCACGACCTCAAGGTTGTTCCGCACCGAGCGCCCGCCGAGCAGGTAGGTCTCGCCGAGCCGGCCGCGCTCCAGCACCGCGACGAGGCCGCGGGCATGGTCCTCGACATGGATCCAGTCGCGCTCGTTCAGGCCGTCGCCGTAGACCGGCAGCGGCTTTCCTTCCAGCGCCGCCAGGATCATCAGCGGGATCAGCTTCTCCGGGAAGTGGCGCGGGCCGTAATTGTTCGAGCAGTTCGTCACCAGGACCGGCAGGCCGTAGGTCTCGTGCCAGGCGCGGGCGAGATGGTCGGAGGCTGCCTTCGAGGCCGAGTAGGGCGAGCGCGGATCGTAGCGGCTCTCCTCCGTGAAGAAGGCGTCCGGCGGCAGCGAGCCGTAGACTTCGTCGGTCGAGACATGGAGGAAGCGGAACGTCGCCTTGGCTTCACCGGAGAGGCTCTCCCAGTGGGTGCGGGCGCCGTCGAGCATCACCTGGGTGCCGATCACGTTGGTGCGCACGAAGGCACCCGGATCGGTGATCGAGCGATCGACATGGCTCTCGGCAGCCAGATGCATCACCGCCTCGGGCCTGAAATCGGCG
>NZ_JAKSYB010000024.1:0-5531 GCF_022829505.1 Methylobacterium sp. J-043 | reverse complement strand
CCTGGTCACCCTTCAGACCGCCGTACTCGGAACGCCAGCGGTAGTACGTGACCTCGGTCACCTCGATGGACCGGATTGCTTCAGACACCTTGCGGCCCTGCCAGACCAGAACATCCACTTGGCGCAGCTTGGCAACGATCTTTTCAGCCCTAGGCTTCCGCCGTCCCAGGAAACCTCCTCCACATGGCTCGAAGCCATACCTCAGGGAGGACCACTTTTCAGGAGGAAGGCCAGGCAACGGCAGCTACTTTCCCGGTTTCCTGGAGCCGCGCCAGATGGCCGAGAAGGCGCTGACGGCGGTGATCCAGGAGGCCTTACATCCAAGGCATCTCGACCCAGTCCGTCGATGACCTGGTGCATGCCATGGGCGGCACGGATGTGTCAAAGAGCCAGGTCTCGCAGTTTTGCCAGGAGATCGACGAGCGGGTCGGCGCGCTCCTCGACCGGCCCATCGAGGGCGAGTGGCCGCATCTCTGGATCGACGCGACCTACGTGAAGGTTCGTCAGGACGGCCGTATCGTCTCCGTCGCCGTGATCGTGGCGGTGGGCGTGAACTCCGACGGCCGGCGCGAGGTGCTCGGGATGGACGTGGGCCCGTCCGAGGCCGAGACGTTCTGGATCGACTTCCTGCGCAAACTCGCCCGGCGCGGCCTGCGCGGGGTCGAGCTCATGATCTCGGACGCCCACGAGGGCATCAAGGCGCCGGTGGCCAAGGTGATGAGCACCACGTGGCAGCGCTGCCGTGTCCACTTCATGCGCAATGCCCTGGCTCATGCCGGCCGGTCGGGCCGCCGCGTCGTCTCGGCCTTCATCGCCACCGCCTTCGCCCAGGAGGATGCCGAGGCCGCCCGGCAGCAGTGGCAGCGCGTCGCCGATCAACTCCGGCCCAAGGTGCCCAAGCTCGCCGCCCTGATGGACACCGCCGAGACCGACGTGCTGGCCTACATGAACTTCCCCCCCCGCCCACCGGATCAAGCTCCACAGCACCAACTCGCTCGAGCGCCTCAACGGCGAGATCAAGCGCCGGACCGAGGTGGTCAGTATCTTCCCCAACCAGGCGGCCATCACCCGCCTCGTCGGCGCGATCCTGCTCGAACAGAACGACGTGTATGGAATGTCCCCGCCTTGCAAGGGTTTTCAGACGATGACGACGGCTCCGGTGCTTGCAGTCGTGTATCCGGCCTCGTCACACGGCGATACGGCCGCAGGCCCTGATGGTTTTCGCGGATCGGCAGCCAGACAAATGGACGAGCTCATGAGGGCTCGCATCGTTCGAGGGCCTTTGCCGAACCCGGTCCGACCGGTTGGCCATTATCGCATATTACCCACGCAAGCCAGCGCCACCCGAAGGCTACGCCGGCCCTGTCACGCCGTTGCTGCCACGACAGACAGGCTGGCGATAGGTTTCGGCACGCGTGAGCATCGCCGACAGAGCCCGAACGCTTCAGGCTCGATCCGTTACACTATATCCTGGGACCGTACATCCTAGCGCGCAGAATCAATATGGCAGGCCGCTCAGCTTCAAACGCCAGCAGGTCGAAGCCTGTATGAGGTTCACCAAAACGGCCCCTGACCGTCAGTTGAGGGGCGTTTTCGAGATCGGCAGCCAGTTGCTCTGGAAGGCAAAGAAACGCTGACTGTACGCCACGCCCACGGTGCCGACCGTCGAACCATTTGGGCGCACCACCGTGATCGCCCCCGTACCCTGGTTCACCACCTCAATTTCACGTCCATCGTTCACATCCGTCGGGCTCGGCAATGTGATCGTGATGGCGGCCGACTGCGTCCCAATCACCTTGGCTCCCGCATAGCGATCGAGTGTCGCGCTTGCCGTCACTGCGAGCGCTCGAAGCCGGACAGCGGACATCTTGCCCATGTGGTCCATGGCAAATGTGTCTTCTCCAGCAACCCGCGCTTCGACCAACGGCATAGCGTAGTCGGTGCCGGCAGACTGGACGCTGAGCAACCCACCCAGATTGTCCTGGCCGAACGAAGCGGCACGCCACTTGGTCGTTTGCCCCCCCCAGCGGGCGGGGAATGCATAAGCCGCGGTCGGTTGCGCGGAGCCGTAGATCACGGCATCATTCCCGTAGGCCTCGACCACGCGCGAGTTGTTGACGGTGACGTTCAATTCGGTTCCGGCGCACGCGATGTCGTTCTTCCCGGGATCTCCGCAGTACAGGATGTCGTTGCTGAGCCAGAGCTTCGACGCCGGGTTGATGATCGCTCCAACACCGTTCATAGGCGTGCCCGTGGCCGACGATCTATCGACCCGATACCAGCCGTTGACGGTGAGCGTCTTGCTTGACGCATTGATCGCCGTAACTACGCCGCTGAACTTCGGAGCATGGAGAGTGTCGATCACCATGCCGAGCTTGATATTGGCATCAATAGAGAGGTTCGGACTGGCGATGGTATTCGCGGTATAGGTCGCATTGGCAGCCAGAACAGGCACTGAGTTCGGCGCCCTCATCGCCCGTGTCATTCCGGCATGGTCGCGCGAGGCGTGAGTGCTCAGTAGACCCGGCTGGGCTAACCAGTTCGGGATCCCGTAGACGAGACCGTTGGTTGAGAAGGTGTAGCCCGCTGCCGACGCATTGCCGCCGTAGGTGAAGGGCGCCAAGAGTGTGCCGCCCTCATAGGCGGTAACGGGGCCGTTTAGATTGACCCCATCGGTCGTGACGACGATCGATTTGACCAGCTGCTCGGTGACAGGATCGACGCTTGCGAGGAAGGTGAGCCCAGCTCCCGCCTGAAGCACTCCACCGACCTTGCCGCCGCTCTTAATCCGGATTAGCTCAGCGATGTTCAGCACTGCCATGGAGGCGGTGCCGCTGAAGCTCGGACTCGTCAAGGGCGCACGATCGGCGATGAGCCGAGACAGCGTACCCGATGCCGCAGACGAATCGGGGATGACGGTTGCGGTCGATAAGTCGCCCGTCGACCCGGTACCGAGGATGCACAGTCGATCCACGACAGGAGCATTAAAGCTGGGCGAGTTGAAGCGCTTGGCATCCTGCGCTCCGACCTGGGTCGAGATGAGCAGGAGGCAGAGAACCGACGCAATCCGGGGGATGAACATAGCCAAAAGCCTCAAGGTACGAAGTATATGATGATGCTGTTGGAAAAAGGCTCTCCAGACACGAGGTCATCTGGAGATGTCGGTAGCCTCCCACGACTCTCCCTGAGAGCCTCTCCGATAAGGGCGTTGACGGGGTTGAGTGGCCGGAATTGCAGAGATTCCAGGAGGGTGCTGAGACCAGACCTGGACCGTAATTACCCAGGCCTATGACGGCTGGGACTAGGCACCGACGGTTTTGAGGATGGTGCTGAAGGTGCTGCTGCCTGTTAGGCGTGCGGTATCGACGACGGTGCGGATGGCGGCCTCGCCCTCAGCGACCCACATCGCGCGGTAGCCGTTGGTCACCTTCCGCTGGACGACCGCTGGGCGCAGCAGCCGCTCGCTGCCGTTGTTCGTCGGTTCGACCGCGCCGGGATGGGTGAGGAAGACGAGGAGCTGATCGCGCGCCCGTCCGATCTTGGCCTGCAGGTCACAGGTCAGGTCGCAGCGGCTCGACATGGTGAGGATGGCTCCGAGCTGTCGATCCCAGGTCCGGCGCTTGGTGGCGAGCGTCGAGGTAGCGAGGTCGGTGACGCGCTCGGCCAGGGCGAATACCGTCTGCAACCAGAGCTGCAGCCGCCAGGGCACGGGGTCATCGCTGGTCTCGACGACGTAGGCGACGTCGCTGGCGAGATGGGCGAGGCAGGTCTGGTGCGCGGCGGCATGCCCCTGCTTGGCGGTGTAGCGGTCCGAGATCCACACCGCCGGCCGGTGCCTGTCCATCATCTCCCGCACCACGATGGCGCCCCGCGTCTGCGAGGCCGTGTGCACCACGGCGTCGGCCGCGCGGAACACCCAGTGATAAGCGTTGCTGCCCTCAATGCGCACGCCCGTCTGGTCCGAGGTGACCACCGCGGCCCAGCGTAGCGTCGAGACGGCGACCTCGCGACCGGAGCGGAAGTGGCCCTGCGCACGGCGGAGCAGGTTCATCAGCCCATCCTGGCTGAGCGTCAGGCCGAACAGGTCCGACAACGCCGCTTGCAACCGCTCGTAGGAGAGCGCCTGGAAGGTCTTAAGATACGTCGCCACCGCATGCAGCCGCGGGCCAAACGGCGTACCGCGCGCCGCCTCCGGCAGCTCGATCCGCTCGGAGACGCTGACGAACTCGGCGGGAAGATCTCCGTGCAGGGCGCCACGGCAGCACGAGCAGTGGCCGGGACGATGCTCGACCACCGCGTCGAGATCCTCGCTCATCACGCGGCTGTGGCCTTCGTGCCCTGGCTTGGCCCCGCCGGGTCTGGATTGCTCGCGCCGCTCTTTGCGGTCGGTCGCCGGTGGCTTCGAGGAGGTATGCGAGGTCTTGTCCGGACGCTGCAGCCGCAGCACCAGATCGATCAGTTCCTCGCGGCTCAAACGCTCAAGATCGCTGCGCCCCATCCCACCAGGGAATCAGCGAAACCCGACTCGCGCAAGGGCCTGGGTAATTACCCTGGACCTGCCGTGTGGACCTCGACCACCCGACGGCAGCATAGCCATGCGGGCCTACGCTATGAAACCGATCTGACAGATGCCGAGTGCTGGAGCGACCTCGAAGTGGTCGAGGCCAGGTTCCTCCTCGTACTACTGGTGGGCTGGTTCACACATCCAGCGTGCCCTGATCGTGCCAGCCAGGGCGCGACGTTCGGCACAGCAGGTTGGAGAGGTAGAATTTGCGTTCGCCCGTGGCGCGCCACTCGCGCACCAGCCAGACCTCTTCGCAAGCCAGATGGCGGTTGGTGGCCTAGACCGAGCCGTCGCCCACCCGCACGCGGGTCATGGCGAGCTGGACCGAGTGCGCAGCCTTCGTGCCCAAGCGGCATGTCACGCGCCGCCACGGCAGCGTGGCTAGAACTGCCTCGGCCCCCGTGGCTCCTGATTGGGCACAGCTTTGCCCGTCCGCCCGCCCGGCGGCCCGAGCCGCACGTCGGGATCGTAGATCTTCTGGTTCCTGGCGATGCCCACCGCCCGGGTCAGACCGCGCGCGTCGCGGGCCCGACGGAACGCGGCTCTACAGCCGTAATCGGAATCGGCTAAAACCACGCCGAAGCGAAGGCCCTGGGTCCGCAGTCGGTCGAGTTCGGTGAGAGTGATCGCGCCCTTGTTCTGCGGCACGGCCGCGGCCTCCGGCACATCAGCCAGCGCGGACCGCGCTTGGTCGGCCGTTCGCCCTGCGCCAAGGTAAGCGAGACCAGCGACTGGCAGTTGGCCTGCTTGCCGAGCGCGCTTCAGTACTGGCGCGTTACCCACGCCGAGCGGATGCCCTTCTTCGGCAACGCCGTGTCGTCGGTCACTAGAGCTGTTGCCGATCGCTGCGAGTCGGCTGGGGTTCCGCGACGCGACGTGATCTGATTCCCTGTGGTCCTCGACAGGAGGATCGATGGGGTCGCCGTTGTCATTGGATCTGCGTGAGCGCGTCGTGAAGGCCGTGTCC
>NZ_JAKSYB010000020.1:0-393 GCF_022829505.1 Methylobacterium sp. J-043 | reverse complement strand
GGAAGTCGGCATATGACTCAGATGCGCGAGCTGCAGTTGTTCGTCTCATCCCAGTTCTCGGTGGCTCCACGTCCGAGCACTGTGACGATGCCGATGCCCGTGCCCGCGACGAGCGGGCGTCCGAGGGCGTCGTAGGTGCATGAGGAGCGCGGTTCTGGCATCGGGGCCTCAGACCATGGTTTCGGCCGACACGCATCCGGACCGCCGCGGCGCGGTCTCCGAAGCGGCGGACACTCGTTCTCGCGTCGCCAACGTCCCAAGAGCCGGCGGCCACCTTTCGGGACGTTGCTCTAGATTTTCACGACGCGGATCACGCCCTCGCCGCGGCGGTGGCCGACCGAGGTGACAGCCACGTCCGCGGCCGATCCTGCCGCGCAAAGCGCTGCGGCGGGG
>NZ_JAKSYB010000017.1:2500-7602 GCF_022829505.1 Methylobacterium sp. J-043 | reverse complement strand
GAGTGATAAGGCCGCATTTGATTATGTCATCGGTTTATCGTGATCATAATACTTATAGGAATATATATACTTTATGTATTCCGATCAGTCTTATGAGCCCTATACACCGATTACATACTCAACTGAGGCCTTCGCTCTCTGCTTCGTATCGAGTACGCGCATCCTGACGACGCGCGGGGCGATCGCTGTAGAAGATCTACAGATCGGCGACACGGCGGGCATCGGCCGGCTGTCGCTGCCGAGCTGGCGCTGCCCGATCCACGTGATCGGGCGGTGCCGGCCGGAGGCGGTGACCGCCGTGTCGCCGATCTGTAGATCTTCTACAGCGATCGCCCCGCGCGTCGTCAGGATGCGCGTACTCGATACGAAGCAGAGAGCGAAGGCCTCAGTTGAGTATGTAATCGGTGTATCGGGCTCATAAGACTGATCGGAATACATAAAGTATATGTATTCGCCTCTGGCCGCCGAGAAGGCCCGCGCCACGACGCCACTGCCATCCGCAATCTGCCCGACATATTCCCTATTGGTAAAGGTCGTTTGCCTGCCATTTATGTCTTGAACGACCTGCATGTTGTCGTTCGGAGTATCGCCGAGCACATTGAGGCTGTCGGATCCGCTTGCTGCCGGCAGATCCGTCAGGGTGAATGTGCCTGAAGTTCCCCCAGAGGGACTCGCGGAGGCGATCTGATCGGCACCGGAGCCACCGGACGTCGAACTCAAAGAATAGAGTCGGGAGAAAGATTGGGTCGGTGCAGGTGTCGATGCCATAGTTTGCCCCGTTTATCGGTTGATTCAGTCGATGCCGTCTTGCGTCGATACGGAGGAAGGATCGACGCACACTTGGAAGCGGACCGGTTCCAGGAGCTCGGTGGCCTTTGAGCTGTCGTCGGTTCTAAGCGGCGGTCGGGATGACGCCCTCGGCCCAAGCGCAATGATCGGCCAGCGCCTGGACGAAGAGGGCGTCGAGGCGGGCGCGCTCGGCCTTGACGAGGGGGCCGTCGACGGCGACGGGCCGGCAGCGGCCCGCGAGGCCGGGAGGCACGAAGTCCGGGTTGTGCAGGGCGTAGTCGGAGGCACCCTCGAAAAACGGCCGGCAGCCGAAGTCGAGGAAACTTTCGGCGGGAAGGCCCTCGGCGAGCAGGATGTCGTGCGCATCCAGTTCGACGTGCCAGTAGACGACGCTCGTCGCATCGGTGCGGGCGATGGAGGTGCCGTTGATCAGACACATGACCGGCACGAGTACGCCGCCCTGGCCGTCGGCATCGGCTCCTACGAGCACCGGATGACCGGGCGAGAGGAAGAGGTCGCGCGCGGGCAGGCCGGGTCCGAACGCACCGGCCCGGATCTGGACGGGCGCCTGATCGGCGGGCATCGGCCGGCTGTCGCTGCCGAGCTGGCGCTGCCCGATCCACGTGATCGGGCGGTGCCGGCCGGAGGCGGTGACCGCCGTGTCGCCGATCTGTAGATCTTCTACGGCGATCGCCCCGCGCGTCGTCAGGATGCGCGTACCCGATACGAAGCAGAGAGCATTGGCTTCTTGCGAAAAGCTCGAGTTGGGGACGACATCAAACTGGCTATAGCTCGTTCCGTTCGAGAACAGGATATAGCCAAAACCGTCTGGGCTTCTGGCCGGGGAGAATCGAACGATCGTCCCGTTGTCCGAGGATTTTCCCCAATAGGTGTAATCTCTTGGTGTAATGAAGAAACCTGGAGGATCCGATGTGATGGCTGCGGACTCATTGGGTGTGTCACCCAAAACGCCATTGCCATTGCCGCCATCGGTAATCGTGAAGCTGGTTTCTCGCATGATGTTTCCGACCCGGAAGCTGCTGGCAGCAGCGTCGGTCGGAGTCAGTTCCACGTAGGTATTGTATGTTGCCGAGGGAGCGGGTCCAGACGACATTTTGAGGCCTCCAGCTACACATCATGGCGGCAGAACATGCCGTCGGGTTTTGTAATATGTAACTTTATACTTGGATTATAGGTAATTATTCAAATATATGTCCGGATTATTTCAAAAAATTTAATCGCCATTTCCTTCGACAGCACCCGGACGATGGGGCGGACCTGTCACTCGAGCCTATAGGACCGTCGGCATGCCATGACCCGCTCCTTTCGGCTAAGCTTTCGAAAGCCCTGTGTGACGGCTCCGAAAAAATCGCACGCGATTTCGCGTTTTTTTTCATCGGGGGCTTTTTCGGAGCCGTACCCGATCAAGTTGCGTCACAGCCGGCAGGTGCGAGGTAGGCTCGACATTCAGCCGGCGCTGATCGCATGGCTCCGGAATCTCTGAAGTCGCTGAGGCCGCGCCGACCGACAACGGCCCGCCTGGCGGGCATGGGCTCAGAGGCGGATATGCGCGATGACCTCCTCGGGCCGGAGTGGCGGCACCAACCGGATGCGACCCCGCCATCCGTGCTCCTGACGGCATGAGCGCGACGGCGCCCCATGGTCAGGGGAGCGCCGATCGGGGGTGGGACCGCCATCGCCAGCGCCGACCCGGTCTCGGACAGGTCCGCAATCCGTGCCGACATATTCGTTTCGTCCGCCAGGGCGACCGCGCCGACCGGGTCGAGGGGTGTAACCCGGTCGGCGCCTCGCGTGTCCACTTGCCGTTTAGCCTTGCCCGATGCCAAGCGAGCTGCATCGGGAGGCGAGCCTTGCGGTTCTGCGAACCTTGCAAAGACATCCGAAGGCCGTCACTCGAAACGCGGTCGACCGTCGCATCGACGACGCCAGGTCCCTCGACGTGGCAAACGACCCGAGAGCGGACAGAGACGTCCTTCTCGATGACGGGGTGCAGATCACGCCGCCCGATGACAGGAAGCGGCAGGCGCATTCCTCGCCTAGCGGGTGCAGGATGCGTCCGGGCAACATGACGGCCGAGGCCCGGCGCGTCGTGCCTGCCCCCTCCGACATCGGCCCCACACCGGAGCGGCGGAATGGCCCTCGGTCGCGTGACCGATCTCCGGGCCGCGCATCTCAGGAGTTTTTCATCCAGAACATCAGTGTCTCGCCACTCTCCCGGTGGGCATCGACCCGCCGGCCCACTCCGACATCGCGCGGGTTCACGCCGTAGAGGGTGTGGAAGGCCTTGCTGAAGCCTTTCAGGCTCTCGTAGCTGCAGGCGTAGGCCACGCCGGAGACGCGGGGCGGCCCTACCTCGAAGCCGGACAGCATCCGCATGGCCCGCGCAAGGCGCCGGTTGCGGATGTACGTCATCGCGCCTCCGTCGGCTTCGAGCAGGGCGTAGAGGTAGCTCTTGAGCGGGGCCCTCTCGCTTTCACGATACGCTGTGAAGCGGAGCAATCACGCTGCGCCTTGATCTATACGCGATCAGCGATGCCTGGCGCTGGCGTCTGGCAAGCGTTCATGCGCTCTGTTGGCACCGCTTCACGTCACGGTGCGGAGATCAGTCCCAGGGCATGTCAGCCGTTAACCGAGTTGCTCCCGTCCTGCACGGAGCAACTCGCTGCCGGTCAGCGATGATCGTAACCCATCGTAGAAGACGAACTCGCGTTGTGGCCTGTGTCAGCTGCATTTTGCCGGCCAAGGCCAATGAAAAACCCGCCAAGTCATTGACTGGCGGGCGGAATTTCTGGCGACCCCGGTAGGGCTCGAACCTACGACCTGCCGCTTAGAAGGCGGCTGCTCTATCCAGCTGAGCTACGGAGTCTGGGTGCCACGGGGCCAAAAGGCACGGGACCAAGGCGGGGTCAAGCCTCTCCCTGATCGGCAATTTCCCCTTCGAGAAGGTCCGGACGGTTCAAGTCCCCAGCTCACGTCTGAGCGAAGCACCCATCATCCTCGACCAACGGCCGACGGCCAAGGATCGGGCAAACGAAGTGCTTGAGCGCTCACTACAATGCGGTGCCACCACGTCGCTCGTAAAAGGAGTTCTGCTTCCGTCCAACGCGGATGCGGTCGCCAGATTGCAGCACGGGCGTTCAAGCGTAAGTGGCTGTCAGCGCATCATGGCCTACGCAGCAAAGTCCGATCCGACGGGGCGGTTCAGTTCCCGCCGCGCCGCCTTCGCGGGGCACCGGCTTCATCGCCCGAGCGACGGTCGGGCGTCGCGTGACACCGGCCGGCGACCGACCGTGAAACGGTGGAGCAGCATGCCGATGAGCATGGCCGCAACGAACAGGGCAACTTGGGGCAGGCCAAGGACGAGGCTGCTGAGGGCTGGGCCCGGGCAGAAGCCCGCGAGCCCCCAGCCGATGCCGAACAGTGCGGCGCCGCCGACAAGGCGGGCATCGGGCTTTGGATTGGTCGGTACCTCGAAGCGGGGGGCGAGCAACGGCTCTACCATCCGCGCCTTGAGCCCATAGCCCATCGCAGAAATGCCGACCGCCCCCGCGAGGACGAAAGCGAGGTCCGGGTCCCACTCCCCCGCAAAATCGAGAAAGCCCAGCACTTTCTCGGGATTCATCATGCCTGACAGAGCAAGGCCGAAGCCGAAGAGCAGGCCGCTCGCCAGCGCGGCCGCGAGGCGGAAGACGCTCATCGTGCGACTCCGTGCCGGAGCAGGAAGACGGTGATGATCGCCGTTGCCATGAAGGTGGCCACTGCAACGACGGAGCGCGCTGAAAGCCGTGCAAGGCCGCAAACGCCATGACCGCTGGTGCATCCGGAGCCGAGCCGCGTGCCGTAGCCAACGAGAAGACCGGCGGTCACGAGCAGCGACCACGGCGCATCGACCTGTACCTCCGGCCAATGCCCCGCCCCCAGCCGAAACAAGACCGGCCCGAGCAGCAGACCGATCAAGAAGACGACCCGCCAACCGAAGTTACGGCCGGACGGCTCGAGTAGACCGCCGAGGATGCCACTGATGCCGGCAATGCGACCGTTGGCGAGGAGCAGAAGTGCTGCGGCGGCGCCGATCAACGCACCACCCCCAAGGGAAACGAGCATGCCGGTTCTCCGATCTGTCCGAACGGTGCAGCTGCACCGATAGCCGGTGGCGCACCGAAAGGACTCTCCCGTCTGTACAGCGATCGGGGGCCATCCTCCATCATGCCTGCATGGAGGCGGCCGAGACCCAAGAAAGGGAGGGGATAGCACCTCGTGGCCAAGCACCGCGTCGGCGCTTCACGACAGCT
>NZ_JAKSYB010000014.1:0-551 GCF_022829505.1 Methylobacterium sp. J-043 | reverse complement strand
CCGAACGCCAATGAATCACCCTGCGCCATGCCCGCTCCGGCAGGGGAGAGGGCTTCAGGGTGTCTGTGCGGCCCTCGCTCTGCACGATGCCCGTACTGCCTGGCATGACCATGGGGGCGTTGGCGGCTCGGGGTGCCGAGCGGCGGGATCGGGTCACGACCGGGATCGCGGGTGAGGGAATGTGGGGGGGTTGGCTTGTGCTGGGCAGGCCTGGCGGCGACCGACTCTCCCGGTTCTTGAGACACAGTACCATGGGCGGTGGTGTGTTTAACGGGCGAGTTCGAGATGGGGTCGGGTTCTGGGCACACCGGTCAGGCCAACAGGGCGGCGCAGAACAAGTGGGGTTTCGTGTTCTTGGGGTTTGTTCGGGCAAGCAGGGACCGACGGCCGTTTCGGTGTCGGTTGGTCTTTGGTCGTGACGTCTTGGTGTGGTGTCTGTTCGTCAGCCTTGCGGCTGTCGATCAGCACCGGACACGGATCATGAGAGCGATCAAGCCGATCGGGCGATTAGTACCGGTCAGCTCAACGCGTTACCGCGCTTGCACTCCCGG
>NZ_JAKSYB010000010.1:0-619 GCF_022829505.1 Methylobacterium sp. J-043 | reverse complement strand
CGGGGTGCCGAGCGGCGGGATCGGGTTACGACCGGGATCGCGTGTGAGGGAATGTGGGGGGTTTGGCTTGTGCTGGGCAGGCCTGGCGTTGACCGACTCTCCCGTGTCTTGAGACACAGTACCATGGGCGCTGGTGTGTTTAACGGCCGAGTTCGTGATGGGAACGGGTTCTTGGCACACCGCTCAGGCCACCAGGACGGCGCAGCAGGAGTGGGGGTTCGAGTCCTTGGGGTTTGCTGGGGCAAAGAGGGACCGCAGGTCGTTTCGGGCTCGGTTGGTGTTTTTACCGGCCGGGTTCGAGATGGGATCGGGTTCCGGGCACACCGCTCAGGCCACCAGGCCGGCGCAGCACAAGTGGGGTTTCGTGTTCTTGGGTTTGTTCGGGCAAGCAGGGACCGACAGCCGTTTCGGTGTCGGTTGGTCTTTGGTCGTAACGTTTTGGTGTGGTGTCTGTTCGTCAGCCTTACGGCTGTCGATCAGCACCGGACACGGATCATGAGAGCGATCAAGCCGATCGGGCGATTAGTACCGGTCAGCTCAACGCGTTACCGCGCTTGCACTCCCGGCCTATCGACGTGGTCGTCTTCCACGGCCCTCAAGGGAGACCTCGTTTTGAGGT
>NZ_JAKSYB010000009.1:0-50552 GCF_022829505.1 Methylobacterium sp. J-043 | reverse complement strand
CGACGGCGGCGCTGCCGGGCGCGGAAGCCGCTAACCACTGGCCCCGACAGGCGGCTCCCAGGCGGCGCCCTGCGGCAGCCTCGCCTTCGCCGCGCCGACGACGAGCCTCGGCGTGATCCTCGGCAGCGGCGACGACACGCTCCACCTGGCCAGCCTGCCGCCGGCACCGTCCTTCACGGTCAGCGGCGGCGCGGGCGCGGACAGAATCGTCTTCGACACCGAGCTCCCTGCCGCCACCGCGGCCACAACGCGCTCACGCAGATCGACCGATAGGGTCGAGGCCATGGATTGGCTCCCAAACCTCCCCAACCCATGCGCCTCACAGCCGTTCCAGATCGCTCGGATGGCGCTCTAGCTTCCCGCCTATTTGGCTTCCCGCCTACTTGCTGCCGGGGGGCAGGGCGGTCGCGAGCGGGCCGGCGGGGGGAAGCGGGAAGCCGACCTTGCAGCGCTGGCCGCCGGGCAGCTTGAAGTCCGGGTTCGGCAGTTCGAGGCGCACGCCGAAGGTGCCGCTCGCCGCGTCGAACACCTGATCGACCACGCTGACCTTGGCCTCGTAGGCGCCGCCGATCGGCTGGTCGAGCGTGACGGTGGCCGGCATCCCCAGGGCGATCTCCTTCCAGCGGGAGACCGGCAGGTAGGCCTCGACGTAGAGCGGATCGAGCTGGACCAGGGTGAAGATCGCGCTGTCCTGGCGCACGAACTCGCCCGCCGACATCAGCCGCTCGGTGACGATGCCGCGGATCGGGCTGCGGATCATCCGCAGTTCGAGCTGCGCCTCGGCGCGCTGGAGTTCGATGCCGTTGAGCTTGTGCTTGAGGATCTCGGTCTGAAGGTCGCGCCGGCCGATCTCGTAATCGGCCTCGACCTGATCGAGCTTCTCCTGGGTGACGATGCCCTTCGAGAGCTGGTTCTGGCGCTCGAGGCGGCGCTTGTAGAGTTCGACGCGGGTCTGCTGGGCCTCGATGCCGGCGGTCGATTCCGCCTGCGCCCGCGACAGGGCGACGTTGGCCTCTTCCACGCTCGAATCGAGCCGGGCGATGATCTCGCCCGCGTCCACGGCGGCACCACGGTTGACCGGCACGCTCTTGAGGATGCCGAGCGTGGCCGAACCGATCTTCAGTTTCTGCGCCGGCTCCACCACGCAATCGACGCGGATGTCCTGAGCGCTCGCCGCCGAAGCGGAGAGGACGAGGGCGGCGAGCGCCAGCCAGATCCGGGCTTGTTGCGTTCCGGCCAGAAGGGTCATCGCGGAAAAGTCCTCACTCGGCATGGCCGGCAAAAGCTAGAATTCGGTCCTGCATCTGGTCGGAATGCAGCAGGTCGGCGCGCATGCGCCCGTGCAGCCGCTCGGTGCGCAACTGCGCGTGGCGCAGCAGGCGCGCGCCGAAGGCCCGGCCCCGCTCGGGGCCGAGCAACGCCATGATGCGGCGGGCGAGTCCACGGCTGATGACGCTGCCATCCAGCAGCGGATCGTCGAGGGAGAGGATCGCCTGAAAACAGCCCGGCTCGCCCTGGCGCCCGCTGCGGCCGGCGAGCTGGTCGTCGATGCGCTGCGCGTCCTGGCGCTCGACCATGATGACGTGCAGGCCGCCGCGTTCGGCCACGCCGGGGCCGAGCTTGATGTCGGTGCCGCGCCCGGCCATGTTCGTCGCGACCGTGATGCGGCCGTGCTGCCCCGCCTGCGCCACGATGGCGGCCTCCTGGCCGTCCTGGGCGGCGCTGAGCACCGTGTGCGGCAGTCCGGCTGCGGTGAGATACGTGCTCGCCCGCGCAGAGGCCCCCACCGAGCGGGTGCCGACGAGAACGGGGCAGCCCTTGGCATGGAGTTCGGCGATGCGCGCCGTCACCCGCCGCCACTTCGCCGCTTCGTCGGGAAGCACCTCGTCGGGCAGGTGGCGCCGCTGCACCGGCCGGTGCGTCGGGATGCGCACCACCGGCAGGCGGTAGACGGTCCAGAATTCGGCGGCGACGCCGCGGGTCGTGCCGGTCATACCGGCGAGGCGGGGATAGCGGCGGAAGAAGCGCTGGTAGGTCATGCGCGCCAGCGTCGCGCGGGCGCCGGAGAGTTCGCAGCCCTCCTTGTGCTCGACCATCTGGTGCAGGCCGTCGCTCCAGCTCCGGTCCGGCATCACCCGGCCGGTATTGGCATCGACGATCACCACTTTCCCATCGCGCAGGATGTAATGCTCGTCGCGGTGGAACAGGTGCAGGGCGGAGAGCGCCTGGCGCACCAGTCCCTCGCGGGTGACGCGCCCGCGCCAGGCCGAGGCCTCGCCGCGCCCGTCGCTCGTGGCAAGATCCGTGATCCGCTCGCGGCCGGCCTCGGTGAGGATGATCCGGTGCTCGGCCGCTTCGATCCCGTAATCCTCGGGGCTCTTCAACGCCGCGGCGATCTCCATGGCGCGGGCGAGCACCTCCGTGCCGAATTGTGAGCCGGCCGGAGCCGAGATGATGAGCGGCGTGCGCGCCTCGTCGATCAGCACGCTGTCGGCCTCGTCGACGATGGCGAAGTGCAGGCCGCGCAGGCGGAGCTGGGCGAGCCGGCTCGCGCTCGCGTGCAGGCTCTCGAGCTTGAGGCGCACGTCGCTGGCGCGCTGGCCCAGCGCGATGCGGTCACGCAGGTAGTCGAACGCCAGATCCTTGTTCGTGCAGTAGGTGATGTGGCAGCCATAGGCCTGAGCCCGCTCAGGCTGCTCCTGCTTCTCCTTGATGACGCCGACGGTGAGCCCCAGCGCGGCGTAGAGCGGACGCATCTCCTCGGCGTCACGCTCGGCGAGGTAGTCGTTGACCGTGACGACGTGGACCGGAAGGCCGGCCAGCGCCGCCGCGCCTGCGGCCAGCGTCGCCGTGAGGGTCTTGCCCTCGCCGGTGGCCATCTGGGCGACGCGCCCGTCGAGCATGGCGGCGGCACCCATCATCTGCACGCCGTAATGGCGCTGCCCCTTCACCCGCCCCGACATCTCGCGGATCAGCGCGAAGGCCTCCGCGATGTCGGCATCGCGAAAGGTCTTTCGGGCGCGCAGGGTCCCGGTGATCGCCCGAATGCGGAACTGCAGCGCCTCTTCGGACAGCTCGGCGATGTCCTCGGCCTGCGCCAGGGCGGCGCGGGCGATCCGCGCGTAGCGCCGGGCGGCCCAGCCGGCGAGCCCGACGCGCACGCGGCCGATCACCCGTGCGGCGGCCTGATCGAGCCGGCTCGGCTTGAGCGGCTTGCGCTCGGAATAGGCGCGGGCCGGCGGCACGCGGTAGGCGGCCCCGGGCGCTGGAGCGGCCGAGAGGGCGACGGGGTCAGACACGGAACTGACTCAGGAACACCTGCCGCAGGCTGCGTAGCGCGCGCCACGCGACCGGCTCCGCCCCGTGATCGAACCGGATATAGACCCGCTCGCCGAGCACGTTGAAGGGGATGCCGCCGGCGAGCTGCACGTCGAAGACGAAGATGCTCTGGAGCGCCACCGGCTTCTGCGGGTTGCTGGCGTCCACGGCGATGGTGCCGCCGCCCTGCGTCGCGAGGGCGAGGCTCGGGATCTCCTGCTGCGCTCCCGGCACCTCCCTCAGGATCGAGCCGATGCGCACCTCCTCGGGCTTCTCGGCCAGCCGCGCCGCGACGCCCTGCGTCCGGCTGCGGATCAGGTCCACATCCGTCTGCGGCACCACCACCCGCACCACGGGGTCGTCGGCGGTGAGCACGTAGCCGATGCGCTCGCCCCGGCGCAGGTACCGCCCCGGCAGATCGACGGCGCCCGGCACGATCAGGCGGCCCGCCTGGGATGCCCGCACGGTGAGGCCGGCCTGCCGCTCGCGGTAGACCCGCAGGATCTCCTGCGTGCTGGCGATCTGCTCCTGGAGGATCTGCGCCTGCACCCGGTCGCCGAGGCGGGCGGCGTCGTAGCGCAGGCGCAGTTCGGCGAGCTGCGCCTCCAGTACCGCGACGCGGCTGTCGAGGCTCGGGTCTTCGAGCGTCGCCAGGGCCTCGCCGGCCCCCGCGTCGCGGCCGGGCTCCACCAGAAGCGTCGTCAGGATGCCGTCGGTCTGGGTGCGGATCTGCGTGTCGTCGGGTGCCCAGACGACCCCCTGCGCCATCGTCGTGTAGGGCAGGGGCACCACGAACAGCAGGGCCAGCACCGCACCCGTGGCGGCGCTGGTGAGGGTGACAGCCCGGCTCCGGCGCCGGTTCAGCTTCGGATCGGTGAGGATGAACTTGAGCCCCTTCACCAGGGGCGAGACCACGGTGCCGAACAGCGCGAGCCCGGCCAGCAGCACGCCGAATACGAAGTACTGCGTGGCGATGAAGCTCGCGATCGCGATCGAGACGGTGGTGCGGTAGATGAAGGCGGCCACCGCGTAGACGAACAGCCAGGGCCGCTCGCCGTCCGCGGTCACCGGACTCTTCGCGCCCTCGATCTTCAGCGCGTAGCGCTCGATCAGGTAGAAGACGTAGCGGTTGGCCCGCGAACCGAGATTCGGGATCTCGATCAAGTCGGCGAAGATGTAGTAGCCGTCGAAGCGCAGGAGCGGGTTGCCGTTGAACAGCAGCGTCGAGACGCTGCCGATCACCATGACGTTGAAGGCCGCCGCCCGCACGAGGCCCGGCTCGGCCGTGGCCCAGACGATGGCGGCGAGGCCCGCCAGGAACAGCTCGACGAAGATGCCGGCGGCGGCCACCATCATCCGCTGCCACTTGCTGGGGAAGGCGGCGGAGGTCGAGGCATCGACGTAGGGCGCCGGGAACAGCACGAGCAGCATGATGCCGACCTCGTGCACCTCGCCGCCCCAGGCCTTGGCGGCACAGGCGTGCCCCGCCTCGTGCAGCGCCTTGATGACGGGGTAGAGGCACATCATCAGCGCCACGTTCTGCGCCGAGAGCATCTGGCCCGCGACGTCGCCGGTCAGCTCGCCCGCGTGCAGGCCGGCCACGACGAGGCCGGAGATCACCACCGCGAGCCAGACCGCGAGCCCCCAGACCGAGAAGAGCGGCCGGAAGTACGGCGCGAGCCGGTCGAGCAGCGGATCGGGGTCGAACAGGGGGAAGCGCAGGGCCAGCGGGTTCTTCACCCGTGCGATCAGGGTGCGGCGCGCGGTCGATTCCGAGCGCTCGGCGAGTTCGGAGAGATCGGGCGGCAGGTCACCCTGAAGCAGGTCCGAGCCGTGAAGCTGCGAGATCAGGCGGATCGTGTCGTCCTGGGTCGGCGGGTCGTCCTCGTTGCGGCGCGCGGCCGCCTCCCACACCTCCTGCAGGGTGCGGCGCCCGTCCATCATGCACAGGATCAGGTTGGCGGCCGGCGAAAGGCGGTGGAAGCGCCCGGTCTGGTGATCCTGAAGGACGTACCAGACCTCGCCGCGAAAGCTCTGCCGGTGAATTTCGGCGTGGCGGCGCAGGCGCGGGCGCAGAGACGCAACGCGGTACCACGATTGGCTGAACAGGGACTGGGACATGCCTCAACCCCTCACGGCCACCAGTGCCAGAGGGCAAGGCGCACCCAGTCGACGATCGGCCGAGCCCAGACCCAGGCGAGCAGCCGCCGGTCGACATCGACCTTGGCGATGCCCTCCATCCCCGGCCGCAGCCGGGTGGCGCCGTCGGCGATCCGGCCCTCGACCCGGAACAGGTTGCGGCCGTTCTTGGCTTCGGCCACGGGGGTGATGGTCTGGATCGTCAGCATTTGCGGCTGGTCGGGCAGGGAGGTCGCCAGGACGTGCCCGGTCTGGCCCTCGCGCAGGTCGGCGATCAGGCGCTCGTCCACGCTGAGCACGACGCGGTAGCTGTCGAGCGGCGCGATCTCGAACAGCACCTGTCCGCGGCTGATCGCGCCGCCGATGGATTGCGAGAGGTCGCCGGAGACGATCAGGCCGTCGAAGGGCGCGGTGAATTTCGAGCGGGCGATCTGCTCGTCGAGCAGGCGGATCTGCGCGTCGGCCTGATCGATCTGGCTCTTCACGACGTTGATCGTGGCAGGCTGCCGGGTGGCGAGCGCCTTGTCGTATTCGTAGGTGCGCTGCTGGCGCTCGGTGACCCAGCGCAGGCGCTCCAGGGCGAGATCGCGGTCTTCCAGGGCGGCGAGCAGGTCGCCCTTGCGCACCGTGTCGCCGGCGCGGTGCCCGGCGGTCTTCAGGTAACCGTCATAGGAGGCGACAACCGAGCGGCGCACGAGGCCTTCGACGCGGGCGTCGGCGGTCACGCGGTAATCGATCTTGATCACCGAGAGCGCCAGAACCACGGCCAGCGTCGCGGCGAGGCCGAGCTTGAGTCCGGTATGGTTCGGGCCAAAGACCAGCCGCGCGCCGTTCATCACCGCGTCGGTGGCCTTCAGCACCAGCCAGCGGTCGTTCTGGCGCTTGTCTTCCAGCACCGGGCCGATGGCGGCGGCGCAGGCGCTCACCTGCTCGACCGTCTCCAGGCTGAACGGCTGGTCGGCGGGCCGCTCCAGGGTGATGGCGCCGACGAAGCGGTCATCGACGAGCATCGGCACGGTCAGCACCCGGCCGCCATATTGAAGGCGGGCGAGGTCGGCATGTGCCGTGGTGACGGTGGCCTCGTTCTCGGGCGGCGGGAACAGGATCAGGCTGCGCTGGTCGATCGCCTCATTCATGCAGGCGCCGAGGCGGCGCACGAGGTTCATCTCGCGGCCGAACTGCGCCGAGTGCGAGATCGCCGTGATCCGGGCGCTCCCGCGGCGCACGAAGCCGATCGCCGCGCGCTGGCAGGAAAAGGCGATGGCGAGGTCCGTGACCGCGGCGGTGCAGGCGGCGGAGAAGCGCGACTGCTCGAGCACCCCGGCCAGCAGGTCGAGGACGGAGCGCGAGCGGGCCAGGGTCCGGCGCTCGCCCCGCCCGATCAGCTCGGCCTGCTTGGCGACGAGCCACGCGCTACCCCACTGCACCTGACGGATCGCGGCGCGCAGTTCGTCCTTGTCGAGGCTGTCGAGGGCAAAGGCGGTGACGGCGAAGCACGCATCGTCCAGAACCAGCGGAAGCGCGACCCACGCGCCCGATTCCTGCGGGGCGGTGCCCGGCTGCGGCCCGGCCTCCGCCATCGCCTGCACGACCGGCCGGTTCTCGCGCAAGGCGGCCTCGGCGGTCTCGCGCAGGCCGGCTTCGCATTCGGACTGTGCCGGGAACACGGCGAGCGGGGCGAGCCCCACCGAGGTGCCCGGAAGCAGGACGCAGGCCCGCGGGGCGCCGAGCATCGGCGCTTGGAGCGTGAGCCACGCTTCCGCCGCCGCCTGAAGCGTCTGGGAGGTTCGGAGCACCTGCCACAGGGCCGGCTCCAGTAGGGACAGGCGCGCGGCCGGGCCCGCTGCGGACACACCCGACGCGGACGAGCCCTCCGCCGCCAAACGCTCGCTCATGGCCCCCGGATTCCTTGACTGTCGGCGCGCAGGGTCTTGCTGGAGAGGGGCCGCACCGCCACGCCGTTCGGCGCGGCGGCGGAGGCGGATGGTCAGGCGTCGAGGTCGAGGCGCCCGTGCCGGTTCTCGTACTCGGTCAGCACGCCGCCGAGGACGGAGTGTAGGCGCTTGGCCGCGAGCGGCGTGAGGATCACGCGGTTCGAGAGATCGACCACCACGCTTTCGGTCTCGGCGAGGTTCCAGGTCCGGTTGGTGCCGAAGAACAGGTCCACCTGCTCGCGGGTGCCCTGCACGTTCACGACGTTGGCGAACTGTGTCGACATGCTGTCTTCACGCCATTCGATCGCACGCACCTGATCGGCGGCACCGGGCTTGCTGCTCTCGCTCACGACTGCTCCCTCATCTGCGCGCATCCCCGCGCGGCGTTACCTCGGGCTCCTCGACATCATCGCCGGGCCGATGCCAGGCTGGATCGCGAAGCCTAAGTCCTCGTCAAGACATTGCACGAATAAAGCCGTCGTTGAACGACGGCTCGCCTTGCGAACCCAGCGAAACCAAGTCGCCTTGCATTTATGGCACACAGGGCGATAGGAGCTATTGCACGGTTTGTGCGATTCGATCACGAATGGAATGTGGCGGCGGCAATGGCCACGAAGAAAAATGCGTTGATCCAGCGTCTCAATTCAAGGCCTCCTTCATGCGGGAGGTTTGACCGGGTCTCGCGCCGCAGCCTGAGCTTGGCTTCACGCTGATGCCGGATGGGGGAGCGCGCGAGATCTCGGCGCCGGAGGTGCCGGGCGCCGGCTTTCCGCGCGTGGACCGATTCCTCGAAAGCGAGGCCGCCGCGCACGCCCTCGGCTTTGCCTTCACATCGGGGTTGATCGACCGGCTCGCCCGCCGGGCGGACACCGCCACGGCGGGGCTGGCCGACGAGTTTCGGCTCGAGCAGCCGCAACTTGCCTGCCTGACCGGTCTCCTCGTCGGCGCCGGTATCGCGACCGAGCCCGAACCGGGCCGGATCGGACTGAGCGACGCCTTCCGCGCCGTGCTGCCCTGCCGCGACCTCATCGAGGCGAAGCTCGCCTTTGCCGCCGCCGCGTCCGAGGATCTGCGCCGGCACTTCCCCGCCTTCGTCGCCGACCTGCCGGCCTTCATGGCGGCCGCGCGCACCTTCGAGCTGTTCCGCTACGACCGCTGTTTCGAGATCACGCCGGACAACCTCGACGCCACCCGGCGCTGGGTCGCCTACACCACCTGCCTGACCCGCTACGAGGCCGGGCCGGGCCTCGACCGGATCGAGCCCGGCCGGCATCGGCGCCTGCTCGATCTCGGCGGCAATAGCGGCGAGTTCGCCGCCCAGGCCTGCCGCCGTGCCCCGAACCTGACCGCGACGGTGTTCGACCTGCCGGTCGTCTGCGCGCTCGGCCGCGAGAACCTCGCGGACCGGCCGGAAGGCGCCCGCGTCACGTTCCAGGCTGGCGACATGCGGCGCGATCCCCTACCCGAGGGGCACGACCTCGTGACCTTCAAGTCGGTCCTGCACGATTGGCCGGCCGACGAGGCCCGTGCCCTGCTCGAACGCGCCGGGCGCGCACTCGCTCCGGGCGGACGGCTCGTGATCTACGAGCGGGCGCCGATGGCCCTGCGCGAGCGCCCCCTCGGCTACGTTCAATCCGCCGATCTCGTGTTCCAGCCCTTCTTCCGGGAGGCGGATCTCTATACCGGGGCGCTGGCCGCTCTCGGCTTCGTCGATTGCACCGTCCGCCGCCTCGCGCTCGAAACGCCGTTCCATTTGATCGAGGCGTCCAAGCCCGGCGGTGCGCGGTGAGCGCGCCCTTCGTCCTCGCCGTCAGCGGACCGCCGGGCAGCGGCAAGACCACCCTGTCCCGCGCCTTGTCGGAGCGCTTCGGCGGCGCACCCGTGCTCGCCTACGACGCCTACGAGGAAATCACCGGCTGGCCGCCGGAGCGGGTGGCGGCGTGGCTCGCGGGGGGCGCGCCCCTCGACGCGGTGCCCGTGCCGGGGCTCACCGAGGATCTGGCCCGGCTTCGGCGCGGCGAGCCGGTGCCGGACCGGGAGCGCGGCGGCACGCTGCGCCTCTCGCGACGCGCGGCGCGGCCCGTGATCGTTCTCGACACCCTGCTCGGCCGGGCCCATCCCGGTACGGGTGCACAGATCGACCATCTGGTCTGGCTCGACCTGCCCCTGGACGTCGCGCTGGCACGCAAGCTGCGCAGCTTCACCGGGGAGGCGAAGCGCGACCCCTCGGCGGCCCCCGGACTTCTCGAAGCGCTCGATGCCTATCTCGGACGCTACGACGCCTTGCTGCACCCGACCTACGCGTTGCAGCACGATCGGGTCCGGCCGTCGGCCGACCAGATCCTCGGCGCCGGCACGCTCGCCGGGCACCTCGCCGCCATTCAGTCCGAAATCCAATCCACTCTCCACGCCACCCTCACGGCCGTCCCGACGCCGACGGCGTGAGAGGCGACGCTCGCGGAGCCAATAACTCGATGTTCAGGTCCGAACGCTCCGCGCCTCCGCGCTTGGTCGTCGCCGGCGGCGGCCCCGCCGGCTGGATGGCCGCGCTCTATCTGAAGCGCGTCCTGCGCCGGGCCGGCTGGACGGTCACCCTCGTCGGGCCGGCCCCGGCCGCAAGCGCCTCCGCCGCCCTGGCGACGCGCCCGGCCTTCACCCGCTTCCTCACCGGTTTCGGCATCGACGAGGCGATCTTCATGCGCCGCTGTGCGGCGACCTATCGGCTCGCCAGCCGCTACGACGACTGGTTCGCCGAGGGTCAGGGCCACTGGCATCCCTTCGGTGCCTGCGGACCGCGGATCGCCGGCCGCGACCTGTTCCACTACTGGATGAAGCTTCGCCAGGAGAGCACCGACGAGGGCACCGAGGACGAGGCCGGGAGCTACGCCGATTACGCGCCCCAGGCGCTGATGGCGGCCGCAGGGCGCGGGCCCCGCTCGCAAGCGGACCGGTCCTCGCTCACCGAATCCGGCGATTACGGCTATCACCTCGACCGGACCGCCCTCGTCCGTTTCCTGCGCGACTTGGCCCTCTCCGAAGGCGTGCGCGGGGTGGCCGGGCGGGTCCGCGAGATCGAGCGCGACCTGTACGGCGATGTCGGGGCCCTCGTTCTCGACGGAGGGCAGAAGGTCGAGGGCGACATCTTCCTCGATTGTACCGGTGCCGCCGCGCAGCTCATCGGCACCGGGCTCGGCGAGGCCTGGGTCGCGGGCAGCGGCCCCGGAGACCGCGTCGCTCGCCTGTCCCTGCCGCGATCGCCCGAGGTGCCGCCCTTCACCGCTTATCGCGGCCGGGCGGAGGGATGGACGGCGTCGCTGCCGCTGGCCGACCGCACGGAGCACCTCTTCGTCTACGACAGCCGGACCACCCCGCCGGATGCGGCGGCGGCCACCTTACGACGCGCCTTCGACGGGGAGGCAGGCATCGTCGATGCGGAACTGCGGCACGGTCGCCGCGCCTCGCCGTGGCAGCGCAACGTCGTCGCCATCGGCGCGGCGGCCGGAGCGGTCGAGCCGCTCCTCGGCTTCGATCTCGATCTCGTCCTGGCCGGACTCGAAACCTTCCTCGCCTACCTGCCGCAGCAGGGGGAGGGCGGTGACGTGCTGCGCCGCGCCTATGCCGCGCGCCTGAACCGCTTCCACGACGATGCGGCCGAGGCGGTGGCCGCGCATTACGTTCTCGGCCGCCGGTCGGAACCGTTCTGGGCGGCGGCCCGCGCGGTGACGATCCCCGACCGGCTCGCCGACCGCCTCGACCTCTATGAGTTGGCCGGGCATGTCGCCTTGAGCGAGGAGGCGCCGTTCAGCGAGGGCGACCATTATCTGCTATTCTCCGGCGCCGATTTTCTGCCGCGTCGGCCCTTCGCTCCGGTCGATGTCGCCGACGGCCGCGAGATCGCCCGACTGCTCGCCAGCATCCGTGCACAGTCGAACCAGATCGCCGAGGCCATGGCCCCGCATGTCCGTCTGATGGACGCGTTGCACGGCCAGGCGCCCGTTGCCGGGCCTTCGGTCCGCATCGCGTCGGCGCCGGTCGGCCCGGCGGCCCTGCGCCGGACGCCGGAGGGCGCCCGTCTCGCCGACCTGGTGGCGGGGCTTGGCCAGCCCTTCGGCTACGAGCGCTCGGTGAAGGCGTCCCCGGCAGGATTGCAGACCGACCGCTTCCTCATGAGCCTGCACCGCGCGAGCCTCGGCCTCACGCCTGAGGCGACGCTCGACCGGCTGGCCGCCGGGCTCGGATTGCCGGAGCGGGAGCGCGCGGAGGCCGCCGGCCAGATCGGTGGGGCGGACATCCTTCATCTCGGCTACGAGGACGGCCCGTCGGGCACGCTCTACAAGCTCTACGTCGAATGGTCGTCGCGCACCGACGCCGCCTGGACCGGAGCGGACGCGGCGGGGGCGGAGCCGATGCTGGTCCATCGCGCCTACAAGTGGAAGCCCGAGGCAACGCATCCGCCCGTCGTTACCCTCTACCACTGGCCAAGGGTGCGCACGCCCGAGGAGATCGAGGCACGGCTGAACCGGATGGCCGGCGAGTGGGGTTCGGCCGGCGCACCCGCGCGCGACACCGCCCAGGCGATCCTGCAGCTGGCGCGGGAGCGGGGGCGCGGCGCGGTCCACTATCTCGAAGCCCGCGAGGAGCCGGGGCTGCGCCTGTCCTACGACCTCAACCTCTATGCCTGCGGCCTGACCGTAGCCGATGCGGAGCCGCTGCTCGGCCAAGCCTTCGTCAGTCTCGGCGTACCGCGCGAGGCGGCCGCGATGGTCTTGAGAGACAGGCTTCAGGAGACACTGGGGCATGTCGCCGGTGGTGTCGGGCGGGATGGCCAGCCCTTCGTCACCGTCTATTCCGGCATCGCCGGCGGATGACCGGCCTCGATCCCGCCCGTCTGGAACTGACCGCGCCGGGTGACCGCTACGCCGATTACTGCCTGTGGGACTACGAGCCGGTCGGGCCGACGGCGGGACGCCTGCGGCAGGCGAGCCTGCTCTGGCACTCGCTGGCCTGCGCGGGGGCGGATCCCCGGCTGTTCGCGATCTGCGATGCCCTGCGTGACGGCCTCGGGCCCGGCCGCAGCGTCTGGGGCGCCAAGCTGCGGGGCGGCGTCACGACCTGGGAGTTCTATTTCTACGACTATGCCCGGCTGGAGCGCACGGTCTCGATCGAGCGCGTGCTGGCGATCCTGGCGCCGTTCGCGCCCTGCGTCCTGCGCTATGCGGGTGCGCGGCCCTACTTCATGTTCTCGCTCGATCTCGACGACGCCCTGGCCCGGAGCGAGCGGAGCCTCGACCGGCTCAACATCTATGTCGGCAATCCCGGCAGCAGCGTCTCGTCTGGCCTCAGCTACGGGCTCACCGCCGACGGACTCGTGTTCGACAATCTCTACAGCTTCTTCGACGCCGCCCGCGAGCGCGACGCGATTTCGGCCAAGGCCGCCTGCTCGGCCCATTTCGATCTGCCCGGCCTCGATCTCGACGCGATCCTGTGGCCCGAACTGATGCGTTGCGGCGTCGTGGTCGTGGCCAACAAGCGCCTGTGCGACGGCGTCTATTTCTCACGCGTCGGCATCGACGGGCTCATCGCCTTCCTCGACCGGCTCGCCTATCCGCCCGCGATCCGCGAGTTCGTACGTTCGGAGCGGCGGCGCCTGTCGCACCTGCTGTTCGATGTCGGGATCGACTACGCGCTGATCGACGGCAGGCTGACGGTGACGAAGAGCGCGTATTACGGTCTGCTCTGAGGGGCTGGGACGACGCCATGGGACGCTACGACCACGCCGCCTACGTCTCGCTGACGATGGAGTTTCGCTGCAACCTCAAATGCGTCCACTGCATGATCGAGGGCACGATGGACCGGCTCGCGCCGGAATCGGACGCGCATTTCGAGGAGATCCTCGCTCTCAATGCCCGCGAGCGGCGCTGGACCGGCCTGATCCTGACCGGGTCCGAGATCACTCTGCGGCGCGACCTGCCCGAGCTGGCCCGCCGGGCACGGGCGAGCGGCTTCGACCATGTCCGCATCCAGACCCATGGCATGCATCTCGGCCAGCCGAGCTACTGCCGCCGGCTGGTCGAGGCGGGTGTCGACGAGTTCTTCGTCTCCATCGCCGGCAGTGACGCGGCCAGCCACGATGCACTCACCCTGGTGCCGGGCTCGTTCGAGCGGGCGCTACGCGGTTTGGAGACCCTCGACGCGATGGAGGGCGTCGAGACCCTCACCAACACCGTCGTCACCGAACGGAGCTATCGCCTGCTGCCCGATCTCGTCGCGCGGCTGGGCCATCTCCGGCGCCTGACCCAGATGGAGTTCTGGGTCTACTTCCCCATGTCCGAGCGCGACGAGAAGGGGCTCGTCGCCCGCCACGCCGACGTCCTGCCCTATCTGCGCGAGGCGGTCCTGCGCGCCCGCGCGCTCGGACGCGCCGTCGAGGTGAAGAACTTCCCCGAATGCCTGCTCGGCGATCTCGGCAATGCCCTGGTCAACGGCCAGCCCGAACTGCACATCGACCCGGATTTCTGGCGGGAGTTCGAGCGCAACGGCTTTTACCAATGTGCCCACCGGGAGATCTGCACCTCCCGGGAATGCCTCGGCCTGAACACCGCCTATGTCGAGAAGTTCGGGCTCGAAGCCGACTTGGTGCATCCGTTGCCCGCGCCCCGGCGGCAGGCCTGGAGCCGGGCTCCGGCTTGAACCGGCGGTTCCGCGTCTCCGGCAAACGCCGCCTCGAAACCAGCGCCTTTCGCTGTCCGACAATCTCGTGTCGCCAGCCCCCTTCAGGATGATGCGCTATCGGTTCCCGAGCCGGAGCCAACGGTCGTGCAGGACGTCGAGATCGCTCCGCGCATCCTTCTGGGCGAGGGCCACCTGCTCGGCCCGGAACTCGCTCGCGGTGATGCCGAACTGCGCGCGGAAGCTGCGGCTGAAATGGACCTTGCTGCGAAACCCGAAATCGGTCGCGAGGCGGGAGAGGCGACGCGTTTCCAACGGATCGCTGAGAGCGGCCCTGACCGCCAGGAGTCGCCGTTCCTGCACGGATCGCATGATGCCGCCGTAGGGGGCGAACATCCGGTAGAGGGTCGCGCGCGAGACGCCGATCTCGTGGGCGATCATCTCCGGCGAGAGGTCCGGCGAGGCGAGGTGGGTTCGGATCGTCTGCTCGGCGAGCGCCAGATGCGTGGTGGCGAGCGTCGGCGTCTCGATGATGGCCTCGGCGCGGGAGGGATCGAGCAGCGTGCGCAGGAAGTCGAGCGTTTCCGCCACGACTTCGTCGGCATCCGGTTCTTCGATCAGGGTACTACGTTCACGCAGCGCGATCATATGGGCGGCGAGGAGCCGGTTGCGTCCCGCGTCGAGCCGCGGCGGCGGCGGGTTTTCGGCAAGCCCCGGCAGCAGGGCCCGCGGGATGATGAGCGCGATCGTGTCCGACGAGGCCGCGAGCGTGTCGACCTCTTGGGCGAGGTCGATGATCGCTACCTGCGAAGACCAGATCGTGGTTTGCCGGCCGCTGATGAGGCCGTTGAAGCCGCCGACGTTGTAGAGATGGAAGAGGATGTGATCCGGCGTGCGGGCGATGAGGTCCCGGTCGCGGCGATAGCTTTGCGCCCCGAACACCACCCGTGCCACCATGATGTCGCCGATGACCGCACCGCTCGCCGAGCCGGTCGGGCTTTGCTGGCCGGGATGGAAGGCCCGCGGTTCGAATAGGGGGCCGACGACGCCTCTCCAGATTTCGGCCGCGGTCTCATGGGGCAGCCCGGTCGTGAGGTAATCCAGCCGCTGGAGAGAGGTCACGGGACAATCGACTTCCAAAAAACAATCGGAGCGCTTTTCCCATTCAGGCAAGGCTTGCCGAAATGCTCGGAAAAGAGGCAACTTTGCAATCACATCGTATTTGGACGAAGTTTATCGACAGAGTTACGATTGATGTTGCAATATATTCCGACTCAGAGCGCGAGTTTCCGCTCGCGTCTTTGCAGAATACCGTCGATCGGATGCCGCCGCCGAGGATGCGTACAGCTAAAGTAGCCCGTTGAGGTTTCAAGAGCTGATGTCCTCAGCAGTGACCGCTCAGACGATCGCAGGGGGGATCGGTCGCCGTCGGGTTGCCGGCTGAAATCCGCAATTTGAAAGTATATTATCTTTATAGGCTGTATAGCCTATAATGCAAAAATGTATTATTCGACATCAGGTCGAAATAATTGCATCAAATTTTAAAAAAATTATTTTCGATTTTGGTGTTTGTCGGGTTTTCGAGCGATGCTGTTTGTGTCGATCATCTGCAAATATCATACGCACTGTGCGATGAGGTCTATCGATCGCGAAGCTTCGCTTTACTGACGTGCCGGTTTATCGGATCGCAAGGCCCAGCTTCGTCACCGTGTCGAGCCGGGTACAGCCCTATGACTATTTTCGCGACAACCCCGATCGCGATTGCGTTCAAGGGCCGTGCACCCGAGAGTGGATGGCCGAGATTGATCCTCTCGGGTAACGCCGTCGCGGTTGCGCCTGCGAAGTCGGCATCTGAGACGCTGGATCAATCGAAAAAATGGAACCATCCCTCCGCAGCGGGGGGCGGTACTGATATGCAGCAGCAGGCGAAGATGCGGGAATCGCACGAGCGCCGCAATGTGGGGTCGGAATGAGTAAGCAGCTTCTCATCTACGAGCGTGCCGTACCGGTCACCCGGCAGCGTCACGGGTCATGGTCCGTGAAGGCCGGTGCGTCGTTCGACTTCGCGCGCGGCGTCAATTCGGTACCGCTCATGGTCGCTGAGTTTCCGAATTCGGCGGCCGAGTATGCCATCGTGTTCGGCGGTGCTGCCGACGAGATCATTCCGGTGGCGCTCCTCGGCATTCGCGACAACGAGAACCTTTACGTGGCCGAATCCGGTTCGTGGACCGGTTCGTACGTCCCGGCCTTCCTGCGCCGCTACCCGTTCGTGTTTTCCAGCGACAACGCGAACGACGCCGATGCCACCTTCACGCTTTGCGTCGACGAGGATTTCTCGGGCTGCAACGACGAGGGTCGCGGCGAGCGCCTGTTCGACGCCGACGGCGAGCGGACACAATATCTGCAGAACGTCCTGGGCTTCCTTCAGGCCTACCAGGTGCAGTTCCAGCGCACGAAACTGTTCGTGAAGCGCCTGCAGGAGTTCGGGCTCCTGGAGCCGATGCAGGCGCAGTTCACCCTGCGAAGCGGTCAGCGCTCGACGCTGTCCGGTTTCAGCGTGGTCAGCCGTGATCGCCTGAAGGCTCTTTCGGCCGAGCAACTCGCCGAGCTCATGCAGGCGGACGAGATGGAGCTGATCTACCTGCATCTGGCTTCGCTGCGGAACCTTGCGCCGATCGCCGAACGCATCGGTGCCCCGGCCGAGACTGCGCAGGCGGACGAGACCGCCCCGGCTTCTCCGGCCGACTTCGAGACCTCGGGCAACGCCTGATCCCGAAGGGCTCCCGGCCGAGGCCGGGAGACATGAGCCGACGCTCAGCCGCTGAGCGTCGGCCGAAATCTGGAAATAGCGGTGACGATGACCCCGGCGGCTCTCTTGTCCGCCGGGACGCTGTGTCTTTGCGCGCCAGGTCAGGCCGCGCAGGTTCCGGTTGGAGAGAGCGGCAATGGCTTTTCCGTTTAAGTCGGAAGGCTTCTGGGGTCCCCTGTTCCGCCGCCGCGATCGTGCGCGCATGGCCGTGGAGGCACCGCGCCCGTCGCGTCCGTCGAAGCGTCAGCTCGTCCTGCATCTGAAGACGAAGGCCGGAAAGCTCTTCAACCGCGATCGACTGATTTTCGATCCGTTGGAGCCGCGCGTTCTTCTCAACTCGGACATCACCTATCAGATCGGCGCACCGTCCGACGCTGCGACCGTCGAGCATCAGCTTCTCGTCAAGCTGATCCAGCGGGACGAGACCATCAACAGCACCACGAAGACGGTGCAGCGCATTCAGGTGTTCGACTACACGAACGGGACGCAGGGTATAAACCCGCTCCATACGTTCGGCATCATCGATGCGAGTTCAAACCAAGCTTACACGCTTCAAGGGTCGGGCGGCAAAGAGACCATTACGGTCGATGCCGACTCCTTCAAACTTTTGGGCAATACTCAAAAGCCGATTCTCGCATTCACCGATCCGACCAATGCCGGGGTGAATCCGAACAACAATTCCGACAACACCATCGCCCTCCTGAACACGCCGACCGGGTCCGCGCAATCGGGCGCCGAGTTCAAGCTGACGGGCGCCAATGCCGGCGAGATCGCGTCGGGGAAATTCGCGGGAAGCTTCTCGAACGTTGCCAATCTCGTCGGTGCCGCTTCGGCCGACGACAAGCTGACGATCGGCGCGAACGGCAGCCTCAGCGGCACGTTCGGCGGCGGCAAGAAGAGTCTTCAACTCGACATCTCGTCGGTCGTGGCGGGAAGCATCGACGCGACGCTGTCCGGCGGCGGAAGCAGCTACACGCTGGCCCGGACCAGCGGCTCCTCGGCGGCGACCTTCGGCAGCCTCGCCTTCACCGCGCCGACGACGAGCCTCGGCGTGATCCTCGGCAGCGGCGACGACACGCTCCACCTGGCCAGCCTGCCGCCGGCACCGTCCTTCACGGTCAGCGGCGGCGCGGGCGCGGACAGAATCGTCTTCGACACCGATCTCTCTGCCGCATCCGGGAATCTCGCCGTCACCTTCAATGGCGGCGCGGGCGACGACAGCATCGCCGTATCGGCCAACCTGAGCGCGCTGGCGGGCGATCTCGGCATCGTCTTCAAGGGCGGCGAGGGTGCCAACACCCTGAGCGTCGCGTCGGGCAAGACACTGTCCGCCAGCGGACAAGTCACCATCGCCGCCGACGCGACCGTGACGCCCATCCTCGCCACGTCCGGCCTCAATCGTTCCGGCAGCGCGAACGCGCGGATGGCCGTCACCGTCAACGACGGGGCCGTGATCCGCGGAACCGGCGTGAAGGTCGCCGTCCGTAGCGACATCGCGATCGCCGATACGGCGCCGGCCGACATCTCGACCATCAGCGTCACCGCCAACGGGCTGGCCGGGATCACGCTCGATGGCACGGTCGATGCGCGGACGGGCGACGCGGAACTGACCACCGACGTCAACAACATCGTCACGCTGGTCTCGACGCTCAATTCGGAGCTTGCGAGCGTCAAGCCGAACCTGACCAACAGCTCGACGATCGCCGTCGGCTCCAAGGGGGCGGTCAACGGCGGCACGGTGAAGATCGCCGCCAACACGGTGGCCAAGGTCGATGTGAAGGCCATCGGCCTCAATCTGCTCGGCGTCCAGACGATCACCGGCGCTGCGGCCGGAACCTTCGACAAGGTCAAGAGCGCCGTCAAAGGCGAGGGCAGCTTCAGCGATATCTTCACGCCCGTCGAACTCGCTGCCAGGGGCCTGATCAAGTCGGCCGAGACGACGATCAACAACACGACCCAGGTGACGGTCGCGCCGAGCGCGGTGAGCACCGACTCGCGAATCAGGCAGACCGGCGCCGGTACGATTGCCGGCAGCGATCCCGCCGTCGCGCTCCAGATCTCGGCCGACGACAAGACCGATTCGACGATCACGCTCGTGGCGCGGGACGCCGCGTCGGTGCCCGGCCTCCAGTTCGACGACCCCGCCCTGGACGCCGCTGCGAGCGCCGCCGCCAAGGCGGCGGCCGCCGTCAACATCCTCAACCTGTTCGGCCTGACCGGCACGCAGACCGTCACGCGCCTGACCAGCGTCGATCTCGGCGTGCCGGCCGCCGGAAGCCTTCCGGCCACCGCCCCCGCGCCGGGCGATGCCGCCCTCGTGTCGGCGGAGGGTGCCGCCGGGATCCATGCCGCCAACACCGGTGCGCTGGCCGTGCGCATCCGCGCCGCCACCGATGCGACCGACCCGGCCAAACCGGACGAGAGCCTCGTCGCGGGCGACGGTGAGACCGACAATTCGCTGCCTGCGCCGATGAAGGCGGGTGCGGCCCAGGTCAACGTGAGCGACACCGTGCGGGTCGCCGTGCGCGGCGTGTCCCTCACGGCCGCGTCCCTTGCCGTCGCGGCCACCAACGACACGGCGATCGAGTCGCGCGCCGTCCAGGCCCGCAACCTGCTCACCGGCTCCACCAAGGCCGTCGTCGAGACGGCGCGCCTGACCGCTTCCAGCGGCGCCATCTCCGTCGTCGCGATGGATGCGACCAAGGCGGAGGCCATCGTCGAGCCGATCCGGACCGACAGCCTGGAAGACGAGAGCGATGCCGAGGAGGCGAAGCGCGAGTTGATCGGCATCGCCCGCAGCTCCGCCGTCAACACGGTCGAGCGCGACATCACGGCGACGATCACGGATTCGGTCGTGACGGGAGCCGAAGGCGTCGCGCTGACCGCGCAGAACGCCCTCGACCTCACCACCAACGCCAAGGCCGTCGTCGCCGCGAGCAAGTTCGGCGTGGCCGGCTCCTACGCCGTCAACATCGTGCTCGGCAGCACCACGGCGACCGTGCGGGGCGGAAGCGTCAGCGCCGCGACCGGCGACATCTCCGTCAACGCCTCCGACGTGACCAACATCGATTCGCGGGTGCAGACCTCGGTCGCCGGTGAGAGCAAGTCCGGCGGCACCGCCATCGGCGGTGCGGCGGCCTTCAACATCGTCGGCTACCGGCCGGACGGCCTGACCGGCAGCGACAAGCTGGCCGACAAGGTCGTCGGGATGGCCATCGACGCCATTCTCGGCAGCGGGTTCTTCACCTTTGCCGCCACCCAGGCGACCCGTGCCCGGATCGAGGCCGCCACCGTCACCGCCACGACCGGCGGCGTCGGCGTGAAGGCGATCAGCGCCGGCACGGTGAACGCCACGGTCAGCAACACCGTGACGGTGTCGACCCCGGAGCAGTCGCGCCTGGACGAAGCGAAGGCCCAGGCGACGCGCACGGCGATCAACAAGGCCCGGACCTTCCTCGGCAAGGCGACGCTGAGCAGCGAGCCCGGCGCGGTGACGAGCGCAGGCTCGCGCAGCATCGGCGGCCTGATCGCGACCAACCGCATGAACCGCACGGCCACCGCCGAGGTGATCAGCGGCGCGACCATCACGAGCGGGGGGGAACTCGGCGTCCGCGCGACGGACCTCTCGACGATCAACGCCAACGTGAAGCTCGTGGCGTCGAGCCAAGCCGCCAGCGACGGCGGCCTGGACACGAAGCAGCCGCAGATCAAGTCCGATTACAAGCTGAGCGCCAGCCAGCCGGTGGCGATCACCCTCGGCCAGCGCGTGGCCGTCGATTTCTCGACGCTGCTCGGCGAGCAGGCGATCAAGACCGTCAGCACCCTCGACGCGATCAAGTCCAACCTGCCGTCGACGACGAAGCAGGCGCAGGGCGGCACGACGCCGGGCAAGGCCCCGACGCTGAAGACGGTCAAGACGGGCGACGTCGTTCTCGTCAGCCCCGGTCATCCGGCCGGCAGCGGCGAGGTCGGCTCCTATTACCGCTACATCAAGACGCCGACCGCGCCGGCGACGTCGGACTCGATCGACCTGTCGAAGGAGAACTTCACCGGCGCGAATTGGGAGCTCATCGGCGCGAAGGGTGACGTTTACGCCTATATGGGTGCGGACCGCACCGCCGCGAACAAGCTCGACCTCAAGACGGCGACGTTCTCGAATCGCGATCTCTGGCGCCGGGTCACCGAGACCGAGGCTGCGCCGGCCAAGACGAGCGGATCCGGCGGCACCTCGGCCGGCGGCATCGTCGTGCGCAACGAGATCAAGGGCGGCGTCACCGCCGCGATCAGCAATTCCTCCGCCACGACGACGGTGAATGGCGGCGTCGTGGTCTCGGCCGAGCGCGGCGCGACGATCACGTCGAAGGCCGATGCCACCGTCGAGGCGATCGCCACGATCCGTGAGCAGACCGGCGAGACGGCCGAGGGCACGGCCGGCAGCGGGACGGCGAGCACGGTTCCGGGCCAGACCTCGGCCTTCGACAAGTCCAGCACGTCGAATTCGAGCGCGCTCGCGATCAACGCGGTGATCGCGACCAACACCATCCTGTCGGCCGCCGACGCCTCTATCACCGACGCCGAGGTCGCGACTGCCGGCGACGATGGCGCGGTCACGGTCGAGGCGAAGACGACCGGCTCGATCGAAGCTGAAGTCCAGGCGCAGATCACCGCGCTGTCGAGCGGCCCCTCCGGTACCGAAGACGCCGCCGCCGACCCCGCCGCCGGCGGCTCGACCGGTGGCACCACGACGCCGACGACGGGCACCACCACGCCGACGACGGGGTCGGGGCAAACGACCGCGCCGACGACCACGGCACGGGCGGGCGGCATCCAGCTCGCCTTCAACGCGATCGGCTACGAGAGCAGCAATCTCGGCTTCGACACCCTCAACGCCCTGGTCGGAACCAATCTTGGAAACCCGGCGACGGCGCAGGCCAGCGCCCGCATCACCAATACCCGGGTTACGGCCACGGGCGCTGTCAGCGCGACGGCGGAGTCCTCCGGCACGATCGCCTCGACCCTGAGCAACGAAGTCACCGCTGCGGCCAAGGCCGCAAGCGTCAACTCCCTGGCGGTCTCCGGTCTCGTCGCGATGAACCGCGTCAGCGGCGCCGCCGAGGCGGTGATCGATGCCCGGACCAAGACGGTTTCGGGCACGGACGTCACGGTGTCCGCCACCGATACGGTCGGCATCGAGGCCGAGACCGCCGTGGCGGCCTCGGCTTCGGCCGAGAAGACCGGCTCGGTCAGCGGCCTCGGCAAGAACGCCGAGGCGCTGCTCGGCGAGTACACCTACACCACCGCGTCCGGCAGCCGGCAGGTGAAGTTCGGCGAGAAGATCCGCCTCAGCGATACCTGGGCCGGCAAGGGCGAGAAGGGAGCCGTGTACCAGTACATGGGCGCGGACTTCACCGCCGCCGAGGATCTCGGCAACACGGCGCGGGACTTCGCCGACTTCGCGCTGTGGAAGAAGCTCGACGCCACCAACGTCGTGCCGGGTGCGACCGGCGGCTCGGCCGCTCCGACCGGAAAGATCGCGGCGGCGAAGTCCTCGGCGATGGCTCTCGGCGGCATCTTCGCCCGCAACGACGTGTCGGGTCAGGCCACGGCCCGGATCGTCAACACCACCGTCCAAGCCACCGGTGACGTCAGCGTCAGCGCGAAATCGGAAGCGTCCATCAACGCCACCGATGAGAGCGAAGTCGAGGCCGAGGGCGGCTCGGCCGCCAACGGCGTGCTCGTGTCCAACAATGTGCAGAACGGCGCGGTCGCCTACATCAAGGACAGCACCGTTACGAGTGAAGACGGGGGCGTGAGCGTCTCCGCCGAGAACGCATCGACGATCGAGGCGAGTGCGGCCGGCTCCGTCGCCGGCGAAACGTCGGCGGTTGGCTTCACGCTCGCCTTCAACACGGTCGGCTTCCAGCAGCAGAACCCGCTCTTCAACGCCGTCGACACCATCGTCGGCGATCCGCTCATTGCCACCGTCACCAACGGCGAAAACCCGGCCGGCGCCAAGGCCTACATCACCGGCTCCACCGTCACGGCCAAGCGCGACGTCTCCGTCACTGCCGACAGCCAGGCCAAGATCACGGCCGAGGCCGGCAACAAGGCCGAGCAGGCGGATTCCGAGGAAACCGTCCACAAGGCGGAGACCGGCGCACGCGGGATCTCCGCGGGCGCGGTGCTCGCCATGAACAAGGTCAGCGCCCGCGCCGAGGCGTTCATCGGCGCGGAAACCGTCGCCGCTCAGGCCCCAGCGCAGACCGCCGCCACCGTCGCCTCGACCGATGGCGCGGTGACCGTTTCGGCCAAGAATCAAGCCGGCATCGAATCGACCAGCACGATGATCGGGGCGTCGTCGGTCTCCGGCAGCGTTGCCGAACTGGCCAAGAAGGCGGTCGCCACCGCCCTCAACATTTACGATTACACCTCGAAATCCGGCACCAAGGCGCTGAAGGCCGGTGACCGTGTGCGGCTCGCCGCCGATTTCACCGCGCCTGCCGGATCGAGTTCGAACACCGACGCCAAGCGGACCGAAGAGCCCACTCTAAAGGGCCGGGTCTTCATCTTCGTCGCGGCGTCCGATGCCTCGGTCGATCTCGCGACCGAGGATTACACCAACGCGGCCCGCTGGTTCGCGGTCGATGACGGGGCCATCGTGTCCACCAAGCCGACGGTGGCCGGCACGACGCCCGGTACCACGACGGGCGACACCCTCGACAAAGACACGACCACCATCAAGACCGCGGAAGGCACCACGACGATCACGCGCCAGAAGGCGCGCTACACGTCGAACGGCGGCTTCCAGGACATGATGGCCGGCCAGGGCGTGCTGCTCTCGAAGACCGACACCCTCTCGAAGGGCGAGAAGGGCACGATCTACATCTGGCGCGGGGCCGACAACACGCGGGTCACGCTCCACGGCGAGGATTACACCAGCGCGAACTGGATTCCGGCGGCGGCCAAGACCGTCATGCCGAAGCTCGATACGGTCGCCAACCCGCCGGCGGCGCCGACGCCCGCCGCGGGCTCGACGGCTCCGACCCCAACCGACCGCACCCCCGGCTCGTCGTCCAAGGCCTTCGGCGGCCTGATCGTTTACAACGAGGTGACCGGCGGTGCCGGCGCCCGCATCACCGATGCCACGGTCACCTCCGCGCTGGACCTGACGGTCCATGCCGCGGACGCTGCCGACATCTCGGCCACCGTGCTCAGCACCGTGACGTCGTCCGGCGGTGCCTCCTTCCAATCGAAGACCGGCGCGGCCGGCACCAGCGGCGGCACCGGTGGCGGCACGCTCATCGCGGCCAACGGCATCGCCGCGACCAACGTCGTCCGCGGCGGCGCCGACGCCAGCGTCCTGCGTTCGACGGTGGAATCCACAACCGGCAATCTCGAAGTCAGCGCCGAGAACGAATCCGGCGTCGATGCGCGCATCCGGGCGTCGTCGACGACGTCGGGCGGCCAGGGCGTGTCCGGCGCGGTGACGCTCGCGTTCAACTCGGTCGGTTACGAGACCCAGAACCTGCTCTTCAACGCGATCGACACGCTAATCGGCCAGTCGGCCATCTCGGGAGCCTTCGGTGGCGAGATCGGCGCGGGCGCCAAGGCGACGATCGTCCAGTCGTCGGCAAAGGCCGGCGGCGATCTGACCGTCTCGGCGACCTCCGCTGCCAAGATCAACGCGACCGTCAGCAACGCCGCGACTTCCACGGTCGACGTCGCGATGGTCTCGGGCGGCGCCGGCACCGGCTTCGGTGTCGTCCTCGCCTCGAACAAGGTGAGCGGCAGCGCCGTCGCTCTCATCGACAACACAGGTGTGACCCGTGACATCACGGCCGGCGGCGCCCTGGCCGTCACGGCGACGGATGCGGCCGGCATCACCTCGAACGTCCAGATCGTCACGAGCTCGACCGTCACGAAGAGCGACGGCGGCGCCGTCACCAATCAGTCCAAACTCAACAAGTACCTGCCGTCGGACTTCTCGACGAACCCGAACGAGGTTCAGTCGGCCACGATCCAGTCGAACATCATCAAGAACCGCGCCGATTGGGCACCGGCCGAATTGCTGGCCTTCGAGGAGAAGGTCACCGCGCAGATTACCCGCGTGAAGGGGCTGATCGAGGAGCTTCAGGCCGGCCCCGCGACGCTGCTCAAGCAGGTCGAGACGAAGCTGCTCGAACTCAGGGCGGGCAAGGTCACGACGGAGTACCTGGTCAAGATCAACCAGACCCTCGTCGACCAGCTCAACGGAATTGATCCCTCCAAGATTCCGAGCACCGACCAGACCGATCTCAAGACGCGGATCAAAGAGGCGGCCGACGCGCTGTCGGGGCACCTGACGGCGCTGTCGGTCAACACGGCTGGTGGGGACGAGGCGCGGCTCGAGGCGCTGAAGGTCGCCGCCGAGGCGGCGCGTCTCGGCTATCTCGACGAGGCCGCGCTGCGCAACAGCACCGATTCGGCCGAGAAGAGTGTCGGCCAGTTGATCCGTCTGCAGGTCGCCGTCGATCGCGCGGTCATCGAGACCGCCGGCAAGATCCTGGAACTGAAGGATGGGCTCAACAACTTCCTGAAGCCGTTCGGCCTCAGCACCGACAGCATCGGCGCGATCGACCTCTCGGCATACGGCCAGCTTCCGAAGACCGCGAACGCGCAGGACGTCACCTTCGGCGCGCGGGTGCGGATCGCGGACGGCTACGCCAAGCCGACCTACAAGGCCGGACAGGGCGAGATCACGGTCAAGACCGGCGAAACGATCGAAGATCTCTCGGGCAAAATCTACAAGTATGTCGGTGCCGACATCCTGGTCGAAATCAGCTCGCTCGATCCGGATTTCACGGACGGCACGAAATGGAAACTGATCGCCGACAAGTCCAGCGCCTACAAGGCCGGGGACATCTTCATCTACATGGGCGGCAACGCGAAGATTGATCTCGCAGCCACCGACTACACCAATAAGCTCCTCTGGAAGCGGGCGCTCGAATCCAACTTCATTCCCGATGGCTTGAAGCTGCCGACCACCGGCACGGGAACAGGCACGGGGACCGGCACGACGACACCGGCCCCGGCTACGTCTTCGACCGAGACGGTGGCTCCCACGGGCGACCCGTCGGCCAACAATGCCGCCAAGACCGGCACGGTCGCGGCGCAGCCCTCCGCCTCGCTCGCGATCGGCGGCCTCGTCGTGCTCAACAGCGTCCACGCGGACGCCGTTGCGCGCATCACCGGTGTCACCGCCGAGGCGGGCGGCACGGTCACGGTTCAGGCGAGCGAGACCGCCACGATCAAGGCGACCGCCGACAGCGCCGCCAACGTCAAGTCGGCGAGTTCCTACAAGCCGACGAGCGGCACCGGCACTCCGGCCCCGACCACGCCGGCCGACCCGTCCACAGACAGGACGCTCGGCACGAAGAGCCAGCCGACGAGCCTCGCGCTCGGCGGCATCATCGCCACCAACGCCGTTCTCGGCACGGCGCGAGCCGAGATCATCGACAGCACCGTCACCGGCGGCGGGATGAACGTCGATGCGGCCAACACCGCCACGATCGACGCCACGGCCAAAACCGCGACCTCCAGCGACCAGGGCGCGGTGTCGATCACGCTCGCCTTCAACACCATCGGCTGGAAGGAGCAGAACATCCTGTTCCGCGCCGCCGACACGATCACGGGGCAGCCGCTGATCGCTGCCGGCAGCGGCAACGACGCCGACCCGTCGGGGGCGCGCGCGCAGATCCTGCGCAGCACCGTCACGACGACGGACGCCAGCGGCACGCTCGCCGTGACCGCGCGTTCGGACGCGTCGATCAACGCCCAGCTCACCAACAAGGCCAGTGCCTCGCAAGCGGTGCTCAAGGATGCGAGCGCCTACGCGATCGGCTTCGCGCTCTCCGGCAACCTCGTGAATTCCGAGGCGGTGGCGCGGATCGACAGCAGCAACGCGGCCGGCACCGCCATCGACCCGACGAAGACGCTCGACGCAGCCGGCAAGGTGACGATTTCGGCCACCAGCAACGGCAGCATCACCTCGCTGAACAACCTCTCGGCGATTGCCAGCCTGACCAAGCCGAGCGTGCTGCAGGACTTCGCCGACAAAATCCTCGGCAACTACACCTACACCACCGAATCGGGCTCGAAGACCGTCACGTTCGGCGACATCGTGTTCGCGAAGGTCGGTGGTGTCGAGAAGCTGTACGTCTATTTCGGCGATACCAAGCTCGTCTCCGACCTTAAGACGGAGAGCTACACGGAGGCCAATGGCTGGCGGGAGAACAATCTCCGCGAGTTCGTGAAATTCCTGCCGCCGGGCGTGCTCAACCTCGGCGACAGCAAGGATGTCGCCGGCTCGGCGACGCCGCCGGCCGACAACACGAACACCACCAGCGGCCAGACCCCGTCGAAGCCCTACGCCGTCGCCGTTAGCGGCATCCTCGTGACCAACGACGTACGCAGCGCCGCCACGGCGACGCTCACCGGCATGACCGTGGCCAAGGCCGGCGACATCAGCGTCCAGGCGGAGCAGAAGGGTGCGATCACCGCGACGGTCAACAGCAAGGTCGAGTCGAAGCTGAAGCCGGGCACCAAGGCCGGCGACAAGCACTCCGTCGCGGCCCAGGCCGTGATCGCCTCGAACGTCGTGATGGGCGCGAGCACCGCCACGATCGACCGCAGCCCGCTCGGCGACGCCGCCACCAACGCGACCGTCGGCAATGTCGCGGTGGGCGCCCGCAACACCGGGACGATCACCGCCACGATCGACAGCACGGTCGATTCGAGCGAGACCGCCGTCGGCATCACCGCCGCCTTCAACAAGATCGGCAGCCCGAGCACCAACGCGGTGTTCGACCTCGCCGAGTTGCTCGTCGGGATCGATCTCGACAGCCAGATGACCAAGGGCGGCCAGTTCGCCGCGACCGCCTCGATCTCGGGCCAGCCGATCAACGCCACCGGCAAGGTTTCGGTGGAGGCTCTGTCCCAGGCGACCATCAAGGCCACCATCGAGAACGCCGTCACCTCGATCGGCTCGGCCGCGACCACCGTCGGCGCCGTTGCCGGCTTGAACTTCGCGCGTGTCGGCACCTCGGCCACCATCGCCGACGTGACGAGCCTCAAGGCGGCGGGCGGCGTGGCCGTCAACGCCCGTAGTGCGTCCGCCATTGATGCCGTGGTCAAGGCCCCCGTCACGGCGGTGGTCTACAACATGCCCGACACGAGCGGCACCACGGGCGGTACCAACACCTCCGGGAATACCGGCAATACGGGGAACACCGGCGGAACCGGCACCGCGACGACCACACGCTCGATCTCCGTCGCCGCCAGCTTCGCCCGCAACACCATCCTCGACGTCGTGCTCGAAGCCGGCCTCGACCGGATCGGCGACCTCACGGCGAGCGCGGGCGACGTCAGCGTCACCGCCGCCAACACCGCCACCATCACCGCGAAGGTCGCGGCCACCGCCATCGCCGTGCTGCTGAGCACCGAGGACGGCAAGAATCTCGGCGTCTCCGGCAGCGGCGCCTTCGGCATCAACACGATCCTCGGCGGCGTCGAGGCGAGGATCGCCGACAGCCGGATCACTGCGTCCGGCAGCCAAGCCCCGAGCGTCACCGACGGAACCGGCGGCCAGGGCAACATCACCGTCTCCGCCAAGAGCACGGCCACCGTCACGGCTTCGGTCGAGGCCGCGGCGGCCGCCGTCATCGTCGGCAAGGGCGCGGCCCAGGCGGTGGCGATCGGCGTCTCGCTCGCCTTCAACATGATCGGCTACAACCTCAGCCTGATCCCGGTCGACGGCACCAGCAGCCTCGCGGCCGACAAGGCGCGTTCGCTCGACGTGAAGGCGACCGTGACCAAGTCACGGCTGAGCGCCGGGCGCCGGGTGTCGGTCGAGGCCGAATCGGGCGGCCGGATCGAGGCCCGGACCCTCGCCACCGCCATGGCGGTCGGCGTTTCGACGGGCGGCAGCTCCGGCGGCTCCAGCACCGACGGCAACGTGGCGCTGTCCGGCGGCGGCCTGTTCGTGCGCAACAAGGTCGTCACCTCGGCCTCGGCCGTCATCGACGGCACCGGCAGCAGCGACGACGCGGTCACCTCCGGCACGGGCGGGATCAACGTCTCGGCCAAGGACACCGCCGTGATCCGGGCGACCTCCGTCGCCCTCGGCCTCTCGGCCAACCTGAGCGCGGATGCGAGCAACACCGCCTCGAAGTCGACCCTCGCCATCGCCCTGTCGCTCGCCGACAATGCGATCACCAGCGAGGTGGCCGCGCGGATCACGCAGATCGCCAATCTCGCGACCCTCGGCGATGTGACGGTGGCTGCGGATCGCAGCGCCGACATCTTCGCGCAGACCTACGCCGCCGCGGTCGGCGCGCAGGTCTCCTCGAAGGGAGACGGCGCCTCGGTGAGCGGCGGCGGCGCGCTCTCGATCAACACGATCAAGGGATCGACGATCGCCGAGATCACCGATTCCAAGGTCGGGGACGGTGCCAATGGCGGCGCCAAGGTCGGCAGTCTCGCCGTCTCGGCCCTGGACACCGCGAAGATCGTCGCGCTCACCGGCGCGGCCGCGGTCACACTCGCCGGCACGGCCGAGGGCAAGGCCACGGGCGTCTCCTTCGGCGTCTCCGCCGCGCAGAACGTCATCGGCGGTTCGGGCACAGCGGTTCGGGCGACGGTGGCGGGTACCCCGGTGCGGTCGACCGGCGCCGTCGGCGTGCGCGCCGAGTCGAGGGCCGATATCGATGCGACGACCGTGACGGTCTCGGTCGGTGTCTCGGGCAGCGGGACCGGCGACGCGCGCACGGCGAGCCTCGGCGGCTCGGGCGCGCGCAACACCGTCAACGTCGCCACCACGGCGGAGCTTTACGCCGCGGACGGCACGTCGGTCGCCATCGAGGCCGGCAGCCTCGCGGTCACCGCCAAGAACGCTTCGACCATCTCGTCGGATGTCGGCGCGGCCTCGGTGGCCGGCTCGTTCGGCCAGGGCAAGTCGGTCGCGGTCGCTCTCGCGGCAAGCGTCGCGATCAACGAGATCAGCGGCAACGTCTCGGCGACCGTGAAGAACGCCGATGTGACGACCCTTGCCGGCGGCGTGACCATCGACGCGACGCGGCAGGGCATTATCGAGACGCGCGCCGCGGCGGCCAGCGTCGCGGTGAGCGCGAGCGCAGACAAGAGCATCGCTGTCTCCGGTGCCGGCGTCGCGGCGGTCAACAAGATCAACAGCAGCACCACGGCCACGGGCCAGAACGCGTCGATCAACGCGACGGGCGACGTCACCGTCACGGCCGGCAGCAATGCCACGATCAAGTCATTGGTCGTTGGCGCCGCGGCATCCATCGGCGGCGGGGCGGGAGACGGCGGCGCGGGCGCGCTCGGCATCTCCATCGCCTACAACGAGATCGGTGCCTGGACCGCCTACGACGAGACGGCCCACACGCTGAGCGAGGCGCCCTCGCTGGGAAGCCGTGCCAACGTCTCGGCCACCCTGGTGGGCAGCCAAGTCACGACGACGGGGGCGCTCTCCGTCGCGGCGAGCGCCAACAACGCCATCACGACCGACATCGTCGCGATTGCGGCCGGCGTCACCGTTGCGGGCGGCAAGGCCGGCGCGGTCAGCGTCGGCGGCACCTTCGCGATGAGCAACATCGGCCTCGCGGTCGCAGCCTCAATCGACGGCGACAAGACCGGCGCGACGCCCGGATTCCAGGCTGCGAGCGCCACCGTTTCGGCCGAGGACATCTCGACCATCACGACGCAGGCGCTCTCGGCCAGCCTCTCGCTCGCCGCCGCGTCCGGTAACGCCCTCTCGATCGCCGTCGGCGGCAGCATCGCGCTCAACTCCATCGCCAACGACGTCTCGGCGACGGTGAAGAACCTTGATCGCGGCCTGCAGACCGTGGGTGCGATCCTCGTCTCGGCGAAATCGGCGGGCGCCATCACCGCGAACGCCGCCTCGGCCGCGATCGCCGTGGCCGCGTCCGGCTCGAACGCCGTGCCCGTCAGCGCGGCGGTGACCTATGCGCGCAACGTCATCACCACCAGCACCCGTGCGCAGGCGAGCGAGAGCAAGCTGATCACGACCGGCGCGGCCGGCAACATCAGCGTCAAGGCCGAGGCCTCGGCCGCGATCAACGCCGCGATCCTGGCGGCTTCGCTCGCCGCGGGCGTCGGTGGCAGCAATGCCGCGGGCGTCGGGCTCGGCGCCGCCATCGCCGAGAACCGCATCGGCGTCTGGTCCTCGTCGGGCACCGATGCCAACACCAGCTACGCCCTGGCCAATAACGGCGGCACCGTCGTCGAGGCGTCCCTGACCCGCGTCGGCGTCGATGCGAAGGGCGCTCTGGCGGTCGAGGCGACGTCGAAGAACGTCATCAAGGCGAACATCGCGGCCATCTCGGCGGGCCTCGCGGGCGGCGGCTCCAACGCCGTCGGCGTCAGCGGCGGCGCCACGGCCGTCATCAACGCCATCGGTGTCACCACGCAGGCCTTCATCGAGGGCAACGGCGTGGGCGGCAGCGCGATCGCGAGCAATGCGATCAAGGCCGGTGCCGTCACCGTCAAGGCGGCCGATACGTCGAGCATCACCGCCAACGCACTCACGGCCGCCGTCAGCGCGGCCTTCGGCGGCTCGAACGGTGTCGCGGTCTCGATCGGCTTCGCGCTTGCGCTCAACACCATCAATGCGTCCACCCGGGCCAGCGTGAACAATGTCGGCGACGGGATCGACGCGGGCACCGGTGCAGTCCTGGTCGATGCCCTCAGCAACGCGACCATCACGGGGACGACGACGGCGGCCGCTGTCAGCATCGGCGGCGGCGGATCGGGCGGCATCGCCATCGCCGGTGGCGGTGCGCTCGCCTTCAACACCATCCGCCCCGTCACCCGGGCCGTGATGGCCGCCAGCACGATCACGCAGAGCGGCACCGTCACCGTGACCGCCGCGGCCACTTCGAGGATCTCGGCTCTCGTTGCGGCCGCCTCCCTCGCCGTCGGCGTCGGTGGTTCGGCCGGCGTCGGCGTGGCGATCGGCGTGTCCGTCGCCGCCAACCAGATCGGCGACTGGACGTCGTCCGGCGAGGGACGCAACCGCGTCGATACCGCCGCCGCGAGCCAGGGCTCCGTCGTCGAGGCGCGTCTCACGGGGAGCAGCGTCAAGACGAGCGGCGCGCTGACGGTCGGGGCCAGCTCGGCTCAGGCGATCTCCGCCCAGGTCGCTGCTGCGGCGGCCTCCATCGGCGGTGGCGGTTCGGCCGGCGTCGGCGTCTCGGCGGCCGGCGTCTCGGTCTCGAATGCCATCGCGGTGGCAACCCGCGCCGTCATCGACGGCGACGGTGCGGCCGGCATCGAGGCCGGCAACGTCTCGGTCCGCGCCTCCGACATCTCCACGATCGACGCCTTCGCCGGGTCCGCCTCGCTTGCGGGCTCGGGCGGCGGCGGGGCCGGCGTCTCCGTGGCGGTCGGCTTCACGCTGGCGCTCAACAGCATCGCCGGAAATGTCGAGGCGGCGATCAGGAACGCCGACACCCTCCTGCGCACGAGCAGCTCGCTCGGCGTTTCGGTCAGCGCCACGCGCGCCGGCCGCATCAACGCGGCGGCAGCAGCGGCGGCCATCAGCATCGCGGGCGGCGGCTCGGCCGGCGTCGGCGTGTCCGGCGGCGGCGCCTTTGCCTCGAACCGGATCCTCGGCTCGGTCAGCGCAACGGTGGATACGAGCCGCATCACCACGACCGGCAGCGGCGGCCTCACGGTGACGGCGACCGGCTCGTCCGAAATCACGGCGATCATCTCGGCGGTGGCCGCGTCCGGCGGCGGCGGCGGTGCGGCCGGCGTCGGCGTCGCGCTGGGCGTCAGCGGTGCCGAAAACCGCATCGGGGAATGGTCCAGCACGGGCCAAAACGCCGAGCGCGTCGATACGCTCGGCAGCGGCGGTGCCACGGCCGTCCAGGCCTCGGTCCGGAACTCCCCCCTCGACATCGCTGCAGCCCTGACGGTTCAGGCCACGGCGAGCCAGAAGATCACCGCGACCGTCGTGGCCGCATCCGCCGCGATCCAGGGTGGCGGCGCGGCCGGTGTCGCGGGCGCCGCGGCCGGTTCGGTGGCCGCCAACGCCATCGGAGTCGAGACCTCGGCTACGATCGACGGTGACGGAGCAGGCCCGGACGGCATCAAGGCGGGCAGCGTGACCGTCTCGGCCGCCAACACGGCCCAGATTTCCGCCGTCACGGGCGCCGCCTCGCTCTCCGGGGCCGGCGGCGGCGCGGCCGGCGTCGGCGTGGCGATCGGCTTCGCGCTCGCCATCAACAGCATCGCGGGCGGCATCCAGGCATCGATCTCCAACGTCGATGCCGGCCTGACCACCCGCAGCGGCGGCGTCTCGGTCGGCGCGCGCAACGACGCGCGCATCCGGGCCACCTCCGCGGCGGCGGCCATCTCCATCGGCGGCGGCGGTGCTGCGGGCGTCTCGGTGAGCGGCGGCGGCGCCGGTGCGTCGAACGTCATCACGGTGCGCACGAACGCCTTCGTCGCCAACAGTGCCGTGATCGTGCGCGGTGGCAAGTCCACGGTGTCGGCCGGCTCGAATGCCGACATCCAGGCCCTGATCGTCGCTGCGGCGGCGGCAGCCGGCGGTGGTGGCGCGGCGGGCGTCGGTGTCTCGGTCGGCATCGGTGCGGCGGCCAACACCATCGGTGCCGGCAACGAGATCCAGGCCTATCTCAACAATACGAGCGTCGATTCCGACAACGCGCTCGACGTGACGGCGGTCTCGAACCAGACCATCCGGGCGGATGTCGGGGCGGTGTCCGCATCGATTCAGGGCGGCGGCGCGGCGGCGGTCAGCGTGGCGGGCTCCGGCACCGGCGCCTCCAACACCATTGCGGTCGCAACGCGCGCCTTCATCGACGGCGACGGCGCCACCGGCATCACGGCGACGCAGATCACCCTGTCCGCCAAGGACACCTCCGCGATCACCGCCTCCGTCAGTTCGGCGGGTATCGCGGGCGGCGGCGCCGGAGCGGCCAGCGTCGGCGTGACGGTGTCGGTCTCGATGGCGACCAACCGCATCGGCAACACGGTCGAGGCGCTCGTTCGCAACGCCGATACCGGTGTCACCACGACCTCCGGCGACCTCTCGGTCGAGGCCGAGAGCAGCGGGTCGATCCAGGCGATCGCCACGGCGGCCTCCGTCAGCGTCGGCGGTGCCGGCGGCGTCAGCGTGCAGGTGGCCGGCGGCGGCGCGGGCGCCCTCAACGTCATCACCACGAGCACCCGCGCGGCGATCGAGCGGGCGACCGGGCAGTCGTCCCTCAACCGCGTCACGAGCGGCGCGGGCCTGCGGGTGGCTGCCAAGAGCAGCCAGGACATCGACGCCAAGGTGGTCGCGCTCTCCGCGGCCGGCGGCGGCGCGGGTCTCGCCAGCGTTCCGGTGGCGATCGGCCTCTCGGGCGCCCAGAACATCATCGGCAGCTGGAAGATCACCGATGCGCACGGCAACCGGCTCGATCAGCCGACGCTCGACACCGATGGCGGGGCCAGGGTCGAGGCTCTGATCGCCGACACGGTCGCGACGGCGCAGGGGTCGGTCGCGGTCACCGCCACCTCCTCCAGCACCATCGACGCGACCGTCGCGGCGGCCTCGGCCGTCGTCACGGGCGGAACCGTCGCGGTCGGCGTCGCCGGCTCGGGCAGCTACTCGGGCAACGCGATCAGCTTTGCCACCAACGCGGCCATCACCGGCGCTTCGACGAGCGTTACAGCCGGAGACGTCACCGTTCGCGCCAAGGATCAGGCCACGATCAACGTCGATGTCGGCGCGGCGGCCATCGCGGCTGCGGGTGGCGCCGTCGGCGTGGCGCCGGCGATCGGCGTCGCCGTGGCCCTGAACGTGATCAACAATGCCGTGACCGCGATCGTCGACGGCGCCACCGTGACGACGCGCACAGGCGGAATCCGCGTCGAAGCCACGGTTCCGTCCGACAACGGCGGGTCCAGCATCAACGCCCGCGTGGCTGCGGCCGCCGTGGCGCTCTCGGGTGGCGGCGTTGCCGTCTCGGTGGCCGGTGGCGGTGCCATCGCCACCAACATGATCGGCGGCTCGACCCGCGCACGGGTCAGCAACGCTCGTCTGAACGCCTTCGGTGACGTGGCGGTCGCCGCCGCGAACAACAGCCGGATCGTGGCAGAGGTCGCCGCGCTGGCGGCCGGCGTCAGCATCGGCGGTGTTGCGGTCGGGGCCAGCATCGGCACGGGCGTCGCCACCAACCTGATCGGCAGCGAGATCACGCAGCGGGTCAACGGCGAGGACAAGACGACGAAGTCGGCCGCACTGCTCATCGAGGCTCTGTCGCAGAACACGACGATCGAGGCGGGCGGCAACCTGTCCGTCACCGCCAATTCCGGCCAGACCATTCGGGCGACGGTCGTCGCCGGCTCGGTGGCGATCTCCGGCGGTGCCATCGCCGTCAGCGCCGCGGGGGCCGGAGCCGGCACCCATAACCGGATCGGCGCGATCGTGAGCGCGGCGATCGACGGCGACGGAGCCGGCGACAAGATTTCCGCCGGCACCGTGACCGTCTCGGCGCGCGACACCTCCAGCCTCAGCGTCGATACCGGAGCGGCCTCGGTGGCCGCCTCGTTCGGCGTCTTCGGCAGCGGCTCGTTCGCCCTCGCCGTCGCGGCGGCGGACAACGTGATCGCCAACAACGTCTCGGCCGCGATCCGCAACCTCGGCACGACCGGCGGTCTCATCACCCGCGGCTCCGTCGCGGTCACGGCGACCGAGAGCGCGACCCTGACGAGCCGCGCGCGTGCCGCGGCCATGTCCGGCAGCGTCTCGGCGTTCAGCGTCTCCGTCTCGGGTGGTGGCGCCGGCACCGGCGACACCGTGACGAGCACGACGAGCGCTAGCATCACCAACAGCCGGGTCGCGTCCGCGGGCGATGTCGCCGTCAGCGCCAGCGACACGACGACGATCGACTCGCAGGTGCTCGGCATCTCCGTCGCCGGCGGACTGCTCGCACTCGCGGCCGGCGGCTCCGTCGCCAAGGTCGAGGCGCGCCCGACCGTCACCGCCGCCATCGAGGGTGGCTCGGTGTCCGCTGCGAACGTGAGCGTGGTCGCCACCGCGCTTCCGTCCGTCAACGCCGCGGCTGCCGGCATCAATGCCGGCACCGCCGCGATCGGTGCCTCCGTCGCCGAGGCCAAGGTCGCCGCCACGGTCGGAGCCTCGACGAAAAACGTGTCGATCACGGCCGGAAGCCTTTCGGTGCTCGGCAACCTCGCCCGTCAGGCGGGCCGCGACTCCGCCACGGCGACCGCCTCCGGCTCCGTCGGCGGCCTCATCGGCTTGAACTCGACGGTGACCCTGGCCGAGAACAGCAGCACGGTCAGCGGCCTCATCGATGTCGGCACGGTGCTGGCCGTCAGCGGCGCGGTCGCCGTCAGCGCGACGAGCAGCACGCGCCAGACCTCGACCGCCAGCAGCGCCAGCATCGGCCTCGTTGCGGCCGGCGCCACCGTCTCGTCGGCCAATTCGGCGACCGTGACCAGCGCCCGCGTCGTGTCCCTCGGCACGCTCAATGCCGGCTCGATGACCGTCACCGCCTCGGGCGTCGACGACAACTTCGCCAAGGGCATTTCCGGCAGCGGCGGCCTCGTCTCGGGCACGGCCGCCAGCGCCAGCACCAGCATGGGCGGCAGCACGCGCGCCGAACTCGGCACCGGCGTCACCGTCGACCTGACGAAGAGCAGCGACAGCACCGGTCTGTTCTATCTCTCCGCCGATCACGTCGGCACCCTGAACGGCCAGATCATCACCGACAGCTACGGCGCCCTCGCCGGAGCGGGCGCCGTCGTGAACAACGCCATCACGCACGCGGTGACAGCCGCGTTCGGGATCAATTCCCGCGTGACGGCCCGCGACATTCTCGCGACCGCAACGAACACCGTGAACAAGCCGCAGCTCGGTCAGGCCAACATCGTCGGCTCGACCGGCGGTCTGGCCAGCGGCGCGGCGGCGCACAGCTCGACGGTGCTCGACATCACCACGCGGGTCGATGTCGGCAGCAATGCCGATCTGATCACCGTTGCCCGCGCCGGGACCGCAGGCGGAATCCGTCTTGCTGCCAACAACATCATCAACGCCTACGACAAGGTTTCGCTGACCACCGGCGGCGCGCTGTCGGGTGCTGGCGCCTATTCCAGCATCGAGACCCGGAACTTCGTCGCGCAGGTCAATATCGGTGCCAACGCGACCCTGTTCACGCTCGGAAACCTGACGCTTTCGGCCAATGGCGGCGGCAACGCCTATGCCGTCTCGAACTCCGAGACCTACGGCGCGGCCACCGTGGCCAGCGGCAGCACCACCGTCATCATCCGTCCGAACAACGCGGTGAACATCGGTGCGGGCGCCGACATCACCGCCTACGGCGACGCGGACCTTTTGGTCGGCACCAACAAGAAGGCCTACGACGACGCCTACGACGCGTCGGCGACGACCGACAACTTCGCGGGCAGCGCGATCCCGATCACCTCGCTGGCGGCCAAGATCCGCGTCGAGGAAATCAACACGATCAAGATCGATGGCGGCGCCACGATCAAGACCGCAGGCAACGCCAACCTCTTCACCAACCGCCAGGGCAATTCCAATGCCGTGGCGCGGATGAAGGGCACGAACTGGACGACCGCCGTCGCCGGCGCCATCGACAGCCTGCTCGGCGGCTCGGCCGTCACGCCCGTCGGCGACACGCAGACCGGCTCGATCGGCACCGTCATCGTCGACGGCACGGTCGTCACCGGCATCACCCGCAACATCTCCATCGTCATCGACGACATGACGCGGGCGCCGGGCAACGGCGCCGCGACCCTGATCACGGGCACCGTCAAGCTCAACGGCCAGAAGTACGATGCGGCCGGCAACCCGATCGCGGATTCAGACAACACCAAGAGCTTCACGATCACCCTGCCTGACGGTGCGACCTCGGCCTCGGCGACGCTGCCGAAGCTGCCCATTACCGTCAGCCTCGGCTTCGCCAACGCCCAGTCGAACCTGATCAAGGCCTACGAGGAAGCCACGAAGGGCCTCTCGACCTACAAGGACAACGGCATTCTCCAAGCCTACTACCAAGGCGAAGTGAACCGGATCAAAGCCGAGCTGCTGGCCGACGGGCTCGCAGAGTTCCAGACGACCTTCGACGGCAAGCAGATCCTCATCCCGATCTACAAGCAGGTCCAGGCCATCACGGTGAGCCCGTTCTCGGCCGGTGCCGGCGGCATCATCGTGCGGGCCGACGCTCTGCTCGGCTCGGGCAGGCTCGATGCCGCGTCCGACACGAAGGTCGAGATCACCAACAACTCGGTGGCGAATCTCGTCATCGCCGGCATCACGATGCCGGAATCCAACGGCGGCACCTTCTTCAACGACGCCCAGATCCCGGTGACGTCGAGCGACGACTTCAACACCCGTCGCCAGGCGATCATCACGAAGAACGCCGCGAGCCCGGATGCCGCGGCCGCCAAGGCGATCGCCGGTGGCCGTGACGTCAGCTTCCAGGTCCTGACCGCCGGCGGCGTCGTCACGAAGGACAGCAAGAGCGACATCTCGCTCAAGAACACCTCCGGCGCCCGCAACGGTAACTCTGCGCCGGCCATTCTCATCGTCGGCGACATCTATGCGCCGACGGCGGTCCTCAACGTGGCGACGGCGGCAGGCGGTGACCTGACCATCACGGCCAAGACCACCGTCAAGGAGCTGAAGACCGATGTCGGCGGCGCCGTCTCAATCGGTCTGACGGAGGACCTGCGCACGTACTCCGTCGGCGGAGATCCCTACGGTCAGATCAAGGGCGTGCTCGAAGCGGGCTCCGGTCCGATGACCGGCAAGTCCGCCTCCGACATCGCTCGTGCGCTGTCCGGCTCGCAGTCAAGCGTCATTGCCAGCGGTGCGGTGACGATCAAGGCGCAGTTCCTGAACCTCAACGGCCTCGTGCAGAGCGGGCGTGAACTCTACAGAATCGTCATCGATCAGTCGGTCGAGAACGAAATTCAGGAGATCATCCGCAATCCCTATCGCACCGCGAACCTGAGCACGCTGACCCGCGACGGCTATTCTGCCAGCTACAATCGGCAGACCGGCGCCATCGAGATCGACGAGGTCGTCTCGACCGGTGGCCAGATCAATCTGACCGGCGTCATGCTCAACACCAACGCCGGCGTCGGCGAGCTGCGCGCTTTGGGCGGTTACGCCAAGGTCGAGGTCGTCAATCAGCTCAACCGCGACGTCGTCCTCAACCGCATCGACCTGTCGCGGCGCGGCATCGGCACGATCGATATCAAGGATCTCGCCTACAAGACCGACGTGAACGGCAACGGCATTGCGGATGCCAACGACATCGTCTTCCGCCAGACCCTGATCCGGCAGGACGCCGCCGGCGTCGTCACGCGCTACAGCGCCGATCTGAACAGCACCGGCGCCGAGCTCGCCAAGTATGACGGCAGCAGCACGACGCAGTACGACCCGAAGACCGGGTACCGCTACGCCTTCACCATCGGTCAGGGCGCCAAGAACACCTACACACTGACGACGGGTACCTCGTCCTGGGCCGGCCTGGACTTCCTCGCAAAGGATCCGCCGCCCCTGAGCGCCTTCAACAAGGAGATCACCGAGAAGGCCGCTCTGCAGCCCGAATCCGCCTATTACTATGTCGATACCAGCAAGTCGGGTTACGCTTTCCTGGGCGCGCCCGAATATACGCGCTCGGCCGAGAAGCCGAAGGAAGTCGCGAGCTGGACCACGAGCACGTGGTACGGAAAGAAGACTTACTACACCAAGTTCCAGACGGTCGATTATACCGAGACCCAGGCGACTCATAGCCTGCAGGCCGACTACGGCATCAAGATCAAGTTCACCGGTGAGACCACCGGCACCGTCAGCATCGACTCGCAGGGCTCCGGCCGTGTGCTGATCGCCGGCGGCATCAAGAACGACAACGGCGCCACGACGATCACTTCGGGCGGGACGATCCAGCATCTGAGCTCGACCGCGGCCATCACCGGCTCGCGGGTCACGCTGCAGGCTGCCCGCGGCATCGGCGTCGGCAACGGCAACAACGCCACCGATCAGGCGCTCAACGTCACGACCATCGGGGCCGGCAACACGCTCAAGGCGACGACGACCGCGGGCAACATCAACCTCAACGTCCGGACCGTCGACAACGAACTCGGGATCGACAAGATCGCGGCGGGCGGCGGCTTCGACGTCAAGCTCGTTTCGACGAGCGGCGTGACGGTGGCCGGCGAAGGCGTGGTGTCAGGCGGCTCCCTCAAGGTGATCGCGGGCGGTCGCTTCGGCTCCGAGGCGACCCCGATCACGCTCGACGGCGGCACCACGGCCCGCGACAAGACCGACATCACTGCGGCCGGTTCGGTCGGCATCCGTGAGCGCGCGGGCGACCTGCGCCTGAACAGCCTGACGGCCAACGGCGACGTCTACATCAAGGTCGATGCCGGGAGTCTGCTCAACGTCAACAATGTCGTCGTGCGCGACGACCGCGTGGCGTCCCAGCTCATCAACGGCGTGTGGAAGGATCTCGCCCTCACCACCGAGGACGCGAACCTCAAGTTCGAGCGGACGCTCAGCGCCTACGAGAGCACCCGCGAGCGCGACTACAACGCCTACTGGGCCTACCGGAACCAGCAGGCCGACCCCTCCCGCTACAGCAGCAGCTTCGAGGTTACCCTCAGCGAGAAGACCGGCGAACGCGCCTACTATACCGCTCTGTTCACGAGCCAGGCGAATGATGCCGGCATCACCGAAGCCGGTGCGGTGAAGACCTACGTCGACAACGCGGTCAAGGCGCTCGAAACCAACCGGACGCTGCAGTACCGGGTGCTGCACGCCCAGTACGGCCAGTACGGCGACGTCTATCACGCCGACCTCTCGGGTGATTACGCCACCTACTGGGCGATCCGCGGGACGCAGCCGAACAGCACCAGCTTCGATTCGGCCTACACGGTGCAGGCGACCGCATCGGCGCTCGCCAAGATGCAGGCCGCAACGCGTACCGCCCCGATTTCCGGCGATGCGCTGATCGCGCGCGTCACGGCTCAGATCACGCAGCTCGAAACCGATCAGGGCACCCGTCTGACCGAAGCCCAGATCGCGCAGCTCTACACCACGGCCATCGAGGCCGAGGCTCGTGGAACCAAGCTGACGGGCACCGCTCTGACGGATTACGTCTCCGCGCAGATCAAGCAGATCAGCGACTCGAGGAATGTCGATTTCAACAACTTGAAGCTGGTCTTCGACGGCTTCGATGCCACGAAGGTGACGAACTTCAGCACGCAGTACGACCAGTACTGGCAGATGCGCGAAGCGGGTGACGCGACGACGCTGCAGTCGCAGGCCTACAAGGATCTCGATGCCGCCTTCTCGGGCTTCGGCGCCCGCTACGTGGCGAAGCTCGGTGCGGCCTACGACCTCTACAGCACCTATCTCGCCAACGGATCGACCCGGATCGGCAGCGCCGAGCTGACCGCCCTGACCGAGCAGTTCACCAAGGACGCCGGCTCGCAGACCCTCGGCGAGGCGGCCCTGCGTCTGGCCACCTCCGGCAAGGTGGCAGCGGCGGAAGCCGCGCTCAAGGCGACCTACGCAGCGCTCCATCTTCGCTTCGGCGGGCTCGGCGACAGCTACGACGCGTCGAAGGTCGCGGCCGAGACGACGGCCGTGCAGGCCGACTATGAGAGCTACTGGAGCTACCGCAACCAGCAGGTCGATCCGAGCGTCTACAACGCCGCCTTCGCGCCGCGCCTGGCCGGTCAGGCACTCCTCGACGCCGTGACCGCCGCCCGCACCGCGGCGGAGACGGAGAACCGGAGCTCCGCCGCCATCGACGCGGCCCGCACCGCCGCGCAGACCCTGCGCTCCACGGTGCTGACGGCGCAGTACCGCTCGCTCAACACCTTCTTCAACAGCCTGCCGGGCTCCTACAACACGGCCGACACGCCCAACACGAACGCCCTGACGGCCAGCCGCAAGGCCGCGCCCGCCTTCTTCATCGACAAGGCGACGGCCGATGCCATCGACGCCGGCATCAAGCGCTGGACGCAGGAAGAGCTGCTCAGCGCCGTCGGGCAGGGACTGCTCAAGGAGACGACCAGCACGATCGTCGACAAGCAGGACCCGATCATCAAGGGCGCCAACATCAAGATCGTGACGTCGGGCAATGTCGGCTCCGTGAGCGGAACCAGCCTGATCGACATCGGACCCGGCTCCGCGCCGCTGACAACGGATCAGCAGATCGATCTCGGCGCCGCCGAGCGGAGCGACATCGTCTTCCTCACGAAGGCTCCGATCACCACCAACGTCGTCTTCGGCCAGTCCGGTAGCAACGGCACCGTGACCCGCCAGGACGGCGCGAACTGGGATACGAGCGTCTTCTTCGACAAGAACGGCAAGCTCTACAGCGGGACGCTCTACATCGGGGGCGTGACGCCGAATGCGTCGGCCGAGAGCTCGACGGGCTACAAGATCATCAGTGTCGTCGGGAACGTCATCACCGTCGACAAGGTCTTCGGCAGCCAGGGTGTGGCCCGCAACATCGATATCGGCGTCAGCATCGCCGTCACCGGTGAGGCGCCGCGCGCGACCGCCGAAGTCGCCTTCGACCTGCTCAAGGCGGCCCCTGCGACCCTGACCGTCAGCTTCAGCAACGACACGGCGACCAACCAGGGTGTTCTGACCCGCACCGACGGCACGGCGTGGGACGGCACCTACACGGTCGGCAGCACGCTCTACATCGCGGGCGGCACAGCCAACACCAGCGCGGCCTCCACGAGCGTCTACCGCATCGCGTCCGTCAGCGGCTCGGTGATCCGGCTCGAGGCGACGCAGCTCTTCGTTCCCGAGACCGGCGTCACCGTGAATGTCGGCGTGCGCTCCACCGACGGGACCGGTGTGTCCGTGGTCACCCGCGCGTCGGGCAGCTTCCTCGGCGACGGCTTCAAGGACGGGATGCTGATCGGCGTCGCCGGTACGTTCGGCGTGAAGTCCGGCAACGCGACCACCAAGGACACCAGCTTCACGATCAAGCAGGCGAGCGCCTCGACGCTCATCCTCGAGAGCGGAAGCACGCTCAAGACGGAGAGCGCCCGCAGCCTAGTGCTGTTCCAGTCGGCCAAGGACGCCGGGAATCCGTTCAATCAGATCACCAAGCTGCTGATCCAGAAGCGCAAGGCGGTCGTCATCGAGGGCACCGGAGCCCTCGATGTGACCGCGAACACCCAGATCTTCATCAACACCGCCGCACTCCTGACCGTCGGCCGCGTGGAATCGGTCACCGGCAAGGAGATCCGCCTCAAGTCCTCGACCGGCCTCCTCAACGGCGGGGCGGCGGATGCGGTGAACATCAAGGGCGGCGACGCTGTCCTCGAAGGCGGGGACGGCAGCGTCGGTACTGCGGCGCGGGTGATCGGCATCGATCTGACGACGGGTTCGACCCTGGCCGTCCGTGCGGCGCGCGATATCTTCGTCACGGCCCGCAACGGCGATCTGAACCTGGAATCCGCCTATTCGCAGGGCGGCAACGTCACCTTCGTCTCGGACAAGGGCAGCATCCTCGACGGTGTCCACACGGACACCAACAAGATCGTCGCGGCCAACGTCTACCTGAAGGCAGCCGGCGCGATCGGCGCCAAGGGCGACGCCATCGAGATGAAGCTGACCGGCACCGTCCGGGCCGGCGCCACGGGCGACATCGTCCTGACCGAGACGGAAACCAGCATGAAGGTGCTGGCCGTCACCACCAAGGGTGACGTGGTTCTGGCGGCCAAGGCCTCGATCCTCGACGCGGGCGACCTTTCCAACCCGCGCGACATCGACTCCGCGCCGGTGGCCGGTTCGGGCCGTGCCAACGTGAGCGGCCACTCGATCTCGCTCACCGCCCTCGACGGCATCGGCGTCGCCGGCGACGAGTTCGAGATCGACAGCAACGTCGATCGCACGACGGATGGTGTCGTCACGCTTCAGAGCGGCCTGAGCAACCTCTACGTGCTGGAGAGTGCGGGCGATCTCTACCTCGCCAGCGTCGGCACCGACGCGCAGCGCACGGCCTTCGTCACGGCGGTCGCCGGTAGCATCCTCAACGGATCGACCAACTACAACGAGACCACCGGAGGCAGCTCCAACCTCCGTTCCGGCAAGGCCTATCTCGTTGCTTCCGGCAGCATCGGCTCGGAGGCCAAGCGCATCGTCGCTAACATGCGCAGCCTCGACGGCGACCAGTATGGTGGTCTCGAAGCCCGCTCGATCAACGGCGACATCTGGCTGTGGAACATCGGCGGCCTGCGCGTCGGCGGCGTCACCAGCGACACCACGGGTCTGCAGGCGGCGCGGGGCCGGATCGGCATCCGCACGTCGAGCCCGCTGACGATCGACAAGGACATCGTCTCGTCGGGCGACATCATCGAGCAGGCCGGCGAAACGGGTTCGTCGGGCGACGACCTGACCGTCAAGGCCGGTGTCACGATCTTCTCGACCGCCGGCTCGGTGACCCTGAACGCCGGCGACAACCTCGTCGTCGAGGCGGGTGCGGTCGTGAAGGCGAAGGGCACCATCACCCTGCGCTCGGACTTCAGTGCGAGCGGAACGCCCGACAACACGGCCTCCAAGATCACGCTGTCCGGCACCTTCGTCGGCTCCTCGATCCTGATCGAGTCCGGGGGCAACGGCGACGAGATCCTGCTGGACGGCATCTTCACCACGGGTCAGCGCACCATCAGCGGCGGGGCGACCGCCGCGACGGTCACGGAAGGCGCGATCACGCGCAGCGGCTCCATCGAACTGCGTGCCGGCGCGGGCGACAACAAGATCACGATGCTCGGCGCCTACTCCACCGGCGCGCTGATCATCGGCGCCGATGCGGGCAGCGACACGCTCGTCGACACGCAGGTGCTCGGCGGCGTCACGCGGAAGGCCGACGTCGGCGCGGATTCGGTGACGGTCGCGCTCGGGGATGGCGCGAACACGGTCGGCCTCGGCGGTGACTACGTCGTCACCAACGCCATGCAGCTCACGACGCTCGACGGCACCGATACGATCGGCCTGACGGGCACTTTCGATACCGGCAGCTTCACCCTCGACGCGGGCGAGGGGAACAACAGCCTCGCGCTCTCCGGCGTCTACAAGGCGCGGAACGCCCTTACGATCCGGACGGGTGCGGGCAACGATACCATCGGTCTGCAGGGCAGCTACACGGCCGGCTCGATGGGGATCTCCGCCGGAACCGGGGCTGGCCGGAACGACCTCACGCTGAACGGCACCTATCGGATCGCCGGCGCGCTCTCGATGACGGGCGGGTCGGGCATCGACACCCTGTCCGATACGCCCACGACCGACATCCGGGCCGGCTCGCTGTCGATCAACCTCGGCGACGGCGTCAACTCGGCCAATCTCGTCGGCGGCTACGACATCGCGGGGGCGATGGAGTTCGTCACCGGCAGCGCCGATGACGTCATCATCCTGAACGGCGGGATCAAGGCCGGCAGCTACACCCTCGACGCTGGCGGCGGGAACAACAGGATCACCCTGGCCGGCAGCTACACGGTCACGAACGCGCTCACGATCAGGACTGGTTCCGGTAACGACGAGATCGACCTGCGGGGCAGCTACAAGGCCGGCTCGATGTCCGTGAATGCGGGCGCGGGCGACAACGCCCTGACGTTGACCGGCAGCTACAAGATCGACGACGCCTTCACGATCACCGCAGCGGGCGGCGCGGACACGCTGACCGACCTGCGCGTCGCGAATGGCGCGGTGGAGAAGGCCAGCGTCGAGGCGAAGTCGCTCGCGATCGACCTCGGCGACGGCGCCAATACGGTCACCCTCGCCGGTATGTACCGCATTGCCGGCGCCTTCCGCCTCGCCACCGGTTCGGGCCTCGACATCGTCAGCGATCACCGCAAGGCCGGTCAGACGGTCACGGATGCGCTCGACCTGACGGCCGACACCATCGCGATCACCCTTGGCAACGGTGCCAACCAAGTCGCGCTCGCCGGCACGCTCGCCGCCGCGGACAGCTTCAGCCTGGTTTCGGGCTCGGGCAACGACACGGTGGTCGATGCCGCGCTCGACGGCACGACGCTGCTCAAGAGCGCGACGATCACGGGCAAGACCATCGATGTGAATCTCGGCGCGGGCGACAACGCCCTGACGCTGCTCGGCACCACGATCGCCACCTCGACCCTGGCGCTGACCAGCCTCGGCGGCCAGGACCGGTTCGTCCTGCGCGGCCGGGTCCGCGCTGCGGCCACGGCCATCCGGCTCGGTGCGGGCGACGACAGACTCGACCTCGCCGTCAGCGAGATCGCCGGTAACACCAAGGTCTTCGGTGAGGACGGCGCGGACACGATCAACGTGGATCGTCTGCCTTCGCTCACCAGCAAGACCGGCAGCGTCACCGACACGCTCGACATCGACGGCGGCCAGGACACGGACACGATCCGCATCCAACTGGCCGGCGCCTCGTCCTACCGCATCAACGTCACGGATTCCGGCGATGCCGACCGGGGTATCGACACGCTGACGATCCTCGGCACCGATGCCGCCGATCAGTTCCTGATGCGCCGCAACTTCGTCGCGCTCGTCCATCCGAATGCCGACGGCACCTACCCGGTGAACGCCGTCGTCGAGCGGATCAACTACGACATGAGCATCAACGGGCGCGTCATCGTCGAAGGCGGGAAGGGTAACGACCGCTTCGCGATGGACGACAACGGCGCGCTGATGACCATCGACGGCGGCGAGGGCAACGATTTCTTCCAGGTCGGCCAGGTCTTCGCGACGCCGCGCGACGTCCCCAATGGACTGCTCGTCGAGGACGCGTTCGAGACGACGAAGCTGTCCTTCGGCGGCTACCTGTCCCGCGGTATCTCGATCCCGGCAGTGATCTACGGCGGTGCCGGCGACGACACCTTCCAGATCTATTCGAACAAGGCCGATCTGCGCCTTGAGGGCGAGGACGGCGACGACGTCTTCATCGTGCGCGCCTTCGCCACCGCGTCCGAGAACAAGATCAAGCTCAATGCTGGTGCCGGCAACGACCGGATCGAATACAACATCAACGCGCCGCTCGACATCGATGGCGGCTCCGGCTTCAATAAGATCGTCGCGCTCGGCACCGAGTTCGCCGATACCTTCGTGGTGACCCGTGACGGCATCTTCGGTGCCGGCCTGTCGATCCGCTTCACCAACATCCAGGCGGTCGAGGTCGACGGCCTGGAGGGCGACGACACCTTCTACGTGCTCTCCACCCCGGCGGGCGTCGTCACCACGCTGATCGGCGGCCTCGGCAGCGACACCTTCCACGTCGCCGGCGACGTCAGCGGCGAGGTCGTCGCGCGCGACGCCAAGGGCAACTCGGCCGTCATCAACCACACGATCTCCAGCACCGATCCGGCCTTCAACGGCCTGTTCGTGCCGGGTATCAACGCGTCGGTCTCGGCGGCCGATGCGGGCTCCGTCAGCGACGGCGGCGGGCTGACCCTGCGAGAGGATTCCAGCATCACGACGCCGGATGCCATCGGCAGCAGCGTCGGCACCTACAAGATCGCGCCGCCGGCACCGAAGACGACCGGCCTGACCAGCACCGATTGGGCCGTGGTCACGGTTTCGGCCGCGCAATCGTCGGCGCAGATGCGCGCGCTGGCCGGCAACGCGAGCACCCTCGAGATCTCCACGGACGGCATCACCTGGGCAGATGCGCTGACGCTGCGCTTCACCGCCGTCCTCGACAACGTCAGCAACACCTACGTCTGGAGTGCCGACCGGACGGTCTTCGTCCGCGCCAAGTCGGACACGGCGCTGGAGGGCGACCAGAACGTGGCGATCGGCCACTCGGTGATCAGCTCCCATGCGGAGGTGAACGGCACCTTCGTTCGCAACACGCTGGTCAAGGTCATCGACAACGACAAGCCGGGGCTGATCATCGTCGAGAGCGGCGGCGGGACCTCGGTCATCGAGGGCAACGGCAACAAGCCCCAGAACAAGGACAGCTACACCGTCGTCCTCAACAACGCCCCGGTGGTCGGCGAAGAGGTGCGTGTCACGCTCAACGTGTCGAGCACGGAGGTCGCCTTCACCGACGGCAACGGCACGCCGCTGCCGCGGGACGGCAACGGCCGGGCCTATCTCACCTTCACGCTCGCCAACTGGAACCAGCCGCAGACGGTGCTGGTCTCCTCGCCGGCAGACCTGAAGCCCGAGAACCGCTTCGTCGCGGAGATCACCCACACCGTCACCAGCACGCTGAACGGCACGGCGACGGAGGGCTTCTTCAAGGCGGCGCTCGTCGGCCAGCCGGTGGTGCGGGTGCAGGTGACCGACGGCAACACCGCCGGTGTGGTGGTGACGCCCAAGGAGGGCGGCGTCGTGGTGACGCCGAGCCAGACCTCCCATTACGACGTCGTCCTGACCATGCAGCCGAAGGCGCCGGTGACGATCACGCTGGCCGGAGACGGCCAGACGATCACGTCGAGCGCGGACAGCCGGTTCAAGGCGGCCGACGGCACCAACCCGGCCACCATCACCTTCACCGCGGCGGATTGGGACCAGGCCGTGCGGGTCACCGTGGCGCGCGACCCCAACGGCGCGCGGACGACCTCGGACCTCAAGACCTTCTCGCGTCAGCCGCACGAACTCAGCGCCATCGAGGGACCGCTGGTCCTGGAGGGCGGCGTCGGCCCCGAGAGCCGTTCGCTGACCCCGGCGATCGTCCTGCCGGGCGAGAACAACCCCGTCGTCAACCGCAACATCGTCGATGATGGCTTGCCGGACTTCGACAAGGTCACGCTCTACAACGACTCCACGACGGCGGGCGTCTCCGGCACGGTGAGTGCCACGCATATCGACGGCTTCGGCATGTCGACGAACGACGTCACCACGGCGACGAGCACCAACAACACCGTGCGCACCTTCGAGGGCGGCGTGACCTATAGCGGCATGCGGTCGGTCGAGCTGCTGCTCGGCTCCGGCGCCGACACGGTCACGGTGACCGGCACGGCCGTCGGCACCCTCACCGCGATCCATGGCGGCGGCGGCGCCGATACGATCAAGGTGACCGGCTCGCAGGGTACGCTCGCCCTGTTCGGCGATACCACCGCCGACGGCAGCCGCTACGACTCCACCTTCGCGAAGCAGACCGGACGCGCCTACGGCTTCCGCGACGAGGGAACCCTGGATCGCGACAACACCGTCGTCAGCCTCAACGACATCATCGATGCCTCGGGTGCGACCGGCCTCGTCATCATCGACGGCGGCGCCGGTAACGACACGATTACCGGCGGCAAGGGGCGCAACATCATCGCCGGCGGCACCGGCAACGACACGATCGTCGGCGGACCGGCCGCGGACACCATCCTCGGTGATTCCAGCCTCAACCTCGACGACGTCCGCCGCATCGTGACGATCGCCGATCCCTTCATCGATCAGCCGCGGGCCGCGGGCACCGACACGATCGACGCCAAGGGCGGCGACAACGTCATCGTCGGCGATCACGGCCAGATCTGGCAGGACGGCTCGGCCACCGCGGGCATCGCGCTCGAGGGCACCCACGTCGTCAGCCGGATCGTCTCGACCTTCACCGGCATCGGCGGCGGCGACACGATCACCGCGACCGACGGCAACAACATTGTCATCGGCGGCTTCGGCGCCGACACCATCACCGCGGGTGCGGGCAACCACGTCATCCTCGGCGACAACGGCGAGGCCGTGTTCGAGAACGGCGTCCTGACCAGCCTGCGCAGCATCGCCGGGACGACCGGAGACGCCGACACGATCAAGGCGAGCGACGGCGACACGACGATCATCGGCGGCGCCGGCAAGGACGGCATCACCGTCGGCAGGGGCACGCATGTGATCCTCGGCGATACCGGCGAGGCGCGCTTCGTCCCGGGTACGCGGATCATCAACGGCGTGACCGTCCCGGTCCCGGTGCTGACCAGCATCAAGACCACGGACGACGAGGCGGCCGTCGGTGACGACGACAGCATCGAGACCGGCGACGGCAACGTCACGGTCATCGGTGGCGCGGGCGCGGACCGGATCACGCTGGGCAAGGGCACGCAGGTCGTGCTCGGCGACAGCGGCTCGGCCACCTTCACGAACGGTCGGATCGCGACCATCACCTCGGTGGCGACCGGTATTGGCGGCGGCGACACGATCACCGCGTCCGACGGCGACACCACGATCATCGGCGGCGCCGGCGCCGACGCGATCGAGGTCGGCGCGGGCAACCACGTGATCCTCGGCGACAACGGCCGGGCCGTGTTCACCGCAGGTGCGCTGGTCTCGATCGAGAGCATCGATCCCGAGATCGGCGACGACGACACCGTGTCGGCCAAGGACGGCAGCGCCACGGTCATCGGCGGCGCGGGTGCGGACCGGATCACGCTCGGCAAGGGCACGCAGGTCGTGCTCGGCGACAGCGGATCGGCCACCTTCACGAACGGGAGGATCGCGACCATCACCTCGGGGGCGACCGCGATCGGCGGCGGCGACGCGATCACCGCGTCCGACGGCGACACCACGATCATCGGCGGCGCAGGCGCCGACTCCAGCGATGGCGGCGCGGGCAACCACGTCATCCTCGGCGACAACGGCCGGGCCGTGTTCACCGCAGGCGTGCTGG
>NZ_JAKSYB010000073.1:0-380 GCF_022829505.1 Methylobacterium sp. J-043 | reverse complement strand
AACCTCTTTCACAGCCCGACGCTCTCCCGATCTCTCAACCACAGACGCCGAGAACCACCCCAGGATCGAAAGTCCCCGGTCGGCCGACAGGCGGTGCGATCGACGAAAACGAAGGGGCCGCCCGCGAGGGCGGCCCTTTTTCATGCGCGTTTCCCGATCGGCAGCGCGTTGCCTCATACCACATCCGTTTGATCCCTTCGGGATAGCGGATTTGGGCTTCGCTCAGGCGCCGCGCGGGCTTTCTGATCCGGTCCCCGCTTGGATCAAGCGGAAACCGTATCAGACCTTACAGGCGAAGAAGCCTTCGCGGATCGCCTCCGGATCGAGGTTGCGGCCGATGAACACGACGCGGGAGACGCGCGGCTCGTCGGCGCCCCAAT
>NZ_JAKSYB010000071.1:0-462 GCF_022829505.1 Methylobacterium sp. J-043 | reverse complement strand
GGACGGGTCGCCCGGATGGGTTTGGCGTGGACGGTGTGGTGGAGTGGGGCATACAGGGGCGTCCGGGCGAGAGGACCGGAGAGGGCCGGGGGGTCGGCGGCGGAGAGGTGATCGTGGTGGGCGACGGCGGCTAGGGGGTGGGCGGCAGCTTCGACGCCGACACGCTCAGTAGGGGCTCGGGCTCGGATGGGAGCCGCGGCGACAACGGCGCGGTGACGCTCTCGGCCGTCATTCCGGTCTTCGGCCGCACGATGAATGCGGGCGTGGGCGATGCGGACGAGATCCGGTCGGGCGAGGGCGACAACGTCGTGCTCGGCGGCGCCGGTGGCGACACGATCGTGACGGGCTCCGGCCGCGACACGGTGTTCGGCGATGCCGGTCAGGTGCGCTTCGACGCGAAGGGTCTGGTCGAGCGGGCCGAGAGCCTGGACACGGGCATCGGCGGCGATGACACGATCGAGG
>NZ_JAKSYB010000070.1:0-411 GCF_022829505.1 Methylobacterium sp. J-043 | reverse complement strand
GGTTGGAGGCCAGGATGGCGGACTGGAACCCGCCGCAGCAGCACGTATGGCGGGCGCGCAGGGTGTTGCTTAGCGGCGAAGGGCTCGGGACGCACGCGATCATGCGTGGGGCGGGCGTCTCCAAGACGGCGGGCTGGCGCTGGCACGACCGGTTCGGGCAGGACGGAGTCGGAGGGCTGCTGCGGGATAAGACACGGCCGGCCCGCATCCCGCCGCTGGGGCCGGAGGTGGCTCTGTCGCAGGAAGAGCCGCCTGGCGAGACCACGCCTTGGACGGCCGCCGCCATGAGCAAGGTCGCGGCCACCAGCGTCTCGTCAGTGCAACGGATCTGGCGTGGGCATGGGCTGCAGCCGCATCGGGTCCGGCAGTTCAAGCTCTCCACCGACCCGGCCTTCGCCGATAAACTGCGCG
>NZ_JAKSYB010000057.1:0-616 GCF_022829505.1 Methylobacterium sp. J-043 | reverse complement strand
GGTCCGGGCAAGAGCCCGGATCATGGTCGCGCGCTATGGCGGCCCGGCCTACTGGCTGGCCCGGGATCGGGCTCGGGCCGCGCGCGGCGCGGATGCGGCCCGGGATCGGTTCTGGGGGAAAGTGGCCGTCGAGATCGCCCGGCTCGACGGTCGGGTGATCGGACTCGGGACCGGCGAACGCTGGCGCTAGGGCCCGGCCCCGCAAGAGGATCGGCGCGCCCCTCGTTCGAGAAGCGCAATGCGACAACGCGAAACGTAAGGCCGCCACCCACCAGCGCGACATCCTCGAACGGCTCGGCGCCATACCCTGTCATCGAGGCGATCTCGGCGCCGGCGTGCATGCCGTAGGTGTCAGGCCGCCCTCGCCGCGGCGGCCAGCCCCAGGCGGCCTGCACGCCGGGGCCGGGTCCGCCTCGATGACAGGGTATGGCGCCGAGCCGTTCGATGATGTCGCGCTGGTGGGTGGCGGCCTTACGTTTCGCGTTGTCGCATTGCGCGTCTCGAACGAGGGGCGCGCCGATCCTCTTGCGGGGCCGGGCCCTAGCGCCAGCGTTCGCCGGTCCCGAGTCCGATCACCCGACCGTCGAGCCGGGCGATCTCGACGGCCACTTTCCCC
>NZ_JAKSYB010000051.1:0-405 GCF_022829505.1 Methylobacterium sp. J-043 | reverse complement strand
GGCCGGATGCTGTTGTAGTGCCTCCGCCATTGCTCGATCACGACGCTGGCCTCCTTGAGGGTGTAGAACACCTCGCCGTTGAGGAGTTCATCCCGCAGCTTCGCGTTGAAGCTCTCGCAATAGCCGTTCTCCCACGGACTGCCCGGCTCGATGTAGGCGGTTGTCGATCCCATCGCCGCGATCCAGTCCTTAACGGCCTTGGCGATGAACTCAGGGCCGTTGTCCGAGCGGCTATACCCCGGCACCCCGCGCAGACTGATCGAGTCTGAGAGTCCCTCGCTCACGTCCAATGCCCTCCGCTCACGTGACAAGCGGATGGCCAGGCACTCGCGTGTGAACTCGTCGATGACGTTCAGCATCCGGTACTTGCGTCCATTGTGCGTGCGGTGCTCAACGAAGTCGTAG
>NZ_JAKSYB010000049.1:0-241819 GCF_022829505.1 Methylobacterium sp. J-043 | reverse complement strand
GTCGGCGGTCATGGAGAGGACGAAGTAGGTCGAGTTCGACTGCTCGCCGGTGCGCAGGCCGGCCGACGGGTTGGCCTGGTAGAAGTTGTAGATGTTGATGTCGAAGGTGAGCCCGCGCTCGGCCATGTGGGTGGCCCACGGCGCGAGCGGTCCGACGCGGACGGGGTCTGTGGCCTTCTCGGCGATGTTGGGATCGGTGCGCGGCTGGGTCTGGTCGTTGAACTGACCCACCGGCGAGGCCTGCTGCGCAAGGGCGCTCACAGGTAGGCCGAACGCCAAGGCGCCGACGAGCGTGCCGGCCGCCCGTGCCACTCGTCCGGGCCGAGCCGACCCTCGTTCCATTCCGTATCCGCCGCGTCGCATCCTACATTCCCCTTGCTTTGCTGTTCGCGGCCAAGACTTCGCTGGTCTTTGAGGTTGTTGGATTGTGCGATGCACAACCCTGCCGCTTCTGGATCCGCATGACTGCCGAACGATCCGCAAGAGCCGTTCCACAGCCGATGACCGGTTTCTGGGTTTGGTCGGCTATTTGGCTGCCATAGGCACTGGCCGCGGCGCCGTCCGATTCTTTTGCAGTATGATCAAAACCCACGCTTTTGCGTATTTTTTGATCATATTCCTCTGGCTCTATTACGCTGACACTGGAGAGCCTATACGGTCAACTCCCAATTTGGCATTTTTGGATTTTGCGGCATATCGCTTGCTCCGAGGCCACAGCCGGGTTGCAAGGGCCTGCCAATCGCGTCTGCCTTTGCCCACGAGAAAAAATTTGTCTCACCAAGAAATACACTCTTGACGCAGTGCGAGATGCCGCCGTAGCGTTTCTCTGCAGGATAAAATTTTTACTTCTTGAGCGTTGATACAAATGTCCGCTCAAAAACGAGGCAACTGCACACTATTTAAGGGGATCGAGATGGACCTGACACGTCGCAAGCTCTTGAAGCAGTCTTCGCTGGCCGCGGCCGCGATCGCCGCTCCGCATCTCTGGCTGCCGACGGCGCGTGAGGCCTGGGGCGCCACCTTGAAGAAGGGTGAGCCGATCAAGGTCGGCCTCCTGTTCTCCCTGTCCGGCCAGCTCGCGGTTCCGGAGGAAGACTCGACCCTGGTGATGCAGTACGCCATCGACGAGATCAACAAGAACGGTGGGATCGCCGGTCATCCGATCCAGCCGGTGATCGTCGATGCCAAGTCGGACTTCAACGTTTACTCGGAGAAGGCCAAGGAACTCATCATCCGCGAGAAGGTGATCGCTCTGTTCGGCTGCTACACCTCGGCGAGTCGCAAGGCGATCCTGCCGGTGGTGATGTCGCAGAACAGCCTGCTCTACTACCCGACCTGCTACGAGGGTGCCGAATGCACCCAGAACACGATCTGCACGGGTCCGCTGGCCAACCAGCACTCAAAAGACCTGATCCCGTACATGGTCAAGAACTTCGGGAAAAAGGTCTTCTTCGTCGGCTCGAACTACGTCTGGCCGAAGGAGTCGAACAAGAACGCCAAGATCTGGCTTCAGGAAGCCGGCGGCGAGTTGGTGGGCGAGGAATACATCCCGCTCGGCAGCTCCGAGTTCGGCCCCGTCCTCGGCAAGATCCGCGACGCCAAGCCGAACTTCATCTTCTCGACCGTGGTCGGCGCCTCCGACATCGCCTTCCACAAGCAGTTCAAGCAGGAAGGCTTCAAGGTGGATTCCATGCCGATCGCCTCGCTCACCACCGGTGAGATCGAGACCAAGGCCATGGGTGCCGAGTTCGGCGCCGGGCACTTCCTCTCGGCGCCCTATTTCCAGTCGCTCGACAACCCGACCAACCAGAAGTTCGTCGAGAACTTTCTCAAGAGCAAGTACGGCAAGAACGGCTCCACCCATTACAACATGGAAGAGACCTATCTCTCGGCCTATGTGTTCAAGGCCGGGCTCGAAGCGGCGATCAAGAAGACCGGCAATGTCGAGGAAGTGACCTCGCGCATGATCCGCGACGTCAGCGGCGGCGTGCGGGTCGAGGACGACATCTCGCCGGAAGGCCTGATCTGGATCGACGGCGACAACTTCAATTCCTGGCTCAAGCCCAAGATCGGCCAGTGCCAGGCGGACGGCAGCTTCAAGATCGTCTCGGAAGCCAAGGAGCACGTCGCTCCCGATCCGTACTCGATCTACCCGAATGCCGGCAAATGCACCGCCACGGGCCTCGTCGCCCCCGACGGCAAGAGCCGCAAGAACGTCATCTGACGCTTAGCCGCGCAACCGCTCCGGCTGCGGTTCCTTGCGGCCGGGCCCTGCATTCACGGAGGTCGCGTGACGTCCCTCGACATCGCACCCTTTGCCAATGCCCTGGTGTTGGGCTTGAGCATCGCCAGCATCTGGCTCATCGCCGCGATCGGGCTGACGATCATCTACGGCACTGTCGGGGTTATCAACATGGCCCACGGCGAGTTCATCATGCTGGGCGCCTATACCTCCTACGCCCTGCAATCTTCGTTCGGCCTGCCGTTCCTGCTCTGCCTGCCCGCCTCCTTCATCGTGGTGGCGCTGGTGGGGCTCATCATCGAGCGCGGGCTGATCCGCTACCTCTACAACCGCCCGCTCGATACGCTGCTCGCCACCTGGGGGGTGTCGCTCGTCTTGATGCAGGGCGTGCGGCTGATTTTCGGCTCGGACCCGAAATACATCGCCGTTCCGGAGATCTTCCAGAGCAACGTCGAGGTGGGATTCGCCAGCCTCTCGGTGTTCCGCCTCGTGGTGCTCGCCATCACCGCGATCATCGTCGCCGGCACCGCTTGGCTGTTCTACCGCACCCGCTTCGGCATGCAGGTCCGCGCGGTGATGCAGAACAAGGAGATGGCCGCCTCCTTCGGCATCAACGCCGACCGGGTCTACATGACGACGTTCGCGCTGGGAGCAGGGCTCGCCGGCATCGCCGGCTCGCTGTTCGGCGTGCTGGCGATCGTGCTGCCGACCATGGGCACGGCCTACGTGGTGCAGGCCTTCCTCGTCGTGGTGGTCGGCGGCGGCACGCTGATGGGCAGTGTCGCGGCGGCGGGACTGACGGGCGAACTCCAATCGGTCTTCGCGTTCGTCACCAACGACACCTTCGCCCGCTTCCTCCTCTACGTGCTGATCGTCGTGTTCCTGCGCTTCCGCCCGCGCGGCCTGTTCGCCGTCGCCAAAGGCCGCCGGTGAGACGTCTCAGCCTCACCCCTCCTGCCCGTCAGAAGAGTTTCGCCCGCAGATGACGACGCGCAACCTCTACCACAGCAAGCCGGCGCAATGGGCGGTCTACGGACTGTTCTTCGTCGGCATTGCCGGGATCCCGGCCTTCGTCTCCGACGGCTTCCTGCTCAACCAGTTCGCCGTCTACGGCATCTACGGGATGCTCGCCCTGTCGATCAGCCTTTGCTGGGGCTTCGGCGGCATCCTCAATCTCGGCCAGGGCATCGCCTTCGGCCTCGCTGCCTACGGCATGGCGATGACCATGCAGATGCAGTCGCAGGATCCGGACTCGAACCCGATCCCGCCCTTCATGCTCAACAACAGCCTGGAACACCTGCCCTGGTTCTGGCAGCCGTTCTGGAGCACGGGCGGAGGCATCCTGCTCGCACTCGTCGTGCCGACGCTGTTCTACGTCGTGTTCGGCACGCTGATGTTCCGCGCCCGCGTGTCGGGGCCGTTCTTCGCGATCATGTCGCTGGCGATGCTCTCGGCCTTCGCCACGCTGATCCTCGACATGCAGCCCTACACCAACGGCGCCAACGGCATCTCGCCGCCCGCGCCGCTCTCCGTGTTCGGCACCGACATCGACCCCTATGGCCCCACCGCCTACTGGATCGTCTGCGGCGGGCTCATCGCCGTCACGGTCGGCGCCAAGCTGCTGACCCAGAGCAAGTTCGGCCTCGTCGTCCAGGCCCTGCGCGGCGACCCCGAGCGGGTGCGCTTCCTCGGCTACAACGTCGCCCTCTACGAGACCTGCATTTACGCGATCTCCGGCTTCATCGCGGCGCTGGCTGGCTGCCTCTGGGTGATGCTGATCCAGTACGTCTCGCCGGCCCAGCTCGATACCACCTTCAGCATCGGCATGGTGATCTGGGCCGGGATCGGCGGGCGCCTGTCGCTGCTCGGCGCAATCCTCGGCGCGTTCCTGATCCAGGGCGGCCAGAGCTATCTCGGCGACCAGTTCCTGGCGACCTGGCTGCTGATGCTCGGCGCCTTCTTCATCGTCGTCGTGCGCTTCCTGCCCAAGGGGCTGGCGGGCCTTCTCGAGAAGATGCTCGGCGCGCTGGCACGCCAGCCCGGCAAGCACGCCCGGCCCGACATGCCGCACGCAATCTCCGGTGCCCCGGCGGCGGGCGAGTAAGGGAGGGGACGATGGGCGTTCTCGAAATCCGCGACCTGCACAAGAGCTTCGGCGGCACCAAGGTCATCAACGGGTTCAACCTGAACGTGACCGAACTGACGCTGTGCTGCCTCGTCGGCCCCAACGGCGCCGGCAAGACCACCACCATGGACCTCATCACCGGACGGCAGAAGCCGACCTCCGGCACCATCGTCCTGCGCGGCGACGACATCACCAGTCTGAGCGAGCACGAGATCGCTCAGCGCGGGATCGGGCGCAAATTCCAGGTGCCGGCGGTGTTTCGCGAACTCAGCGTGCGCCAGAACTTCGAGGTCGCCTATTCCCGCGAGGTCAACCCGTTCCGCAACATGCTGCGGCGTCGCCCTGTGGGCTTCACCGACAAGCTCGACGAGGTGGCGACGCTGACCGGCCTCAAGGACCGGCTCGAGGTCGAGGCCGGCTTCCTCTCCCACGGCGAGACGCAGTGGCTCGAGATCGGCATGGTGCTGATGCAGAACCCGGCGATCCTGCTCCTCGACGAGCCGGTCGCGGGCATGACCGAATCCGAGATCGAGAAGACCATCGTCTTCCTCAACCGGCTCAAGCGCACCAACACCCTGATCGTGGTCGAGCACGACATGGGCTTCGTCCGGCAGATCGCCGACGTCGTTACGGTGATGCACATGGGCGCCTTCCTGGCGCAGGGAAAGCTCAGCGACATCGAGAACGACCCGCGGGTGCGCGAGGTCTATCTCGGCGAGCCGGAGGTCTGACGATGCTGCTCGATCTCGACCGCGTGACCTCCTATTACGGCAAGACACCGATCCTGAAGGATGTGGCGCTCGGCCTGCCCGAGGGGCAGTGCCTGTGCGTGCTCGGGCGCAACGGCGTCGGCAAGACCACGCTGCTGCGCACCATCATGGGGCTGACCGACCGCACCTCCGGCGAGATCCGGATCGCGGGCGATCCCATCACGAAGGCGCCGACGCATGTGCGGGCCAAATACGGCCTCGGCTACATTCCGCAGGGGCGCCAGATCCTGCCGCACTTCACGGTCAAGGAGAACATCCTGCTCGGCACCTTCGCCCGCACCGACGGGCGCCAGGACGTGCCGGACCTCTGCCTGAGCCTGTTTCCCTACCTCGCGCAGAATCTGCACCGGAAGGCGGGGCTGCTCTCGGGCGGCCAGCAGCAGCAGCTCGCCATCGCCAGGGCGCTCGCCACCAATCCGCGCATCCTGCTCCTCGACGAGCCGACCGAGGGCATCCAGCCCAACATCGTCGCCGAGATCGGTCAGACGCTCGGGCGGCTCAACAAGGAGTTCGGCATCACGCTGATCCTCACCGAGCAGCACATCAAGGTAGCGCGCAAGCTCGGCGATGCCTTCCTTATGATGGAGAACGGCCGCATCGTCGCCCGCGGGCCGATCGGCGAGATGACCGATGAGCTGATCGAGCGGCACATGACGATCTGAGCGCGCCATGACGAGGTGAGGCGCAGGGCCCGTCCGGAGGCTGTCCGGCTTGGACGGGTCGCACCGCCGGATCGCTTCGTCGAGCCTTGCGAGGACCGAAGCGTCTTTCAAGGTCGACGTAAAAACGTTTCCTCGCAAGAAAACAACGCTTGACCGATAGACTGTAACTGTCTTAAATTACATCAACAATTACGGCGAATTTTTCTGAGTTATATTTCAGAATACTGCGTGTTGACCTGCTTGCATCTCAACTTCTCAGCGGAGCATCGCGGCTCTGCCGGAACGGGCCGCCCGCCGGATTGCACCGGCAGCGCGTGCGGGCCCGCAACCATCTCCCGCCGCAACGGCGCGGCCGGGACCTACGAGGAGCGACGACGATGGAACCGATCCCGAAGAAGGGCACGCCCGAGCGCGAACGCCTGATCGCGGCCCACAAGGCTTGCATGGACTCGATGAAGGGCGTAGCCGGCAATTCGGTGGTGCTGTGCGAGACGCCCGGCGACACCACGGTGGTGACCGGCGGCGTCCACACCGACCCGGTGCTCAAGCGCGTGCTGCTGCGCATGCGCGGCGCAAGCCCGAAGGGCAAGCTGATCGTGATCTGCACGCAGGTCGATGCCGAATGGCGCATCGCCCGGCTCTCCGGCATCCGCGGCGTCCCGCCCGAATTCGTCTGCGACACGGTCTACACCGACGAGCAGGAGATCCAGCACGCCATCTTCCTGATGCGCCTCGACGAACTCTCCGACAGCTACGGCTTCCCGGAAGATTACCACGAGGGCTGGAAGCGCAAGGACGACAACTGGCCGGTCACCTGAGCCGCCAAACCTTCAATACGTCGATCAGCGGGAGGCCGCAGACGCCTCCCGGCGCCCCCTCGCGCAAGGACGCGCGGACCCGTCGGGGCGGGGACCAAAGGCGATGCCCAAAGGATTGACCCGATGACCACGATGAGGCTGACCGGTTACGCCGACAAATTCGGCGTCCATCCCGGCGATACGATCCAGTTCTACGTCAATTGCGACGGTCCGTCCGAGTACAAGGTCGAGATCGTCCAGATGATCAACGGCGACACCAACCCGCGCGGACCGGGCTACATCGACAAGCCGGTCGAGGCGGCGGTCAACGGCACCTATGCGGGCCAGAAGCAGATCATCCACGGCGGCTCCTATGCCTACGTGCCGGACGCCAAGCCTTTCCATGTCGAGAGCTTCACGCTCCAGTGCTGGATCTGGCCGACCGCGCCCAAAACCCATCCGCGCTACTGGAAGCACGGGCCGCAGGGGCTCGTCACGAAGTGGTCGAACGAATGCGGATATGGCCTCTTCATCAACGAGGAGGGCTGCCTGGAGCTGCGCATCAACGAGCACCGGATCACTACCGACGTGCCGCTGCGCGACCATGCCTGGCATTTCTGCGCCGCGACCTTCGACGCCGCCACCGGCACCGTCACCCTGATCCACGAGCCCCAGGTGGTCTACGCCCTCGATCCCGAGATCGCCCCGGTCGAGGCCAGCCTGAAGGTCGCCATCGCCCACGCCCCCGTGCCGGTGGCGCTCGGCGCCTATGTCGAGCGGCTGGCGCCCGAGGATCCGCTTGCCGCCTCCTCGAAGCCGGCGGGCGTGGTCTTTGCCGGCAAGTATAACGGCAAGCTCGACAGCCCGCGCATCTGTAACCGGGCGCTCTCGCGCGCCGAAATCGAAATGATGAAGGCCGGCGCCCAGCCCGGCCTGACCGAGCGGCGCAATGCCGGCCCCACCGGCAAGCTCTCGGAATGCATCGTCGCCGCCTGGAACTTCTCCCTCGGCATCGACACGCTGATGGCCAAGGACGAGGGGCCCTACCGCTTCGACGCGACCCTGGTGAACTGCCCCAACCGCGCCATGACCGGCTACAACTGGTCGGGCCAGAACTTCGATTGGAAGTACGCGCCGGGGGAATACGGCGCCATCAGCTTCCACGACGACGACGTGGACGACGCCCGCTGGGTCTCCGACTTCGCCTGGACCGTGCCGGAGACCGGCGTGAAGAGCCGCTTCTACGCCGCCAAGCTGACCACGCCTGAGGGCGACGAGGAGTTCATCCCGTTCTGGGTGGTGCCGCGCATCGGCCAGGAGACCGCCAAGATCGCGGTGATGGTACCGACCATCAGCTACATGGCCTATGCCAACGAGCACGTGGCCTGCAACGCGGGCGGCGCGGAACTGTTCGTCTACCGCGTGCCGATCATGCAGCAGCAGAACATGTTCCTCTCCGAGCACCGCGAATACGGTGGCTCGATCTACGACACCCACACCGACGGCACCGGCATCTCGATCTCGTCGCGCCTGCGGCCGATTCTGTCGATCCGGCCGAAATACGACCACTTCCTCGCTCAGGCGCCGTGGCAATACCCGGCCGACCTCCACCTGATCTACTGGCTGGAGACGATGGGCTACGAGTACGACGTCTTCACCGACGAGGACATCACCTACGACGGGCTGGCACGCATCGAGAACTACAACGTCATCATCACCGGCTCGCACCCGGAGCACAATACGGGCACTCAGCTCGACGCGCTCCACAACTACACGCAGCGCGGCGGGCGGCTCATGTATATGGGTGCCGATGCGTGGTATTGGGTCCACGCGTTCCACCCGGGCTACGAGAGCAAGGGCCGCGGTGTCGTCACCGAGATGCGCCGCTGCGAATCCGGCATCCGCACGTGGCGGGCCGATCCGGGCGAGTACTACCACCAGGGCACGGGCGAACTCGGCGGGATGTGGCGCTTCCGCGGGCGCTACCTGCACGCGGTGGCCGGCGTCGGCATGTCGTCGGAAGGCTTCGACGTGTCGAGCTACTTCTCCCGCACGCCCGACAGCCTCGATACCCGTGTGTCGTGGGCCTTCGAGGGCATCGACTACGACGAGAAGCTCGGCAATTTCGGCCTCGTCGGCGGCGGCGCGGCGGGTCTCGAACTCGACATCGTCGACACGATGCTGGGCTCGCCGCCGCATACCCTGACGGTGGCGACCTCCGCCGGGCGGCACACCGAGGCCTACCTCCTCGTCATGGAGGATTTCGGCTTCAACCAGCAGGGGCTGGACGGCACCACCCATCCGCGGGTGCGCGGCGACATCGCCTATCACGAGACGCCGAACGGCGGCGCCTGCTTCGCTTTCTCCTCGATCGCCTATTGCGGCTCGCTGCCCTGGAACAACGGCGACAACAACATCTCGCGGCTGACCAAGAACGTCCTCGACCGCTTCGCCATGGACGGCCCCCTGCCAGCCCCGCCCGCGAGCGCGATCAAGCACCGTGGCCGGGCCGATTACGACCCGACGCCGATGGAGCACCGCAGCCGCAAGGAGCGCGGCGAGCCACTGCCCGCCTGAGACCCCGATGCTCCCCGCCATGGCGGGGACCGCCCCGACGCTCCGTCCGCACCTTCCGCGGGTGGAGCCCCGGTGGCAGCGCCGTCAGCCCCCCGTGCGCTGCCACCGACCCTTTTTCAAGAAGCGTAAGAGGCGTTCATGGCCCTCGCCGCCGCGTCCGCCGGCTTCGTGCCGGACCGTCCCGATCTCGGCCACCGGGCCGAGGGAGTTGACCTTGCCGATCCCGCCTTCTTCGCGGACGGCCTCGATCCGCGCGCGCCGCGCCTGCTACCGCCGGCCGCCTACCGGGCGCTCGCCTTCGCGGAACTCGAGGACGACGCGATCTGGACCCGCTCCTGGCTCGCCATCGGCCTTTCCGCCGAGATCCCGGCGCCCGACGACCTCCTGCCCTTCACGGCCGGCCATCACGGCCTCCATGTCCAGCGCGCGCGCGACGGCGGCCTCGTCGGGCGCTTCAACAAGGCCCAGCACGGCGGCTGCCGCGCGGTGCCGGTGCAATGCCGGACCGGCACCAAGACCCGCTGCTCCTTCACCGCCTGCGGCTACAGCCGCGACGGGGCCGTGCTTTCGGCGGGGACCGAGGGGCCGATTCCGGCGATGCACCAGTATCTCGGCCTGCGCCCGGAGCGGCTGCTGCCGGTGGCCGCCCGCGCCTGGGGGCCGATGCTGCGGATCAACCTCGATCCCGAAGCCGCCCCGCTCAAGGCCCCGCCCGAAGGCTTGGTGGCGCTGACCGGCGAGATTCGGCGGGCGGAGTACGCGGCCAACTGGAAGCTCGCGGCGCAGGCGCTGGCCGAGGGCAATCGCTTCGCGGAAGCGCCGGACAGCCTGCACCTGACCGGACGGCTCGCGACTGGCGAGGCTGCTGCCATCGCCGCCCACTTCCCCAACCTCGTCCTGATCGAGGCGCGGGGCGAGACCTGCGCCGTGATGCTGCAGCCGACGGCGTTGGGCCAGACGCTGCTGCGGATCGGCCTGCTCGGCCCGGAGGGGAGGGCGGCGCCCGACCTCGAAGCCTCTTCACTCGAAGCCTCTTGGCTCGAAGCCTCTTGGGATGCGTGGCTCGCCGAGATCGCCGCCCGGATGGCACGGGCCGTCGCCGCGCAGGCGGCACTCTCGCGCCCGGACGCCGACGAGGCCCTTCCGACCAACGCCGCCGGCCTCTGGCTTCAGCGAAACCTCGCCGCCTGCGTGCGGGCACGGCCCGCCGCCACGGACACCCAACCCCTCTACGCCACGGCCCAGGGCCGCGGCTGCTGATATCTCGGGAGATGTCGATGAGCCTTGCCGCCCAGCCTCTGGCCGCCCCGCTTACCCTCACGGAGGGCGTCGCGGCGTTCCAGGCCGGCGCCTACGACCGGGCGCTCGCCGTGTTCCGGCCGCTCGCCGAGGCGGGCGACCCGGAGGCGCAGGCGTGGCTCGGTGCGCTCCATGCCGGCGGGACCGGTGTGCCCGCCTCGCTGACGCAGGCCTTCGAATGGTATCGCCGCGCCGCCGAGCAGGGCCACGGCCCGGCCGCGACCAATGTCGGCGCGATGCTGGCGATGGGCCAGGGCGTGGCGCAGGACCGGACCGAGGGTGCCCGCTGGCTGGAACGGGCGGCGGCGAACGGTGACGTGATGGCGGCCTACAACCTCGCTACCCTGCTGGCGAAGGGCGACGGCCTGCCCGCCGATCCCGTCCGCGCCGCCGAACTCTACCGCAGCGCAGCGCAGGCCGGGCACTACCCGTCTCAGGCCCGGCTTGGCCATTTCTACGCCCAGGGGATCGGGGTGGCGCGCGACCGCGTCGAAGCTTTCGCGTGGCTCTCGCTCGCCGCCGAGCACGGGGTCGGCACGGCGCTGAACGCGCTTGAGCTGATCTGTAAGGAGATGTCGGCCGAGGAGAAGCGCGAGGGCGCCGCCCGGGCGCAGAGCCGCCGCACGGAGCCCGGCCGCATCGCGCCGATTCCCGCCTGAGGGACGTCCGATGACCGCCTACAGCGTGCAGCAGATCAAATTCGAGTTCATCAGCTACGTGAAGGAGTTCGGCGCCGACTTTTCCGCGTGGTCGGTGGGCGTGTCCGAGGATGCGTCCGCGGCCCTGTTCCACGAGCACGGGATCGACGAGGCCCGCGACATCTGGCTGTGGAAGCCGGCGGTCTCGCCTGCCGCCGCCGCGATGGTGCGTGACTGGCTCTGCGGCCGGCAGGGCGCCGCCGCGCTGGCGGGGGAGGGCCGCCAGGTCTTCCTGTTCCGGCGCGGGCCGGAGAGCGGTGCCCCGGACACGGAGTAGGAGTACGGAGCTGCCGCAAAACCGGTCTCCCTCCTGCGGCGAAACGCGGGTCTGTGCGTTGTCGTGGTCAGTCGATCGTGACCGGAGCGTCTTGATGTCCGTTCGTGCCGCCGTCCTGCTCGTCCCCGTCCTCCTGGCCTTCACCGCCTCCGGCGAGGCCGCCCCCTTCGACAACCTGAAGGAGGATCTCTCGGCCTGCCTGCGCTTCGAGTCGGATGCGGCGAAGGGCCCGCGGCCTGTGCCGCTGTCCGGAAAGGCAGAGTTCGCGCTTCGGAAATGCGCCAGCGAGATGGACCGGCTCGAACGCGCGGATCCGCGCCGGCTCCGGAGCGACCACGGCCTTAGTCCCTCGACCCGGGCCGTGATCGAGAGCGTGTTCGGGGCCGGCAGCCGTGGGCGCTTCACGCCTGCGAGGTTCTGATCCCAGGCGGCATCCTCCCTGCGTCGTGCATCAGCGGCGAAGCTGGGGCAGCACCGCGCGGCCGAAGCTCTCGATGAAGGCCTCCTGGCTCGCGCCGACCTGATGGACGATGATCTCGGCAAAGCCCATCGCCGCCAACTCGGCGAGCCAAGCGGTGTGCTGCCCGAGATCGTGCGAGATGCGCACGCAGGCATGCATGTGCTCCGGGCGGACGAAGCGGGTCGCCGTCTCGAAATCCTCCGGGCTGCGCAGCTCCCAGTTCACCTCGCCCTCGATGGCGTTGCTCGACCATTGCGCGTGCGCCTCCGCGAGCGCACGGGCGGGGTCGGGATCCCAGCAGACCTTGGTCTGGAGGAAGACCGGCTTGCCCGCGCCGCCGCCCTCGCGGAAGGCCTCCACTACCGGGCGCAGCTTGTCCGGCTCGATCCCCACAGTGACGAGGCCGTCCGCCCAAGCGCCGAGGGCGCGGGCGGTGGCCGCGGTGGCGGCCCCGCCGATCAGGAGCGGAGCGGTCTTCGGCCGCGAATAGAGCTTGGCGTCGATCACCGTGACGCGCCCGCGATGGGTCACGGTCTCGCCGGATAGGAGCGCCCGGATGATCGCCGCGCACTCGGAGAGCCGGGCGTTGCGCTCGGCCTTCTCCGGCCAGGGCAGGCCGGTGATGTCCTCGTTAAGGCGCTGGCCGCTGCCGAGCGCCAGCCACAGGCGCTCGGGAAACATCTCGGACAGGGTCGCCGCCGATTGCGCGAGCACGGCCGGATGGTGGCGGTAGCCCGGCGCGGTGATGATGCCGAACGGAAGGTGCGTCGTCGCCAGGGCCGCCCCGAGCCAGGACCAGGCATGGCCCGAATGGCCCTGCGCCCCGCTCCACGGCTTGAAGTGCTCCGAGGACATGGCGCAGGCGAATCCTGCGGCCTCCGCCGCCTGCACGTGGCGCAGGAGGGCGGAGGGAGCGTGCTGCTCGTGCGAGGCGTGGTAGCCGATACGCGTCATTCCCACGCTCACTCTCCCGCCTCGGCCCCGTCGATACGGGGCGCCCGGCGCGAATCCGTCTCCCGCAGGGAGCGGTCGGCGTAGGTGCCCTGCACCGCCTCGCGGCCGCCATGCTCGTACAGGTCGAGCATCAGCGCGCTGTGGATGAAGCCGAGATGGCTGAAGGCCTGCGGGAAGTTCCCGAGGAAGGTGTCGTCCTCGGCGATCTCCTCGGCGTAGAGGCCGACATCGTTCTGCAGGGCGCGCAGCGCCTGGAACCGGGTGCGGGCATCCTCCTCGCGCCCGAGCCAGAGCAGGGCGTCCACGAGCCAGAAGGCGCAGAGCAGGAAGGTGCCCTCGTGGCCGGGCAGGCCGTCGTCGTTCTTGTAGCGGTAGACGAGGGGGCCGTGGCCGAGGCGCTCGATGACCACATCGACGGTGCGGGCGAACGCCGCCTCATCGACGGGGAAGCCGACCATCGGTGCGATCAGCAGGGCGGCATCGACGTCGTCGCCGCCGATATATTGCGGGTAGTAGCCGTCGCGGTGGATCGCCTCGCCGTTGATGCAGGCCACGATCCGGTCGCGCTCGCGGCACCACTCCTCGCGCTCGCCGAACAGGTGGATCGCCCGGTCGAGGGCGACCCAGTTCATGATCGCCGCGTGCAGGTAGCGCTGCTCGGGTTTGCGCGGCTCCCACAGGCCGGCATCGGGCTCGTGCCAGTGGGCCGCCGAGATGTCGGCGAGCCGCGCCCCATGCTTGCGCATCGCCTCCGGCATCGTGCCGCCCAAACGCTCGTAGAGGTAGAGCAAGTCGAGCACCTGCCCGTAGGCATCGGCCTGATGCTGCTCGGCCGCCTCGTTGCCGTGGCGCACGGGGGCGCTGCCGCGCCAGCCCTCGAAGTGATCGATCTTGATCTCTTCGAGGTCGGCCTCGCCCGAGATGCTGTAGAGCGGCTTCAGGCGGCTCTCCTCCCGCTCGCACAGCTCGGTGACGAAGCCGAAGAAAGATTCGGCCTCGCGGGTCATCCCGAACTTCTTGAGCACGTAGAAGGACAGGCAGGCGTCGCGAATCCAGCAGAAGCGGTAATCCCAGTTGCGGATGCCGCCGATCTCCTCCGGCAGGGAGGTGGTGGCCGCGGCGACGATCGCCCCGGTGGGCTCGTAGGTCAGTCCCTTCAGCACCAGCGCCGAACGCATCAGTTCGTCCGCCAGCGGTCCGACATAGGCCGCGCCCTCCGTCCACAGCACCCAGGCCCGGCGCGTCTCCTCCATCAGGATGCGGGCATCCGGGCAGGTCTTGGGGGGCGTGTCGAGATAAAGGGCGAAGCTGCGGGCCTGACTGCCCTCCAGGGTGAAGCGCGCCGCGGCAAGATCGCCCTCCGCGGCGAAGTCGGCGTCCGAGAGGAGGCCGGGGCAGCCCGGCGCGGTGACGCGGTGGCCCTCCACGGCGAGGGGCGCGAAGTCCTCGGCGAAGCCCGCCAGCGGGCGATACTCGGCGATCATCGAGACGCAGCCCGAGACACCGGTGACGAGGCGCACCAGCCGCGGCCGGCCTTCGCCGCCCTCCGGCCCGACCATGAAGTCGTGGAGCGTCACGAAGCCGGTCTGCGTGGTGAAGGTGGTCTCGAGGATGTTGCTGCGGCTCAGATATTGCCGCGCGGTCTCGAAGCGCTCGGTCGGCCGGATCGTGAAATGGCCGCCGCGCTTGCGGTCGAGCAGACGCGAGAAGGAGGGGTCGGCATCGAAGCGCTCGAGGCAGGCCCAGTCGATCCCTCCATCGCGCGCCACCAGCGCGCAGCCCTCGCAGTTGCTGAGCAGCGCGTAGGCCTCGATCGGCTGATAGGGGCGGGTCTGCGGTTCGGACATCGTCTCGGACATGGTCGTTCCTGGGGCGCCGCTGCCGGCCGCCCGGTGATGGATGGGATGAAGTCCGGCCCGTCGTCGTCAGGCGTCGAGGCGGAAGGCCGGCTCCAGCAGGCCGCGGGCCGTGACGCCAACGAGCAGGGTGCGCCCGTGCTCGGGGTCTTTTGCGCGCGCGTCAGCGTCCATGCCCTCGTAGGCCGTGGTGACGAGGAGCTGGTCGAGGGCGCGGCCAGCGAAGGTCGGACAGGTGGGCTGGCGCGCCGGGACGGGCACGGTGCGCACACGCTCGCCCGCCGGGCTGTAGACGTCGAGGCAAGCGCCTCCGAAGCGCGCGGTCCAGATCAGGCCTTCGGCGTCCACCGCCGCGCCATCGATCCCGCCCTCGCCGTCACTGTGATCGTAATGGGTCTCGGGTTCGCCCGTGGGCAGACCGGTGGCGGGGTCGAGGGGGACGCGCCGCAGCACGCCCTCGTCGGTATCGACGAAGTAGCCGGTCGCGCCGTCCGGCGAGAAGGCCATGCCGTTGGGGATCGAGAGGCCGGAGAACAGCCGCGTCACCCGTGTGCCGGCGACGTGGTAGATCGCGCCGCGCTTCGGTTCGGCGTCCCGGCCCATGGTGCCGATCCACAGCGCCCCGCTCGGATGGACCCGGCCGTCATTGGAGCGGGTGCCGGCATCCTCCGCCTCCAGCGGGCAGAACAGACTCAGATGCCCGTCGCGGATGGTTCGGACGTAGAGCCCGTCCTCCGCCGAGAGCAATTGCCGCTCGGCGTCGATGGCGGCGACGTCGCTCGCCATGAACGGGAGGGCATGCACCTTCGCCGGGCCGGCGCCCTCGCTCAGGGGCAATTCGAACAGGCGGTTCTCCAGGATATCGACCCACCACGCGGTGTCGGTCGCCGGATCGTAGCTCGGCCCCTCGCCGAGATGGCAGCGGGACGGATCGAGGACGCGGATCGCTGGAGATGCGGCCAAATCGGGAGATTCCTCTGAAATCAACGACCGTTGACGTCTGTCGAAAAGAGAAGTTCCGCGGGTTTTACGAAGACTTAGCGGATGATCTGAGCTTGCCTTGTGCTACGTCTGGGGCAAAATTTTCATCCGCCTTGGTCGCGCGGTTGGGGCTTTGTAGCCCATCGCCAGGCCGTTCCGCCGTCGCACTCGCCCCGGCGAGCCTCAGCGCCTAGAACGCTTCGCGAGCGCCCGCTCACAGGCGCGAGAGGACTGACGGAATGGACATGCAGGCTCCGCCCGGCCACGCGGCGCCGCGCTTGGTGCCGCCTGTGCCGGTGCCGCCGGAAAGGGAATTGCCGACCCTGCGCTTCATCGCGGCGATGCGGGTCAACGGCATCGCGTGCTGGCCGGCCTCCGCCTACGAGGCGCCCTTGCGCCGCCGCCGGCTGTTCGGGCGCGCGCGCTTCACCGTCAGCGATCCGGACCTGGTGCGGCGCGTGCTGGTGGACAACGCCGCCAACTACGCCCGCACTCCGATCACCATCCGCCTGCTGCGGCCGATGCTCGGCGACGGGCTGCTCATCAGCGAGGGGACGGCGTGGCGCCACCAGCGGCGCGCGCTGGCACCTGCCTTCACCCCGCGGGCGGTCGAAACGCTGGTGCCCCACATCCTCTCGGCAAGCGACGAGGCGGTTGTCGCCCTCGAAGGCCCGACGGACCGGGGACCGGTCGATCTGTTCGCTGCGCTCCAGCGGCTCGCCCTGGAGATCGCCGGGCGCACCATGTTCTCCGTCGGCATGGCCCGCCACGGCGACCGCCTGCGCGGCTTCCTCGAAGCCTACGCCGCGCGGCTCGGGCGCCCGCACCTGACCGATCTGCTCGTCCCCTTGCGCTTCGCCACGCCGCTCGACCGGGCCCGCGCCCGCTTCCGCCGCGACTGGGTCGCCTTCCTCGATGAGGTCATCACCGACCGCGACGAGGGCCAAAGTGGGCGTCAAGGCGGAGGCCGAGTTGGAGGCGAGGCGCGCGACCTGCTCGACCTGCTTCGAGCCGCCCGCGATCCCGAGACCGGCCGGGGCTTCTCGCACGAGGAGCTGCGCGATCAGGTCGCCACCATGATCCTGGCCGGGCACGAGACCACGGCGGTGACCCTGCTCTGGGCCTGCACCCTGCTCGCGCTCGCGCCGGAGACGCAAGCAGCCGTCGCGGCGGAGGCTGGCAGCGCGGACAAGCCGTTCACCCGTGCGGTGATCGAGGAGACGATGCGGCTCTACCCGCCGGCCTTCGTGATCGCCCGCCGCGCGCTCGGCCCGGACGAGCTGGCCGGCGAGACGGTCCGGCCCGGCGACAGCGTGACGATCTCGCCCTGGCTGCTGCACCGGCACCGCACGCTGTGGCGCGACCCCGATACCTTCGATCCGGGCCGCTTCCTGCCGGGAGCCCCGCCGGTGCCGCGCTTTGCCTACCTGCCCTTCGGGGCGGGCCCACGGGTCTGCATCGGCGCGGCCTTCGCGCTGACCGAGGCGACGCTGGCGCTCAGCCGGATCGTCGGGCACTTCAGGATCGAGCGGGCCGATGCCCGCCCGGTGCTTCCGACGGCCGTGGTGACGACCCAGCCCGACCACGCCCCTGCCTTCCGGCTGACGCGGCGGGTGTAAGCGAGCGTTCGACGGCCGCCCCTTTTCGCCTGTCGTACCAAGCAGGCCTTCCCTCCGAAGATCGGCCTTGCCGCTTCATATAGCTAGATATATATCATGATAGGCAATTGCGTACGGAGCATCGCCATGCCGCTTTCCGTCTTCGCCACCATCTCGCCCAAGTCCGAGCACCTGACGGAAGCCTTGGCTGCGATCGAAGGCATCTTGGCCGCCACCCGAGCCGAGGATGGCTGTCTGCAGTTCGACCTCCACCGTGGCGCCGGCACGGGACGGATTCATCTCTACGAGGTCTGGTCCGATCGCGATGCCTTCGATAACCATCACGCCCAGCCCTACACGCAGGCGGTCTTTCGGAAATACGAGGCTTGGCTGGCCGAACCCGTCGAGTTGACCTTCATGCGACCGGTGGCCTGATCCAATTACGGCGGAGCGTGCGTGTTCTTCCTGAAGGAACTTCCGTCGCGACAGATGATCGAAGGCTATGCCGACGCCTACGGCGTTGCCACAGAGACGATCGCTTCCGGGCTTGCTATCATGCGTAGGGCGAGCTTGATGATCCGGCATCTGGAGAATTACTTCAGCAGCCATGGTCTGTCGCAGGTTCGCTTCTTGGTCCTCATCGTCATCGACCGGGAACCTGATCGCGAGACGCTGACCGTCGGCGAGATCACGGAGCGCCTGGATGTTGCCGGCCCCGTCGTCGCGCGCACGTTGCGGGCCCTTCTCGACGACGGGTTGGTCACCCAGGAGAAGGACGCTCATGATGCCAGGATCAAACATGTCGGTCTGACCAGGATCGGGCGAGAGACGCTCGATGCGCTACTTCCCGGCTATATGGCCATCATCGCAGAAGAGATGGAGAAAACCCTGTGAAGCGTCGGCACTGCCTGGCGGGGTTTTGCTTGTCCTGATCTGGGCCGCCGTTCGACCGCTCGTCATGCTGGGGGCTTCGTAGGTGCGAAAGCCTCGGTCTGCGGCGTGGCGGCCCGCTTCCATGAATGCACACGCAACGAGGAGACCCGCGGCATCGCTGCGATGCCGCGGGTCAGCGTTCATGCGAAGACCTCGCGTGGGCCGGATCACGCGATGGCGCGCTTGGCCTTCGCCTTCGGCTTGAGAACCGCATCGACGGGGAATTCGATGTCGACGCCGAGCGTCGAGACACCCTCGCCCCGCTCCAGCTTGATCTGCACCTTGTCGCGCTCGACCGTGACGTGCTTGGCGATCACGTTCAGGATCTCTTCGCGCAAGGTGATGATCAGGTCGGGCCGCCCATTCTCCACGCGCTCGTGCGCGAGGATGAGCTGCAGGCGTTCGCGGGCGACCGAACCGGAGCCGCGCGGCTTGAGGAAGGTCAGGACACTCATGCGGCCCTCCGTGTGAACAGCTTGTTGATCAGGGATTTGCGGTCGGAGGGGATCGCCATCGGCACGGTCTCGCCCTTCAGGCGACGCACGGCATCGATGTAGGCGCGGGAGGGCGCGCAGAGCGGGTTGTTGAGCGTCACCGGGCAGCCGACGTTCGAGGCGCGCAGGACTTCGAGGCTCTCCGGGATGATGGCCAGCAGTGGGATCGAGAGGATCTCGAGCACGTCATCCACTTTCAGCATGTCGCCGCGGTCGGCGCGGGCCGGGTCGAAGCGGGTCAGGATCAGGTGCTTCTCGATCGTGTCGCCGCGCTCGGCGCGCACGGTCTTGGAGTCGAGCAGGCCGATGATCCGGTCCGAGTCGCGCACCGAGGAGACTTCCGGGTTCGTCACCACCACGGCCACGTCGGCGTGGCGCATGGCGAGCTGGGCGCCGCGCTCGATGCCGGCGGGGCTGTCGCAGACGATCCAGTCGAACTTCTCGCGCAGCTCGCCCATCACCCGCTCGACGCCTTCGTCGGTGAGCGCGTCCTTGTCGCGGGTCTGGGAAGCCGGCAGCAGGGAGAGGTTTTCCAGGCGCTTGTCGCGGATCAGCGCCTGCGGCAGCTTGGCGTCGCCGTTGGTGACGTTGATCAGGTCGTAGACCACGCGGCGCTCGGCGCCCATGATCAGGTCCAGGTTGCGCAGGCCGACGTCGAAATCGACCACGCAGACCTTCTCGCCGGCCTGCGCCAGCGCCGCACCGAGCGCTGCCGTCGTGGTGGTCTTGCCGACGCCGCCCTTACCGGACGTGACACAAAGAACCTTGGCCATTCTCGTTTCCCCTTAACCCAAGGCTGCAATTTTGATCGCGCCGCCGTCGGACCAGATCTGGACCGCTTGACCGCGCAGGTGAGTGCCCATGTCCTCGGCCGTGCGGACGAGGCGGTCGATGCCGAGAAGCTCGGGCTCGAACTTGCGGCAGTAGATGCGTGCGCGGGGGTTGCGGGCGGCGCCCGCGATGGCCCGCCCGCGCAGGGCGCCGTAGACGTGGATGGAGCCGCCCGCGAGGATCTCGGCGCCCGAGGACACCGAGCCCATCACGGTCACGTCCCCCTCGCGGTGGACGATGCTTTGGCCCGAGCGCACCGACCCCTCGATGGTGAGGGACGACACGCCCGGCTTCTCTTCCTCGAACGCCGGCGCCTCGAAGACGTCACCGGCGGGGCGACCGCCGACGAGCCGCGGCGGAAGGAGCGAGGGCAGCGGAGCCTCCGCGCCCTCGATGCCGAGGATGCGCAGCTTTCGCGCCGACAGCTCGGCGATCAGGGTCTCCAACTCGGACGGCGCGGGCTTGAGCCCGGCGACGTCGAGGATCACGGCCCTGTCGTCGAACAGCGTGGCCGATCGCTTCAGGGCGGCGTCCAGAAGGGCGAGCCAATCGGCGAGGGGGGCTTCCGGCGCCAATGAGACGGCGCGGAACACGCGGCCTCGCAGGGGCAGTGAGGGGCGGGTGGGAGCGGGGCTGGTCACGGGCGTTGACGTTTCCTTACCGACACGCCCATTGACCGTCCGGATGGTTACCGGGGAGTTAATTTTCGCGCGCGCCGGGCAAAAATTGCCGGGCAAGATTTTTCCAGTCCATCCATACCTTCCAGAAAACGCTCGTCGTGCCAGTGGTTTGGATGAAACGTGTCGGCTGGAAACAATCCTTAAGCCGGCCTGTGCCCATGGGATCGCCGGATCCTGTGATCGGCGCGAATCAGGCCGGCGAGCCAGGCTCGGCGGCATGGGCACACAATTTTCTTGGGCAATACCGGATTAACGGCGCCTTAGGCACGCCGTGACTATCATTTGTTTAAGCGCCGCCGTCGTGCAGCGCATTCGACCCTCTGGATCTGCGTATGCGTGCCATCGCCAACCTTTCTATCATCGCAAAACTCGTTGTCGTCTTCGCCCTCGTGATCCTCGCCGTCTGCAGCTCGACCTTCATCAGTTGGCGCAGCCTCGGCACGATCGAGGAAACCAACCGCTGGCGCGAGCACACCTACCAAGTCCTCTTGGATCTCGACCGGCTGACAGCCAGCGTGGTGGATCGGGAGACGGGCCTGCGCGGCTACCTCGTCTCGGCCGACACTGACTTCCTCGAACCGTTCCACGCCGGAACCAAGAGCTATGCCGAGGCGCTGGGGCGGCTGCGCGCGCTCGTCTCCGACAACGCCGAGCAGCTTCGCCGGCTCGACGCCCTCGATGCGGCCGTGGGCCAGTGGAACCGCGATGTCGCCGAGCGCGAGATCGCGCTGATGCGCGACGAGGCGACCCGGGAGCAGGCGCGCCGGATCGAGGCGTCCGGTGCCGGCAAGAGCGCCATGGACACGGTCCGCAAGGTCGCCGCCGTGATCGCCGGCACCGAGCGGGCCCTGCTGGAAACACGCGGCCGGATCGCGGAGGAGGCTGCCAGCGCGTCCCGCTTCGCCGTCAGCGCGGGCCTCGCGGCGCTGCTGGCCGCCGCCGGCCTCGGCATCCTGCTGCTCAACGGCTTCGTCGCACGTCCCATTCGTCGCATGACCGGGCTGATGAGCCGCCTCGCGGAGGGCGATGCGAGCGTCGAGATCCCCTTCCGTGAGCGCCGCGAGGAGATCGGGGCGATGGCGAACGCGGTCCAGGTGTTCAAGGACAACCTGATCCGCACCCGCGCCCTCGAGGAAGAGACCGCCCTGGCGCGGGCCGGTGCCGAGGCGCAGCGCAAGGCGGCGATGCGCGACATGGCCGACAACTTCGAGCGGGCGGTGAGCGGTATCGTCGGCACCGTCTCCGCCGCCGCCACCGAGCTGCAGGCGACCGCGAAGAGCATGGCGGGCACCGCCTCGCAGACGGCCGACCAATCGAACGCCGCCGCCGCCGCCGCGGAGGAGGCCGCGACGAATGTCGGCACGGTCGCCGCAGCGGCCGAGGAGCTCGGTGCCTCGGTGCAGGAGATCGCCCGGCAGGTCACGGGCTCGACCGCGTTGGCGCAGAAGGCGGTCGTCGAGGCCGAGGGCACGGCGCAGCTCGTGCAGGATCTCAGCGTCGCCGCCGCCAAGATCGGCGACGTGGTGGGGCTGATCTCCACCATCGCCGGCCAGACCAACCTGCTGGCGCTCAACGCGACCATCGAGGCGGCGCGCGCGGGCGAAGCGGGCCGAGGCTTTGCGGTGGTCGCGGCCGAGGTCAAGGAACTCGCCAACCAGACCGCGCGGGCCACCGGCGAGATCTCCAACCAGATCGGCCAGGTTCAGGCCATCACCGGGCAGGCGGTTGCGGCCATCGGCGATATCGCCGCCCGCATCCGCGACATCGACGAGTTGGCCGGCTCGATCGCGGCGGCGGTGGAGGAGCAGGGCGCTGCGACCCAGGAGATCGTGCGCAACGTCTCCGAGGCGTCCGCCGGCACCGGTGCGGTGACGGGCAACGTCGCGAGCGTCGCGGTGGCGGCCGAGGAGACCGGGGCAGCGGCGAGCCAAGTGCTGATCTCGGCCTCCGAACTGTCGCGTCAGTCCGAGCATCTCGACGGCCAGGTCCGCCAGTTCCTCCACACGGTGCGGGCGGCCTGAGGCGGGCCGGCCCCGGGTGCCGAACTGGCATCCGGGGAGGCCGCGAACGAAAAGGCCCCGATGCGGTGTACGCATCGGGGCCTTTTCGTTTTCGTCCGCTGGGCCTTGAAGATCAGCCCGTCAGCGCTTCCTTCGACCGCTCGAAGCGCTTGCGCTCGTTCGGGTCGAGATGGATCTTGCGCAGGCGGATCGACTTCGGCGTGACTTCCATCAGCTCGTCGTCCTGAATCCAGGCCAGCGACTTCTCCAGCGTCATCCGGATCGGCGGCGTCAGGCGCACGGCCTCGTCCTTCGAGGTGGTGCGGATGTTGGTGAGCTTCTTGCCCTTGAGCACGTTCACCTCGAGGTCGTTCTCGCGGTTGTGCTCGCCGACGATCATACCCTGATAGACCTTGGCGCCGGGCTCGATCATCATCGGGCCGCGGTCTTCGAGGTTCCACATGGCGTAGGCCACGGCCTCGCCCTTGTCGTTCGAGATCAGCACGCCGTTGCGGCGGCCGGAGATCTCGCCCTTGTAGGGCTCGTAGGCCTTGAACAGGCGGTTCATGATCGCGGTGCCGCGGGTGTCGGTCATCAGCTCACCCTGGTAGCCGATGAGGCCGCGGGTCGGGGCGTGGAAGACGAGCCGGAGACGGTTGCCGCCCGAGGGCCGCATCTCGATCATCTCGGCCTTGCGCTCGGACATCTTCTGCACGACGACGCCCGAATACTCCTCGTCGACGTCGACCACGACCTCCTCGACCGGCTCCAGGATCTCGCCGGCTTCGTCCTTCTCCAGCACCACGCGCGGACGCGACACGGCGACCTCGAAGCCCTCGCGGCGCATGGTCTCGATCAGGATCGAGAGCTGCAGCTCGCCGCGGCCGGAGACGTAGAACGAGTCCTTGTCGGCGGCTTCCTCGATCTTGAGCGTGACGTTGCCCTCGGCCTCCTTGAACAGGCGGTCGCGGATCATGCGGCTCGTGACTTTGTCGCCCTCGGTGCCGGCCAGCGGCGAATCGTTGACGATGAAGGACATGGTGACGGTCGGCGGATCGATCGGCTGGGCCTGGATCGGGGTCTCGACCTGCGGGTCGCAGAAGGTGTCGGCCACCGTGCCCTTCACCAGACCGGCGATGGAGACGATGTCGCCCGCCTCGCCGACTTCGATCGGCGCGCGCTCCAGGCCGCGGAAAGCGAGGATCTTCGAGACGCGGCCGGTCTCCACGACCTTGCCGGTGCGGTCGAGAACCTTGATCGACTGGTTCGGCTTCACCGTGCCGGAGGCGATGCGCCCGGTGATGATGCGGCCGAGGAACGGGTTGGCTTCGAGCAGCGTGCCGAGCATCCGGAACGGGCCCTCTTCGACGCGGGCCTGCGGCACGTGCTTGAGCACGAGATCGAACAGCGGCGCGAGGCCGACATCCGGCGAAGCATCCGGCGAATCGGCCATCCAGCCGTTGCGGCCCGAGCCGTAGAGGATCGGGAAGTCGAGCTGCTCGTCGGTGGCGTCGAGCGCCGCGAACAGGTCGAACACCTCGTTGACAACCTCGTTGATGCGCGCGTCCGGCCGGTCGACCTTGTTGATCGCGACGATCGGGCGAAGGCCGATCTTGAGCGCCTTGCCGACCACGAACTTGGTCTGCGGCATCGGGCCCTCGGCGGCATCGACCAGCACGATGACGCCGTCGACCATCGAGAGGATGCGCTCCACTTCGCCGCCGAAATCGGCGTGGCCGGGGGTGTCGACGATGTTGACGCGGGTGTCGTGCCAGACGACCGAGGTCGCCTTGGCCAGGATCGTGATGCCACGCTCCTTCTCGAGGTCGTTGGAATCCATCGCCCGTTCCTCGACCCGCTGGTTTTCGCGGAAGGTGCCGGACTGCTGAAGCAGCTTGTCGACCAGCGTCGTCTTACCGTGATCGACGTGGGCGATGATGGCGATGTTGCGCAGCTTCATCGGAGGGTCTCGGAAGCATGGCGAGCCCGTCACGTGGCGGAACGCTCTCAGGCGACCGTCGCGGCGGGCTCACGGGAATCGGGCAGTGTCGCGCTGCAATAGAGGAAACCGGGGTGATCCTGCAAGCCGGTGGGTATTCCAACCGTGCGGGGGCTGCCGCGCGGGGTACGCCGGGCTCGGCCTCCCCGACCGGGGGCCGGTCGAAGGTCCTGTCACCTTCCGGCAAGTCCGGTTCGCCCGCTGCGCTATGATGCGGGCTCCCGGCTCCGTTGTCGGTTCGGGCAGTCGGAGGATCGGGGGCCGGGCCACGACGCCCGGACCGGAGAGGAACCCAATCGCGAGGAAACACCATGCCGAGCACCTTCGACGACAGCAACATCCCCTGGCGCAGACTGGACGGCTTCGATGACGTCGCCTTCTTCATCTACAAGTGCGATGCGGCGAGCGGGATTGTCGATATCGTCTACAAGTTCGCGCCGTGGACGCGACAGCCGCTCCACCGCCACACCTGCCCGTACTTCACCCTGGTGCTGCAGGGTGAACTGCGCTTCTACCGCCCAGACGGCACGCTGAAGGAGATACGGCCCACGGGCAGCTACGTCGAAGGCGTCGTCAACGGCGAGCCGCATTTCGAGGGGGCGGGCGAGAGCGAAGCGATCGTCTTCTTCGGCCACCGCGGGGTCGAGGACACGATCTACCTGTTCCTGGGCGCGGACGGTGGACCGGACCAGCCGCTCGGCATCGCCGACGTCCGAGCCCTCTACGACGCGCAGGTCGCCGACGGCGTGCTCGCCCGCGTTGGCGCCCGCCCGGCCTGAGCGACAGGAGCCGGCCTCCGCCTCGGCAGTCGGTGCCCCGCGCGCCACTTTGCTGTTGAGGAGCGCCGGCTCCTGGCCGGACGGGTCGGGGATCTGCCATAAGCTTCCGGGCATGATCCACACGCTGCGACGTTGCCCGTGACCGACCGTCCCCCGATCCGCTTCCGCGGCCGCTCCTTCCTGGCGATGGTGCTGGCCCCCGTGCCGCCGATCGATCAGTGGCTTGCCGAACTCGATGCGCTCAAGCGGCGCGCGCCCGCCTTCTTCTCGGTGCGGGCGATCATCCTCGACGTGACCGGTCTGCGCTTCGAGCGTTCGGACCTCGCCTATCTTTGCGAGGAATTGAACCGGCGCTCCATCACCATCCTCGGCATCGAGGGCATCGGGCCGACCTCGCTCGGGCCCGGCTTCCCGCCGCCGCTGGTGGGGGGCAAGCCGGTCGAGGACATCGCGCCCCCCGAACCCGGCGCCGCCGAGGCGCCGGCTGCGACGGACCATTCGTCCGCTCCGGCTTTGGTGGCGTCCGCGGCCCCGGCCCGGACGCGCTCCTTCGTCCTCGACGCGCCCGTGCGCTCGGGCCAAGTGATCCAGCATCTCGACGGCGACGTGACCGTGATGGGTTCGGTCGCTTCGGGCGCAGAGGTGATCGCGGGCGGCTCGATCCACATCTACGGCGCCCTGCGCGGCCGGGCGATCGCGGGCGCGGTGGGTGATCCGGGGGCGCGCATCCTCACCCGCAAGTTCGAGCCGGAACTCGTCGCCATCGACGGTCTTTACAAGACCGCCGACGATCTCGGCGGCGTGCGCTGGGGCCAGTCGGTCCAGGCGCGTCTCGAAGGTGACGCCATCGTCCTCGTGCCGCTCGACTGACGCTTCGTTTTCGGCACGCGTCACCCGACTGTGCCCGTTCCTCACGAAAGCGTGCGGGTGGCGGTCATCCGCCGCCCCGACGGCCCAGGTGGCGGAAATCCGCCACCCGTCATTCGGATGTGAATTAGAAAAGTCCAGAAAAACCCTTTCCAAGCAGTAAATTGCAGGAATTTGAGCGCTTCCTGCATGGCTGGCATGCGCTCTGCAGAGACGACCGGACCATTCGCACCGGCCGCAGAGCCGGGCTATCCGGGAGAAGCCCCTTGCTCGAACGCCTCCGTTTCACGCGTCGCGGCCTCGCGACGCTCGCCGCCGCGAGCGCCGCGCTGCTCGCCCCGCTCCCGCTCTCGGCGCAGGAGGTGGTCCGCGTCGGCAACCTCAAGCTCGCTCACTTCGCCGGCGTCTCCTACGTCAAGGAAATCGCCAAGACCTGCGGCCTCACCGTCGATCTCAAGATCTTCGCCAAGGGGCCCGACATCATGCAGGCGATGCTGGCCGGCGAACTCGATGTCGGCGCCACCGCCTCGGAGGCCGCGATCTCGGCCCGCGGCAACGGCGCCCAGGTCTTCATCGTCGGCGGCTTCGCCAAGGGTGGCGCCCGCCTGCTGGCGACACCGGATTCCGGCATCAAGTCGGCCGCCGACCTCAAGGGGAAGAAGGTCGGCGTCACCCGTGGCTCGATCCAGGAGGTGCTGCTCGGCGCCGAGATGGCCAAGCACGGCCTCAAGGCTCGTGACGTCAACCTGATCTATCTCGGCTACCCGGATCTGAACCAGGCGCTGCTGCAGAAGCAGGTCGATGCGATCATGCAGACCGAGCCGCAATCGGCCCAGGCCATCGCCCGCGGCTTCGGGCTCGAGGTGATCAAGCCCTACGACACGCCGGTCGGCTCGCCGATCCGCACCCTGGTGATGACGGAGAAGTTCTACGGCGAGAAGAAGCCGCTCGCATCCAAGTTCATGGAGTGCTTCGTGAAGGCGCAGAAGACCTTCATGGACAATCCGAAGGCCGCCGAGACCTTCGTCACGCAAGACGTGTTCAAGGGGCAGGTCACGGCCGCGGAGTTCCAGGAGGCGCTCGCCAACTCGCCCTACACTCTGGAGATGAGCGCCGACCACATCCAGAGCACCACCGACGTCATGGCCGAGCACGGCATAGGCAAGATGTCGAAGCCCGCCAAGGCCGCCGAGTGGGTGAAGCTCGACCTCTTGGAGGCCGCCAAGGCCTCCGCCGGCACGAACTGAGGAGGGTTTTCCCGTGAACACCTCCCGTCTCAAACCCCTGGCCGAGGGGCTGGCGGTTCCGGTCGCCATCCTCGTGCTCTGGCAGCTCGCCTGCACGGCCGGGCTCGTCAACCCGATGGTGCTGCCCTCGCCCGCCGCGGTGGCGGTGCGCTGGTGGGCCTATCTCGCCCCGCTCGAAGCCTATGATCCGGAACACGGATCGTGGTTTCTCTGGCTCTTCTCCGGCGAGATGCTGCACGATGCGGTGGCCTCGCTCTACCGCGTCGTCGTCGGCTTCGCCGTCGGGGCCGGGCTTGCCCTGCCGCTCGGGCTGTTCATGGGCTCCAGCGACCTGATCTACCGCCACATCAACCCGTTGATGCAGGTGCTGCGGCCGATCCCGCCGATCGCCTACATCCCGCTCTCGATCCTCTGGTTCGGCCTCGGCAACGCTCCGGCGGTGTTCCTCATCGCCATCGGCGCCTTCTTCCCCGTGCTGATGAACACCATCGCCGGCGTGCGCCACGTAGACGGGATCTACATCCGCGCCGCCCGCAGCCTCGGCGCCAGCCGGATGACAATCTTCCGCCGGGTCATCCTGCCGGCGGCTACTCCCTACATCCTGTCGGGGGCGCGGATCGGCATCGGCACCGCCTTCATCGTGGTGATCGTGGCCGAGATGATCGCGGTCAACAACGGCCTCGGCTTCCGCATCCTTGAGGCGCGCGAATACTTCTGGTCCGACAAGATCATCGCCGGGATGCTGACCATCGGCGCGCTCGGCCTCGTCATCGACATGGCGGTGAGCCGCCTGAACAATCACCTGCTCCGCTGGCATCGCGGTCTGGAATCGTGAGGTCCCCCATGTCCGTGCAACCGCATCCCATCGCTTCCGTGACGCAGGACGCCGTTCCCGTCACCGGCCCGCTGGCCGCCTCCGCCTCGCCGCACATCGTGGTCTCGGGGGTAGACAAGATCTTCCCCGTCCCCGGTGGCGAGGTCGTCGCCCTCAAGGATATCGACCTCACCATCAACCGCGGCGAGTTCGTCTGCCTGCTCGGCCCGTCCGGCTGCGGGAAGTCGACGCTGCTCAACGCCATCGCCGGCTTCTCGCACCCGACCCGCGGCGGCATCGACGTTGAGGGCCGCACGGTCGCCGCGCCCGGTCCCGACCGGGGCATGGTGTTCCAGGAATACGCCCTGTTTCCCTGGATGACGGTGGCGCAGAACATCGCCTTCGGTCTGGAGATCAAGGGCATGTCCCGCGCGGCGATCCAGGCGCGGGTGGCCGAACTCCTCGAGATGCTCAAGCTCGCCGAGTTCCGCGACCGCTTCCCCAAGGACCTGTCCGGCGGTATGCGCCAGCGCGTGGCGATCGCTCGCGTTCTGGCGCTGGACAGCCCGGTGATGCTGATGGACGAGCCGTTCGGCGCGCTCGATGCCCTGACCCGCCGGTCGCTCCAGGACGAGCTGCTGCGGATCTGGGCGGCGACCGGCAAGACCATCGTGTTCGTCACCCACTCGATCGAGGAATCGATCTATCTGGCCGACCGCATCGTGGTGCTGACCTACCGCCCCGGCACGATCAAGCGCGACCTGCGGGTGGAACTGCCGCGCCCGCGCGACAGCGCCTCGGCCGCCTTCAACGCCCTGAAGCGCGACCTCTCCGCCCTCGTCACCGCCGAGCAGCACCGCTTCGAGCAGGTGGAGATGAAGGGGCTGACGACGGATTGATGATCGTCGCCGCGGCTTTCTTCGGCCTGCGGCGCTGCCATGTTAGGCTCTCACATCGTTTCCGGATGATCGCTTCGGGGATTGCGGATCCCCTCTCCCCGCCGAGCGGGGAGAGGGGGGAGTTGCGGCCCCCGTCCGATCAACCGGAAGCCGCATCAGATCGCTCACCGCATACGAGGGCGGTGACGGAAGCCTCGTCCGGTCCATGAGAGTGACGCCCTTCCCCCGCGCCACGGCCGCGCGTGTCCTCATTCTCGCCGCGCTGGCGGCGGCGGCCGTCTTGGCCGTTCTCAAGGCGGGGGAGGTGACGGAGGCCCGAGTGGCGGAAAGCCTCGCGGGTGACGCGCGCCAGCGGGCGGAGATCTACGCCCGGAGCCTGGAGGGCACCATCGAGCGGTTCGGCTTCCTGCCGGCCGCCGCCGCCCTCGATCCGCGCGTGCAGTCGTTGCTCGCCGCCCCCGACGATCCGGCGCAGGTCGCGACCGTCAACGCCTATCTCCATCGGCTGAGCCGCGAGGCGGGGGCGGGTGTCGTCTACCTGCTGATCCCGTCCGGCCTGACCATCGCCGCGTCGAACTGGGACACGCCCCAGACCTATGTCGGCCAGGACTTCTCCTATCGTCCCTATTTCACGGAAGCGCGCACCGGACGCACCGGACGCTTCTACGCCATCGGGACGCTGACCGGCGTGCCCGGCTACTTCATCAGCGCGCCCGTCATGATCGACGGCACGGTGCGCGGCGTGGTGGCGACCAAGGTCGGCCTCGACCCGCTGGAGACGATCTGGCGCGAGGGCAGCGACCGCGTGCTGGTGGCCGACGAGAACGGCATCGTCTTCCTCGCCTCCGATCCGGCGCTCAAGTTCCGCGCGACGAAGCCGCTCGACACCGCCGCCCGTGCCGCCATGGAGCGGACGCGCCAGTACGGGCGCGATGATTACGCCCAGATCGATCTCGGCCGGACGGACACCGTCGGAGGCGTGCCTCTGGTGAGCCGGTCGGAGGCCGCGCCGCAGACCCGCGCGCTGTTCGAGGAGGCGAGCCTGCCGGCTTATGGCTGGACGCTGCTGCTCTTCGCCGACGCCGCGCCGGTGGCCATCGCCGGGCGCAGCGCCCGGGCCGGCGCGATCCTGGCGCTCATCGTGCTCGGGCTGATCGGCCTCTACGGGCGCCAGCACCTGCGGCGGGTGCGCGAGAATCGCGCGGCGCAGCGCGCGCTGGAGGCCGCGGTCGCGGCGCGGACCGCCGATCTCAGCGCGGCCAACCTCAAACTCGCGGGCGAGATCGAGGAGCGGACCCGTGCCGAGGGCGACCTGCGCGAGGCGCAAGGGGAACTGGTCCAGGCGGCGAAGATGGCGACGCTGGGCCAGATGGCGGCGGGCATCACCCACGAACTCAACCAGCCGCTCGCCGCCATGCGGGGCTTGGCCGACAATGCCTCCGCCTTCCTGCGCCAGGGGCGGGAGGCGGAGACGGCGGCCAACCTGACCCGCATCGTCTCCCTGGTGGACCGGCTCGGCAAGATCACGGGACAGTTGCGCAGCTTCTCCCGTCGCTCGGGGACGGAGCGGGTCGCGGTCGATGTCGGCGCAGCGGTCTCGGAGAGCCTCGCGATCCTGTCCTCCCGCATCCGCGACGCGGGCGCGCGGGTGACGACCGATCTCGACCCGGCGGCGCGATGGGTGGTGTTCGAGCCGATCCGCCTGTCGCAGGTGCTGGTCAACCTCGTCGGCAACGCCCTCGATGCGGTGAAGGGGCGCCCTGGTGCGGAAGTCGCGGTGCGCGCCTGGGCCGGGGACGGGCAGGTCGTGCTCAGCGTCGAGGATAACGGGCCGGGCCTCGATGCGGCGGCGCTGGCGCGCCTGTTCGAGCCGTTCTTCACCACCAAGCCGGCGGGGGAGGGGCTCGGCCTCGGCCTGCCGATCTCGCTCGCCATCGCCCGCGAATTCGGGGCGAGCCTGCAGCCCCGGCCGATGCCCGGCGGCGGCCTCGCCTTCGACCTCGTGATGGAGGTGGCCAGGGACGCGATGAAGGAGGCCGCGGACACGCCCCCTGTAGAGAGAATGCGACATGTTTCCTGAGGCCGAGCCAGCCGCCGCGCGGGTCGTGCTGATCGACGACGAGGAAATGGTTCGGCTTGCCATGGAGCAGGCGCTGCAACTCGCCGGCATCGCGGTCGAGGCTTTTGCCAGCGCGGAGGCGGCGCTGCCGGCCATCACCCGCGGCTTTGCCGGCATCGTCGTGAGCGACGTGCGCCTTCCGGGCCGCGACGGGCTCGAACTCCTCGCTGACATCCGCCGCCGCGACCCCGAATTGCCGGTGGTGCTCGTGACCGGCCACGGCGACATCGCCATGGCAGTCGCCGCCATGCGGGAGGGCGCCTACCACTTCATCGAGAAGCCCTTCGTCAACGACGCCTTCGTCGAGGTGGTCCGCCGGGCCCTGGAGAAGCGGGCGCTGGTGATCGAGAACCGCCGCCTGCGCGATGCCCTCGATCGCGGCGACGCGCCGGGCAGCGCGGTGGAGCGCTTTCTCGTCGGTCAGTCGCCGGCCCTGCGGCGGCTGCGCGACGACATCGCCTCGCTCAGTTCGGCCGCCGCCGACGTGCTGGTGCTCGGCGAGACCGGGGCGGGCAAGGAGCAGGTCGCCCGCGCGCTGCACGAGGGCGGGGCGCGGGCGGCGAAACCCTTCGTGGCGATCAATTGCGGCGCCATCCCCGAGAGCATGTTCGAGAGCGAGATGTTCGGCCACGAGGCCGGCGCCTTCACCGGGGCGGGCAAGCGCCGCATCGGCAAGGTCGAGCATGCGAGCGGCGGCACGCTGTTCCTCGACGAGGTCGAGAGCATGCCGCTGGCGCTCCAAGTGAAGCTGCTGCGCGTGTTGCAGGAGCGGCGGGTGGAACGGCTCGGCTCGAACACCAGCGTGCCGGTCGATCTGCGGGTGGTGGCCGCCACCAAGGAGGATCTCGACGCGCTCTCGGAGGCCGGCCGCTTCCGCCGCGATCTGTATTTCCGCCTCAACGTGGTGACGCTGACCCTGCCCCCCTTGCGCGAGCGCCGCGAGGATATCCCGCTCCTGTTCGAGCGCTTCCTCGTCCAGGCGGCGGTGAAGTACCAGCGCCCGGTGATCGAGGTGCCGCCGTCCTTGCGCCGTTCGCTGATGCTCGCCGACTGGCCGGGCAACGTGCGCGAACTCAAGAACGCCGCCGAGCGTACCATCCTCGGCTTCTTGAGCCCGGACCTCGCCGGCGGCCCCGGCGCGGCGCCGAGCCTCGACGCCCTGCTCGACCGGGTGGAGCGCCTGGTCATCGAGGACGCGCTCAAGGCCTCCGGCCAGCGCATCGCCGAGGCCGCGCGAACCCTCGGCCTGCCGCGCAAGACGCTCTCCGACCGCATGCGGCGCCTGGGCTTGAGCGCGGGCGACTGATCTTTTCGACCGCGAGACCGAGTCCATGACGATCGAGCCCATGACCCACGACGCCGGCTGGCCGCCGCTCATCCTCGCCAACGCACCCAACGGCGCGACCCGCAGCAAGGCCGACCATCCGGCCCTGCCGATTACGCAAAGCGAGATCGCCCGCACCGCGGCCGAGATCGTGGAGGCGGGTGCTGCCCTGATCCACGTCCATGTCCGCGATCCGGCAGGCCGTCACCTCCTCGATGCGGAGGCGTATCGCTCGGTCACCGCTGCGATCCGCGCGGAGGTGGGGAACCGCCTCGTGGTGCAAATCACCTCGGAGGCCGCCGGGCGCTACCAAGGCCCGGAGCAGATGGCGGTGGTGCGAGCCACGCGCCCCGAGGCGGTCTCGCTGGCTTTGCGCGAACTCGTGCCGGATGCCGGGGCCGAGACTGCGGCGGCGGATTTCTTCGCCTGGGCGCGGCGCGAGCGCATCCTCCTGCAGATCATCCTCTACGAACCGGCCGAGGTGGCCCGCTACGCCGACCTCAAACGCCGCGGCGTGCTCGGCGAGGGCGGGGATTTCCCGCTCTTCGTGCTCGGTCGCTACACGCCCGGACAGGTCTCGCGGCCCGCCGATCTGCTGCCCTTCCTCGAAGCGGCAGGGGAGGGGGTACCGCTCTGGTCGATCTGCGCCTTCGGCCCGCGGGAGAATGCCTGCGCCCTCGTCGCGGCGGGCCTCGGCGGGCATGTGCGCGTCGGCTTCGAGAACAGCCTGCTCGCGCCCGACGGAAGCCCGGCCGAGAGCAACGCCGCCCAGATCCGCCGGGCTGCGGAGGGTGCCCGCCTGCTCGGGCGTCGGCTGGCCGATGCCGACACCGCGCGGGCGCTGATGGCCTGACCGCGTCCGAGCCCCCCGCAGCGGTCCGTATCGGCTGGCGACTATTGGCGTCGCAGTCCAAGGTGCAGACCGAGATGAGCGGGCATTCCAGCGGGCCTCTAACGTTGGCCCTGCCGTCGATACGCCTGTACGACGGTTTTAATCCCAACATATAAAAGATCAGAAAAATAATTTTAATCTGTTGTATTCTGAAAAAATCGTAACAGAAGCAAGATTCCATCAATTGATGGGGGCTAGCTCGGCTGTTGCCGCGTGGCCGCGTCCCTCAAGGTGGGGCGGCTACGGATCAAGAAGCGCTGAAGCCGAGGACGGGCGGCTCACGCGGGTAAGCCATTGGGGGAAAGACGTTGCAGTTCGGACTGAAAGCGCGCCGCTACGCGCAGATCGTCACGTGCGTTTGTTTGGCCGGGCTGCCCTCCATGGCTCTTGCCCGCTCCGCGGCCCTCCCAGGCATCACCGTTGGTCTCCCAACGGGCTGGCAGGTGCCGGAAGGCGTGCAGATGAACCTCACGACGAGCTTCGCTGAGCGCGGGACGCTGCCTCGGGACAACCAGGGCAACAACAACCTCGTCGTGTTCCTGTGGGCAACGCCCTGGAAGGTCCTCGGCGGGCAGTTGCGCTTCATCCAGTCGTTCCCGTTCAACGCGGTCAGCCCGCAGGAGGGACCCTGGCAGGCGGGTCTCGCCCAGCCACTGACGACGGCCCAGATCGCCTGGAAGGTCGCGGACAACCTCGGCGTCAGCTACTTCATCGGCGGCTTCTGGCCGAGCGACACGCTGTTCGCGCTCCGCTCCGCCTCGATCGCCCAGCGCTTCGCGATCAGCTATGTCGGCGATGGCTGGAACGTCACGGCCAACCTCCATTACGGCACGATGCTGGCGGAGAACTCGCCGACCAACGTGCACTATTCCGACTACATGAACCTCGACCTGACCGCGGCCAAGCGCTTCGGCAAGTGGCAGGTGGGCGCCGTCGCCTTCGGCTCGACCGACCTGCCGACCAACAGGCCCGGCTACCGGCCGGGGGGGCAGTTCGCCATGGGCGGGCTCGTGGGCTACGCCTTCGAGAAGTTCACGGTCCAGACCATGCTCACCCGCGACATCGCCCAGCGCAATCTCGGCGGCGAGGAGACTCGTGCCTGGCTGCGCTTCCTCGTACCGCTCTGGCGGCCGGACAAGGGCGAGCAGGTTCCCAATCGTGTCACGGTCCGGCGCAACAGCGCCGCGGGGCCGGCGGTTGCCGGCGACTGACGAACCGGCCCGCCTCGAACGGGCCGGGCAACGCTCTGCTGAGCTTCAGGCGCGACCGCTCTCCGAGAGCGGCCGCGCCTGCGCCGTATGATGGGAGCGTAGGCGGAAGCCGAGGATCAGCAGCATGGCGCCGAAGGCCACGGCGTAGGCGCCGAGCCACCACGTCAGCACCAGTGCCGACATGCCGGGATTGATCAGCAGCGCGATCCCGAACAGCACCGAGATCGCCCCGCCGAGGCCGAGCCACCAGCGGCCGTAATGCAGGTGGAGGCGGAAGGCCGCCGCGATCATCAGCCCGCCCGAGACCAGGGCCCAGGCGGCCACGAGCAGCACGAAGGCCCAGACGGCCGCCGCCGGCACGAGAAACGCCGCGACGCCGACCACGATGTCGAGCAGGCCTTCGAGCAGCAGGAAGCCCCAACGCTCGTGCCGCTGCGCCGCCCGCAATGCGGCGGCGATGCCGCAGAAACCATCGACCAGCATGTAGGCGGCGAAGAACAGCACCAGCGAGAGCACGAAGGCGCCCGGCGCCACGAAGGCGATGATCCCGAACAGGATGGCAAGCGCGCCGCGTAGGGCCACGAGCCACCAGTTGCGGGCCAGGACGGCGCTCATCGCGTCGAGGCGGGCCGGTCCAATCGGCAGCAGGCCGGACGGATGGCCCGCCCCGGATGTCTCGGACGCTCCAGCCATCTCACACTCCTCCGGCACGGTCGGGCAAAGTCGAGGATGTCGGCGTTGTCGCCGGATCGGACCGGGCACGAGCCTTCCATCGGTTGCGAAACGCAACTTTGAGCTGCCCGTTCCCTGCAGCCTGACAGTGGGCGACGGGTGGCGACGCAATTCGCAAGTGTCCGTTCTGGGGATCGACGGATCTCCGGCGATGGCAGCGTGCTCTGTTGAGCCTCATCGAGCGGATCGCCCGTACTCATGCCGGCCATGCGGCCGCCCGCGCCATGCCGATGGCTTCGCGCGATCGCGTGAAGATGGCAGAACCGGTTCGGCCGGAGCTTCGGCCACGACATTCCCGGCTCTCGAAGGCCGAGACGGAGATGCCGGCTCCTCCGACCCTGCGAAAGGACGCGACATGACGGTGTCGAACGACGACGAGTTGGCGGGGCTGAAACAGATCGGCCGCATCGTCGCCGACACGCTGGCCATGATGGGCCGGGCGATCGAGCCCGGCATGACCACCCGTGAACTGGATGACGTCGGGCGGGCCTTCCTGGAGGCGGCCGGCGCGCGCTCGGCGCCGGAGGCGGTCTATGCCTTTCCGGGCGCGACCTGCATCAGCGTCAACGAGGAGATCGCCCACGGCATCCCCGGCGAGCGCCGGATCGCGCCGGGGGACTTGGTCAACATCGACGTCTCGGCGGAGCGAGACGGCTACTTTGCCGATACGGGCGCGTCCTTCGCCGTGCCGCCGGTGACGCGCGCGGTCGAGCGGCTGTGCAAGGACGGGCGCCGGGCGATGTGGGCGGGCCTGCGGCAGGTCGGCGCCGGCAAGCCGCTCTCCGGCATCGGCCGGGCGGTGGGCACCTTCGCGCACAAGAACGGCTACACCCTGGTACGCAACCTCGCGAGCCACGGAGTCGGCCTGTCGCTGCACGAGGAGCCGACCGAGATCGCGACCTGGCCCGATCCGTCCGAGCGCCGGATCCTGCGCGACGGCATGGTGTTGACCGTCGAGCCGTTCCTGTCACTGGGCGCGGACTTCGCCGAGGACGGCGACGATCCCTGGACCCTCTACAGCCGACCGCGCGCCCTCACGGTCCAGTACGAGCACACCGCCGTCGCCACGCGCAACGGGCCGCTGATCCTCACCATGCCGGGCCAGTAGCGCGTTTCACTCAGCCCGGATTCGCGTCGAGCCAGCGCTCGGCGCCGGAGAGGTCGTAGCCGTGGCGGGCGCCGTAGGCTGCCACCTCGTCGCGCCGGAGGCGTCCGGCGAGCACTTCGCCGATCGTCCAGAGCGTCAGCGAGCGCGTGCCGCTGCGGCAATGGGCGACGACCGGGCCCGGTGCCGCCTCGACCGCCGCGTGGAAGCGCTCCACCGCGTCGCGGGTGAGGGTGGGGCCGGTCACCGGGAGATCGAGGTAGCGCAGGCCCGCCGCCTCCGCCGCCGCGCGCTCGGCTGCCGTGCCGGGCTGGCCCGGCTCCTCGCCGTCGGGGCGGTTGTTGATGAGAAGGCGCACGCCCTCACGACCGAGCGCCTCGATCTCCGCGAGGCTCGGCTGATGGGCCACGGAGAGCTTGGAGTCGATGGTTGTCCGCTTCATGCCGCCCACCCGTATCGCCGTTTGAACCCTGGGCGTAGCGCGCACCCTTCGTCGCAACAAGGCGCGCCGCGCGATCAAGCCGGCGCACGTGACGCGTGGCCTCGGCGGGAGCCGTGCGGACCCTCTGTCCGTTTCCCTCGCGCCCGGCGGGACCGGGTCGCTGGACGGAGACACAGGGTGGTGGGGCGGCGCGCCCGTCGCTGGCGCGACGCGGATCCCGAGACGCACGGACCGAAGCCGGCGGACACGCCGGTCTGCCCGCTCTGCGAGCGGCCGATTCCGGCCCATGCGCGCCAGAGCCTGCATCACCTCACGCCGAAGATGAAGGGCGGGGCCCACGGGGCGACCGTACGGCTCCATCAGATCTGCCACTCGGCGATCCATGCCCGCTACAGCGAGGCCGAGATCGCCCGGCGGCTCGCCGAGGTCGAGGCGCTCCGCGCCGATCCCGAGATCGCCCGCTTCCTCGATTGGGTGCGCGGCAAACCCGACGACTTCCACGCCCCGACGCGCAAGACCCGCACCCGACGCGGCGATGCGAACTCGCGGCGGTAGGCGCGAGGGACCTTGGATGAGCCGTACGTCCGCCCTATGCCGCCGCGTCCACCCGCGCCAAGTCCATGTCGAGCCCGGCGATGGCGCGTTCCAGCGCCGCGAAGCAGTCCGGATCGAACGCGGTGCCGACATCGCCGCGCATGATGGCGAGCGCCTTCTCCACCGGCATCGCCTTCCGGTAAGGCCGGTCCGCGGTCAGGGCGTCGAACACGTCGGCGACCGAGACGATCCGGGTTTCGGGTGCGATCGCCTCGCCCTTCAGCCCGCGCGGATAGCCCCTTCCGTCGAGCCGCTCGTGGTGGCCGCCCCCGATCCGGGCGATCTCGTGGAAGGCGGCGACCCGTGTCAGGATGGTTTCGGACAATGCCGCGTGGTTGCGCATGTCCTGCCACTCGGCCTCGTCCAGCTTGCCGTTCTTGTCGAGGATCGCGTTCGAGACCCCGAGCTTGCCGACGTCGTGCAGCAGCGCGGCCCGCTTGAGCCAGCGTCGGCGCTCCGGCGTGTAGCCGAGTTCGGCCGCGACCATGTCGGCATAGACCGCGACGCGCTCCGAATGGCCCGAGGTGAACGGGCTCTTGGCATCGATGATCTGCGCGAAGGCGCGGGCGATGTCGTCGAGGTAGTCTTCGTCCACGGTGATCGGGCTGCGGGGCGCCAGGGCGAACACCGCCGCCTCGACCGCGTCGGAGGCCAGGGTCTCCCAGAAGCCGGGGGCGGCCGCGGCCGCCTCGAAACAGGCGACGATTTGCGGATCGAACCATGTGCCGGCGCGCGCCCGCACCTCGGCCAGGGCCGCCGCGCGGCCGGCGGAGGTGTGGAAGACGTCGACCACCTGGGCGAGCAGCGCCACGCGGGCATAGAGCGGGATCGCGGGGCCGGCGAGCCGGTCGGGCCGCCCGCCGCCGTTCCAGTGCTCGTCGAGGGCGTGAATGGCCTCGCAGACGCTGGCCGGGAAGCGCAACTGCCGAGCGATCTCGGCGCCGCGTTGGCAGCGGGTCTGGATCAGTTCGTCGACGATCGTCCCCCCGTTCTGCAGGATGTTGAGCACCGCCCGGAAGCGGTCGGCCAAACCGGCCTTGAGACCCGTATGCGAGAAGACGAAGCCGAGAACCTTCGGCAGGCTGTCGCTGACGGTCTTGAAGTCGCGTTTGAAGCTCAGATCGTCCGACAGGTAGAGTTCGCAGATGCGCGCGGCATTGCTGGAGCAGCCGAGGTCTTTCAGCATCACGGTGTGGTAGAGTTCCCAGAGCTGCAGGTCGGGCAGGCCCATCTGCCGGCCGATATGGAAGCCGATCCAGGTCGCGCGCACGCAATGCCCGACGGGTTGGCCCTCCGTCAGATCAAGGGCGTGGCTCAAGGCGCCGAGGATCTCCGAGAGTTGGACGGTCGTGGACTCGCCCTCGCCGCCTGACACGATGCGCATTCTTCCTCACCCGTCCTCTTGCTGTCCGGCCGGAGCACTGCCTGCCGAGGCTGATGAAAGCGTTGCGCCGCGGCGGCGACCCGGCCGGATGGTGAACGGACTGCGCAGGGCACGTCGCCTGTCTCAGCTCGGCCGGCGGCCACGGCGGGGAAATCCTCCGGCCGTCTTCCCGCGATGTTAACCGCACGGCGAAATCGTCGGGCCGCGCTCGCGGGCGTTTAACGCTTCGGCGCCACGATCGCGGCTCGATCCCGCCCGCACCAGGTCCGCCTCCCATGACCGCGATGCCCACCGCAGCGTCCACCGCGGCCACCCGCCCCCTTCGCCCGCGTCCCGAAGAGGCCGCCCGGCTCGCCTGGGTCGATGTCGCCAAGGGCCTTTGCATCATCCTCGTCGTGATGATGCATTCGACGCTCGGCACCGGCGAGGCGCTCGGCGGCGAGGGCTTCCTGCACACGGTCGTCGAGTTCGCCAAGCCGTTCCGGATCCCCGACTTCTTCCTGCTCTCGGGGCTCTTCCTCGGCCGGGTGATCGACCGCGACTGGCGGCTGTTCGCGGATCGGCGCGTGGTCCACTTCGCCTATTTCTACGGACTGTGGGTGGTGATCCAATCGCTGTTCAAGGCCGGCTCGATCGTCGCCGGAGCGGACGGGAGCGCGGAGAAGCTCGCCGCCTTCGGCCTGCACCTCGCGGAGGCGCTGGTGGTGCCCTACTCGACGCTGTGGTTCGTCTACCTGCTCGCGGTGTTCTCGGTGGTGACGAAGCTGCTCCACCGCCGGGTGCCGCCGGCCCTGCTGCTCGTCGCGGCGGCTCTGCTGCAGATCCTGCCGACGAGCGGCCTGCCCGAACTCCTGGACGAGTTCTGCGAGCGCTACGTCTACTTCCTCGGCGGCTATCTCTTCGCCGAGTGGATCTTCCGCTTCGCCGACCGGGTGCGCGAGCGGGCGGGCCTGGCGCTCGCGGGCCTCGCCCTCTGGGCCGTGCTGGAGGCCGTGTTCGTGTTCACGCCGACGGGGATCGAGGCGCTGCCGACGCTCGCGCGCCTGCCGGTGGTCAGCCTGGCGCTCGGCACGGTCGGCGCGCTCGCCATCGTCGCCTTTGCCGGGCTGATGACGCGAGCGGGCGGCCCCGTTACCGCAGCGCTGCGCGCCTGCGGCGAGCGCTCCATCGTGATCTATCTCGGCTTCTTCCTGCCGATGGCGCTGACCCGCACCGGGATCGCCCGGTTCAACGAGGCCCGGCCCGACCTCGCCCTCGATCTCGGGCTCGCGAGCCTCGTCGTGACCGTGGCGGCGGTCACGGTGCCCCTGGCCTTCGAGCGGCTGGTGCGCGGTTCGCGCCTGGATTTCCTGTTCCGGCGCCCGGCCGCCTTCCACATCGCAGCCGCTCCGGCACGCCGGCGACCGGCGGGGGCCCCTCGCGAGGCATGAGCGGACGGCTCTCGGCGGAACCAACCTGCCCCGCCCGCCGGTTTGCCCTCCGTTGGTCTGCGTCTTCGTGCGGACGTGCTTGGGAGGACAGGGGTATGGTGCAGGAAGCATCCGACGCGGGACATGCCGAGGGGCACGCAGCGAGCGGCGATCCCGCCGAGGTGGTTCTCGATGCGCCGCGGGACCGCGCCTACTGGGCGCGCCGGTTCGAGGTGCCGGCGGAGCAGGTGCAGGCGGCGGTCGAGGCGGTGGGCTCCGATGTCGCCCGGGTCGCGGCCCATCTCGGCAAGCCCTGGCCCTACGAGAAGAGCGGCATCGTCTGATCCGGCGTTCGAAGAGCGCCGCTCAGCTCTGCGGCGCGCCTGCATCGCGGCTCGCTTCGAGATGGTCGAGGAGCTGGCGTTCGTAGGCGATCAGCTCGCGCCCGTGCTTGATCGCGCGGTGATACTGGCGCGCCGAGAGTTCGTCCTGGATCGCGAGGATGTAGGGCGCCATGCTCGGCGACGCCTTCATGATCTCCGTGGCTTGGCGTACGAACAGATCCTCGGCCTCCGGCGGGTTGTCGGCCAGATAGATGAACTGGAGCGTGACGCAGAGCCGCTTGGCGGCGGTGTCGGCCTCGGTCTCGGTGATGATCTCGCTCTCGCGCAGGAACTTGCACTGGTTCTCGATCACGAAGGTCGAGCGGCGGTCTCCGTTGCGGATCAGCGCGCCGTTGATGATCAGCCGCTCCTGGGGCTTGAGCTCGATGCGCAGGGCCATGATGAACAGTTCCTTGGTGGGACGAAACGAAGCAAAGACCGTGATGTTCTCTTAACCACGATCGCACGGCTTTGCGCGATGCTTGCGTTTGACGGGCGAAAGCAGCGGAATCGGACGGTCGGATTAAGGTCTCGGCAAGGCGCGGGATGGAAGGTCCGGGTGTCGCCAAAAGGGCGGCATCAAGACCCACAAGGATCGCCCCCATGTCCTCCGGCATCACGCTTTCGGCCGCCACCCGTCAGAACCTGCTCTCGCTGCAGGACACCTCGGCCCTGACGGCCACCACCCAGAACCGCCTTGCCACCGGCCTCAAGGTTTCCTCCGCCCTCGACAGCCCCGTCAACTTCTTCACCGCTCAGAACCTGTCGAACCGCTCGACCGATCTCGGCGGCCTGCTCGACGGCATCTCGAACGGCGTCCAGGCGATCCAGGCGGCCAACCAGGGCATCACCTCGATCCAGAAGCTGATCGACTCGGCTAAATCCACCGCTAATCAGGCGCTGTCGACGCAGATCACCACGACCGGCACCGCGGCCAACGACTACACCGCTCCCGGTTCCGGCGGTTCCAGCGTCAAGCTTTATGTCAACGGCACGGCGACGACGGCGACCATCGCCAGTGGCGATTCGATCGACACGGCCATCACGACGCTGAACACAGCGGCCGGCTCGACGATGTTCTCCAAGGATACGACCGGCAAGAAGATCGTGCTGAACGCGAGTTCGGCAGTCGAGTTCGCGACGACGGCCGGCCAGACCGCACTGGGCTTTGCCGCCGGCACGGGTACCGATACGGCCAACAAGTACGGCAGCGGCAATACGGCTGCGAGCGCCAGCGCCAACCTGACCATCTCGGGCGTCGATACTCGCGCCAAGCTTGCTGACCAGTACAACAGCTTGCTGACCCAGATTACGCAGCTGGCCAAGGATTCGAGCTTCAACGGCACGAACCTGATCAGCAACGGCGACGCCTCGAACAAGCTGCACATCGCCTTCAACGAGAAGGACACCTCGAACCTCGACGTCCAGGGCCAGGATCTGACGGCCGACGGTCTCAAGCTGACCTCGATCACCGGCAATTCGGGTGCGACGGTGAACGGCCAGGGCAACTTCCTGCTCGACACCGACATCAAGGGTACCCTGACCAAGCTGACCTCGGGCTCGGACACCCTGCGCACGGCGAGCTCGACCTTCGGCTCGAACCTCTCCGTGGTGCAGAACCGTCAGAGCTTCTCGAAGAACCTGATCAACGTCCTCGATACCGGCGCGGCCAACCTGACCAACGCCGACCTCAACCTGGAAGCAGCCAACTCCCAGGCGCTCTCGACCCGTCAGTCGCTGGGTATCTCGGCGCTCTCGCTCGCCAACCAGGCACAGCAGAGCATCCTCCAGCTCCTTCGCTGATCGCGTTCCCTGAGACGCATCGCGCCAGCAAAAGAGACGGCCGGGACCTTGTTCCGGCTGTCGACCCGTTGCAAAAATTGGAAATTATCCGGCCTCGAAGAGATCGTTAACGCTTAAGAAACCCTGGACATGGTGAATTAACCCTAATGCCGGATCGGTATCGATCTGAACGGGGTTGTTACCCATGTCTTCCAGCGTCACGCTTTCCGCCGCCACCCGCCAGAACCTGCTCTCCCTGCAGGACACCTCGGCCCTGACGGCTACCACCCAGAACCGGCTGGCGACGGGACTGAAGGTCTCGTCGGCGCTCGACAACCCGGTCAACTTCTTCACGGCGCAGTCCTTCAGCAGCCGTTCGGGCGATCTCAATTCGCTGCTCGACTCGATCTCGAACGGCATCCAGACGATCCAGGCGGCCAACCAGGGCATCACCTCGATCCAGAAGCTGATCGACTCGGCGAAATCCACCGCCAACCAAGCGCTCTCGACGCAGATCACGACGACCGGCACCGCGGCCAACGACTTCACCGCCGCGACCAACGCCAGCGTCACCTTCTACATCAACGGCACGAGCAAGACCGCGACCATTGCCACCGGCGATTCGATCGACACGGCCATCACCGCGCTCAACTCTCAGGCCGGCTCGACGATGTTCTCTAAGGACACGACCGGCAAGAAGATCGTGCTGAATGCCAGCGCGGCGGTCGAGTTCGCGACGACGGGCGGCCAGACCGCTCTAGGCTTTGCCGCCGGCACGGGCAGCGCCACGGCCAACAAGTACGGCACCGGCAACCCGGCCGCAAGCAACAGCGCTAACTTGACCATCTCGGGCGTGGAGGCGCGTACGAAGCTGGCCGAGCAGTACAATAGCCTGTTGATCCAGATCACGCAGCTCGCCAAGGATTCGAGCTTCAACGGCGTCAACCTGATTAGTAGCAGCGATGCCTCGAACAAGCTGCACATCACCTTCAACGAGCGCGACACCGCCAATCTCGATGTGCAGGGGAAGGATCTGACGGCCGATGGCCTGAATCTGACCTCGATCACCGGTAACTCGGGTGCGACGGTGAACGGACAGGGCAACTTCCTGCTCGACGCCGACATCAAGGGCACGCTGACCAAGCTGACGGCAGGCTCCGATACCCTGCGCACGGCGAGCTCGACCTTCGGCTCGAACCTCTCGGTCGTGCAGAACCGGCAGGACTTCACCAAGCGGCTCGTCAACATCCTCGATACCGGCGCCTCGAACCTGACCAACGCCGACCTCAACGAAGAGGCGGCCAACTCCCAGGCGCTCTCGACCCGTCAGTCGCTGGGCATCTCGGCGCTGTCGCTCGCCAACCAGGCGCAGCAGGGCATCCTCCAGCTCCTGCGCTGAGGGCGGTTTCCATCCGAGAAGCGGCCGGCCGCCGCGGGACGTTCAGGGGCGATCGCGCGCGGCGGTCGCCCTTTTTCGTCGTGCGGGCTTTGCATCCACACCCGCCGCCGACGCATCCCCGTCCCGTGCCCGCCCCGTGGCGTCCGGGCGCACGCGTCCATAAATCAGCCGCGTTGTGCGCCGCTTGATCGGCACCGACACGCTTGTCCGTCGCGTGCCGGCCGGGGACCTCAACCGCTCGATGAACGCCATCCTAATCAAGCTGTTCGCGACCGCGCTGACCCTGTCCCAGGTCACGACGCGGCCCGATGCGGTGCGGACCCAGTTCGACCCGGCCAAGGATGGCGCGCAGGTCGTGGCGATCCTGCGCGACGGCTGTGCCCACATGCGCAAGTCCTTCGACATTGAGGACATCAATCTCGACGAGCTGATCTCCACCGCCATGGAGGATCCGAGCGCTGTGGCGGGCGACAGCGCGCCCAAGATCCTGCACGGGCTCGACATCGCCGAGCTGAACACGAGCTACAAGCAGTTCTGCAAGGGTGAGAGCCCGGCCAACTCCCCCTTCGAGGCGGCGGCTGTGATCGCCTTCTACAACAACGCCGTGAAGGATCTGCCCTCGGCCGAGGCCCTGCGCGACATCAAGCTGCCCAGCGCCAGCGTGATCCTCGAGGCGGCAGGCAAACCCTATTCTGAGACCTTCGAGACGCATGGGCGCCGCCTCGTCGTGCCGATCGAGGGCGTGCCCGACCTCGTGCAAAAGGCCTTTGTCGCCGCCGAGGACAAGCGCTTCTACCAGCACCACGGCATCGACGAGCGTGGGGTGATCCGCGCCTTCGTCGGCAACCTCGCCTCGCCGGGGCGCCCGGCCGGCGGCTCGACCATCACGCAGCAGGTGGTCAAGAACCTCTCGGTCGGTGACGACGTCACCTACGAGCGCAAGATCCGCGAGATGATCGTGGCCTCGCGCCTGGAGCGGCTCCAGACCAAGCCGCAGATCCTCGGCCTCTATCTCAACGGGATCTATCTCGGCCGCGGCGCCTACGGCATCGAGATGGCCGCGCGGAGCTGGTTCGGGAAGTCGGTGGGCGCGCTGAGCCTGCCCGAGGCCGCCCTGCTCGCCGGCCTGCCGAAGGGGCCGAACTACTACAGCCCGGACAAGTACCCGGAGCGGGCGCGAGAGCGCCGCGCCTACGTGCTGAGCCGGATGAAGGAAGAGGGCACGATCACCGAGGCGCAGATGAACGCAGCGGTCGCCTCCGATCTCGGCATCAAGCCGCCGGACGCCGCGCGCCAGGATTCCGGCTTCTACCTCGTCGATCAGGTCGCCCGCGAGGCGCGCAGCTTCGCCGGCCTCGAATCGCTCACCAACGCGAGCTACACCGTGCGCGCCACGGTGAATGCCGGCCTGCAAAGCGCGCTCGAAGGGGCGCTTCAGGAGGGGCTGGCGACCTACGAGCGCGGCACCGGCCGCGCCCGCTACGAGGGGCCGGAGCTGAACCTCGCCGAGGCGATCAAGCGCATCGAAGCCGCTGCGCCTGCGTCGGAGCCGGCCGCGCCGCCGCCTGCGCCCGAGGCAAAGAGGGGCGCCAAGAAAGGGGCGGACAAGGCGGCGGCGAAGGCACCGTCCAAACCCGCCGCCCCGCCCGCGATCCAGCCCGTGATCCAGCCCCCTTGGCAGCGCGCGCTCGTCTCCGCCCGGCCGCCGCTCTACGACGTGCGCTGGCCGCTCGCGGTGGTGCTCCAAGCGGGTAAGAATGGCACCAGGGTCGGCCTGCCCGACGGCCGGGTCGCGAGCCTGGAGCCCGGCTCCGCGCGGGGAAAACTTCAGCTCTACGATGCCGTGCGGGTGCGCCTGCGCGAGGGCAAGGGTAGCCTTCGGGCCGACCTGCGCGTGCGCCCGACCGTCCAGGGCGCGGCCATCGTCTTGGAGAACCGCACGGGCAGGATCCTGGCGATGAGCGGGGGCTTCTCCTATCCGCTGAGCCAGCTCAACCGGGTGACGCAGGCCGTGCGCCAGCCGGGTTCGACCCTTAAGCCGCTGACCTACCTCGCGGCGCTGAATGCGGGGCTCCAGCCCAACACGCTGGTGATGGATTCCGCCGTGACCCTGCCGCCGATCGGCGGAACGGGCGATTCCTGGTCGCCGAAGAACTATGACGGCGGCGGCTCCGGCGCGACGACGATCCGGCGCGGGCTCGAATTCTCGAAGAACCTCGTCACCGCCCGCCTGCTCCAGGGCGGCATCGCCCCCAAGGCCCCCGACAGCCTGCAGCGCGTCTGCGACATCGCGCTGGAGGCCCAGCTCTACGCCGAATGCGAGCGCTATTATCCCTTCGTCCTCGGCGCCCAGCCGGTGCGGATGATCGATCTGGCGAGCTTCTACGCCGCCATCGCCAACGAGGGCGCGCGCCCGAGTGCCTACGCGCTGGAATCGGTCGAGCGCGACGGAAAGCCGGTCTACAGCCATCCCGAAAAGGCGCCGGTGCGGATCGGCTCGGCCGACCGGGTCGCCTTCTACCAGCTCAAGACTATGCTTCAGGGCGTGACCCAGCACGGCACCGCCGCGGCGCTCTCCGGCATTTCGGCCTACGTCGCCGGCAAGACCGGCACTTCGGAGAACGAGAACGACGCGTGGTTCGCCGGCTTCTCGAATGAGATCACCGTGGTGGTCTGGGCCGGCTACGACAACGCCGACGGCGTGCGCCGCACGCTCGGCCGTGGCCAGACCGGCGGCCACGTCTCCGTGCCGGTGGCAAAGGCGATCTTCCAGGCGGCCTGGGCCAACGGGGTGGCGCGCACGCCGCTGGCGCCGCCTTCTCCGGAGGCGAAGGCGCTGATTGCCGACCTGCCGATCGAGCCGAGGAGCGGCCAGCGTGTCGCGGGCGGCGGCTTCATCGAGCATTTCCGCCTCAAGGGCGGCCAAGTCGCCGACACGCAATACGCGCTGGTGCCCCGCGACACGCTCTACGCCATGCGCCCCGACGCGGAGGACGGCGATTACGGCAATGCGGAGGACGGGGCGGATGTCGCCGGTGACTTCTTCGGCAATCTGCCGGGTGGGCGCCGGAGCACCGAAGACCCGTTCGCGCAGCGCCGTAGCGCCGAGACCGACCGGACTGTCGATCCTTGGGGCCTGCGCCGCGACCGCCGGGAGGAGCCGCAGGCCTGGCCCGGCCGCGACCGCTACGGGCAGGTCAACCCGGTGCCGTTCGGCTCGCCCTTCGACGATGAGGGCGACACCCGCGCGCGCCAGCGCCGCCGCGATCCCGACTACCTGTTCGGCGACGATCCCGGCTACTGAGCCTACGCCTTTGGCGCCCTCCGACGCCCTCCCTCATCGACTCCTCCGAGGTCCGCTTTGCCCAGGCTTTTTCCGGCCGCCCTTCTCGTCGCGCTCGCGCTGGCAGTGCCCGCGCGCGCGCAAGAGGCAGCAAAAGATCTTCCGAAGCCCGCCGCCCTGGTCTCCGACCGGGTCAAGGACGTGCCGGCCCTGACGCCCGGCGACGCCGCGAGCCTCAAGCCCGGCACGGTGCTGTTCACTGACCACCGCGAAGCTGCCTCGACCAATCCGGAGAGCGGGCTGATCGCCTTCGAGGCGTGGCGGAAGGCGCGGGGTCCCGAGGCCGCCGCGCTCAGCCCCTGGCCCGGCTATACCGAGCCCGACTACACCCAGACGGTGAACGGCGTCGCCAAACCGCGCCACGAGACCCTGAAGGTCTATGTTGCGGAAGGCCGCTTCGTCGTGGCCAAGCCGCCCTCCGCGATTGATCTCTCGGCGTTTGCCAACTTGGACTTCCTGGCCAAGATGGATCCGGTGATCCGCCACAAGCGGCTCGACCCGGCGGAGGTGACGCCGACCAAGGACCCGGTCGCCGCCTTTGCCAAGCGTCCCGACCGGCCCTGGTGCGGGGCAGGCGGCGTCTGCATCGAGTCGCGCTACGATCTCGAGGGCAAGCTGCCGCTCGGCGTGAAGCTTGCCAACAAGCTCGAACTCGGCTCCTCGAAAAGGATAGCGGAGTTCGTCTCGTTCCAGAGCGAGCTGCGGGTGCTGCCGCCGGCCGAGGCGGCGGGCCTCGCGGCGCTCACGAAGATCGACACGCCCGTGGCGGGTGGCCTCGAACAGACGATCTTCTGGGTCAACCAGATCCTGCGCTTCGGCAAGTTCCTGGCGGTGATGCAGCCGGCCCCGGACGATCCGAACCGGACGGTGGTGACGACCTACATGGCTCTGGCCATCAAGGCCGACGTGCTGGAGCGCAAACAGGAATACGCCCGCGTGCCGGTGCTGAAGAACCTGCTGCCGGTGCAGGTGCTGATGGGCAATTCCTCGTTCAACACCGGCACCTCGATCAGCGCCGGCGTGCCGACCTACGCCCGCAACCGCATCGTCGCCTTCGCCGACGCCCTGGCGAAAAGGTGACATACGTTCGCCGGCGTCATTCATTCCTCACAAAAACGTGAGCAAGAGGGATAAGTGTCGCCGGAAAGATACAGACACACTCTGGTATATTGGATAAAGTAATACGACTCGTTCCTGAGACCGCGAGTCACCTCAGCCGGCGCGCCCCATGGGCGCGCCGCTTTTTGTTTGGGCCGGTCTCATTGCCGGTGAGGCCGGAGGGTGGCGTATCGTCCCGCCGGATTGCAGGTGGAGCGTCCCAGGCGTCGAAGCTGTCCTCGGTAGGATTCCGGAAAATTCCACGATGAGATCGTGCAGGTTCGTTCTCGCGCTCCTGACGCTGGTCGTCTTCTCCTGCGATGGCAGCGGCACAAGCGCGGCCACCGTGAGCCGTTGCGCGCTCGATCTTGTCCTGGCGCCGGACGGCACGCCGACGCTGACGGGCGACTGTCCGCGCGATGCGGGAGGCGTCGCGGCGGCCCTCGCACGCGCGCAGGGTACGCTCGCATCCACAAGCGTAATCGCGCTCGGGCGCACGACCTTCGGCCCGGCCGGGCTGTTCGATCGCTGCGCGGTGATGGCGCGCCTCGCCGACGATCCGCGCTGGACCGCATCGATCGACAGCCGTAGGGCCAGCGTGCCACTCCGTGATGGGCTCAAGGCCGACCTGCTGGCCCCGGCCATCGCCGCTGCGCTTGCCCGAGCGGGGCGCAAGTTGCGCGGCGTGAGCCTGGAAACGGTTCTTCTGTCCGACGCCCCGGCCGAGGACTGCCCCAAGAGCCCTGCCCGAGCACCGATCGAGGCGCGGATGTGGTTGTCGTTGGAGTAGGTGCCGTGCCGCTCCTCACGGATTCCCCGGGCCCTTGGCGAGGCCGGCGAGCGTGAACAGGTCCACCGAGAGCTTGGCGCCGACCACGAACGCGTCGGGAATGTTCTTCGGGTAGTACGGAAACCGTGTCTGGTCCGGGTTGACGATGTATTGCAGGTTCGGCGTCAGGCGGATCGCAGGCGAGACTTGGATGCCGTAGTTCAGCTCCATCATGATCTGCTGCCGTGGAATCGTGCGGAACAGACCGAGGGAGGCTTGCGCCGCCTCGATATTGCCGAGCGCCAGCGGGCTGAAGGCTTGCGTGTTGATGACGAAGCCGACCGTATCGTAGGGGCGCCCCGCGAAGGTGCCGGTCTGAAGCGCGCCGATCTCCAGGAAGTAATCCTCGACCAAGCGCCCCCCGGTGCCGGCCATGGCGACGCCGAACAGGGTCAGCCCCTGGATGCCGTTCGGATCGGGGCGCCAGACCATTTGGTCGAAGCGGGCATAGATGCCTGAACGGCCGAACCGGGTGGCGGGGGACAATCCGGTGAGCACCCGGCGGCCGCCGGCCACGTCCCGCACCGGGTCGGTGTAATCGGAGCGATCGACCCAGCCGCCGATGCCGTAATTGCGGGGCAGCGCATCGTTGGCGAAGGTCGTCGAGTAGCCGAGTTCGAACGGCACGATCGCGCCGGTCGCGCCCTTGGTCGAGAAGTCGAGGCCGTTGTCGCCGGGCTGCTGGTGCAGCGGGTTCACCTCGTAGGCGCCGACATGGAAGAACACCCGATCCGTCAGCCACGCCTTGGCGTGCCCGCCCCAACTCGCCACCGGCCAGAAGGTGAAGTTCGAGGTCTTGAACACGAAGGTGGGGTTGCCGCAGGCGGAATTCGTCTGAAAGTTGCAGTAGACCGGCGAGTTCAGGAAGTTGATGTTGGCGACCAAGCGTCCGACCTCGATGTCGAGCCGATTGTCGAGCAGCTTCTGCTGGTAGGAGAGCAGCGTCAGCCGCGTGGTCTGGCCGCCGCCGAAGATCTCCTGCACGCTCGTGTTGTTGCCGATGAAGTCGTCGGCGAGGTTGCGGCCATGGCGGTTGGTGACCGCGATGTGGACTGAGCCACCCTCGATCCCGGCCAGACGTTGCAGGTCGGCGTCGATGCCGAAGAAGAGCTGCCCGGCGTAAGCGCTGCCCTGGCGGATGCCGCCGACGGGGTTGGCCGCCGCCTGTCCCGTATAGTTGAGCAGGAACGAGAGGCCGTTGCCGAAATCGAATGTGCCGGGCGACAGGGCCGGGGGCGTCGCGGATTGGCCGAGCACGTCGGCGGCGGCGGCCGCGCTGCCATCATCGCCGAAGGGCCGGGGTGGTGGTGCCCGCCGCGCGACCCGCCGCAGGGCGGGGCGCCGGACGACGGCCGGGACGCCGCTCTCGGCACGCGCGAGGCCCGGCCGCGGGGGGGCATCTTGCGCGCCCACCGACATCGCCCCTGGCCCGAGCGCCGTGAACAGGCCGATCGCGGCCCAAGCTGCCTTTTCGGCTTTCATGTCGTTCCCCCATCGACGACGTGTCGGTTTGTCTTGGCGCCCCGTTCCGGGATGTGATTTGAGTGAATAATAACTAAGAGTTGCAATTTGGTGCGACTGGCATCTGCGTGGGTCGCTCTTGAAGCGGGGCGCGGACCAGGCGGTCGCGCGCGCCGTCGGTTCGGCTCCGCCCGACCGGTCAGGCGGCACGCTTCTTCAGGAGGCCGACCAGAAGCCCCGTCACGATCGTGCCCACGGCGAGCGCGATCAGCGCGCCCGTCACGTTGGTCACGGCGTTGGGGATCGGCAGCACGAACAGGCCGCCATGGGGCACCTTGAGGGTCACGCCCGAGGTGAGGGCGATGGCGCCCGCAACGGCCGAGCCGGCCACCATCGAGGGGATCACCCGCAGCGGGTCGGCGGCGGCAAAGGGGATCGCGCCTTCGGTGATGAAGGCCGCGCCCAGTACGGCGGCCGCGCCGCCGGCCTCGCGCTCCGGCGCAGTGAAGCGGGACGGGAACAGCCGGGTGGCGAGCGCAATGCCGAGCGGGGGCGTCATGCCGCCGAGCATCACCGCCGCCATCGGCGCATCGACGCCCGACGAGAGCAAGGCGGCGGAGGAGGCGTAGGCCGCCTTGTTGATCGGCCCGCCCATATCGACCGCCATCATCCCGCCGAGCACGAGGCCGAGCAGCAGGGCGCTCGCCCCCTGCATTCCCTTCAACCACTCGGTGAGCGCGGCGAGCACGGCGGCCACCGGCACGCCGACGACGTAGACCATCAGCAGGCCGGTGATCGTGGTGGCGATGAGCGGCAGGATCAGGACGGGCTTCAGGCCCTCCAGATTCCTGTGCAGGCGGATATGCTTGTTCAGGAAACTTGTCGTGTAGCCGGCGATGAAGCCTGCCGCGATGCCGCCGAGAAAGCCGGCCTGAAGGTTGGCGGCCAGCATGCCGCCGATCATGCCGGGCGCGATGCCGGGCCGGTCGGCGATCGAGTAGGCGATGTAGCCGGCGAGCGCCGGCACGATCAGGGCAAAGGCGGCCTTGGCGCCGATCTCGCCCAGCGCGTAGCCGAGTGTGCCGGCATTCTCCGGCTTCATCGCGTCGATGCCCCCAAAAGCGAAGGCGAGCGCGATCAAGAGGCCGCCCGCCACCACGAAGGGCAGCATGAAGGAGACGCCTGTCATCAGGTGCTTGTAGGCGCCGGCCTGTCTCTCGGCGGCGGCCGGGCGGGCGGGGCCGTCGGCCTGCGCCTCGGTGGTGCCTGCCGCCTGCATCTGCGCCTCGGCCAGCGCGGTGGCGATCAGGCCCTTGCCGTCGCGGATCGCGGCCTTGGTGTTGGTGGCGTAGACCCGTTTGCCGGCAAAGCGCGCCCGGTCGACGCCGGTATCGGCGGCAATGAGCACGATGTCGGCCGCTGCGATCTCCGGCGCGGTCAGGGCGTCGCGGGCACCGACGGAGCCTTGGGTCTCGACGCGGACGTCGTGGCCAAGGAGCTGGGCCGCGGCCTGGATGCCCTCGGCCGCCATGAAGGTGTGGGCGATACCGGTGGGGCAGGAGGTGATCGCCACGATTCTCTTGCGGCCGGCCGCGGCGCCTGCTGCAGGGGAGGGCCCCTCCGCACTGGCGCTCAAGCGGTCGAACACGGCGTTGACGTCGGTGAGCACGTCCTCGATCGCGGCGCGCGCCCGGTGCAGCGCGCCGAAGCGGCCCTCGCCGAGGTCGCCCTCGCCGACCAGCAGCACAGTTTTCGCCTCCGCGATGGCCGCCTCGGAGAGCGGGTTGCCGCCGGCGCCCTTGCTGCGGATTTCGAGAGTGATCGGCGTGTTGCGCCGCCCGGCCGCCTTGCGCAGGGCCTCGGCGGCAAGGACGGCGTGGGTGGAGAGGTCTCCGCCTCCCACCACGGCCAGAAGCTGTGCCATGGGTTTCCTCCTCGGATTCTTGCTTGGTCGTTGGCCGTCCGTCGCGCTCAGCCCAGGGGCTCGACCCGGATCTCGGCAGCGAGTGCCTCCACCTCGGCCCGTCCCGGCAGGTTCGCCCCCGTGCGGCTGAGCTTGCCCGCGGCGAAGGCCAGCGCCCGCCGGGCGAGGTCGGGCAGGGCCAGGCCGTCGTGCAGCCCGGCGACGAGGCCGGCGACGAGGGCGTCGCCCGCGCCGACGGTGCTCGCCACCCGCGTCGGCGGGGGCAGCGCCCGCACCGCGCCTTCGGACGCGACGAACAGCGCGCCCTCGGCTCCAAGCGAGACGCAAACCAGGGCAATGCCTCGGCTCTGGAGTTCCCTCGCTGCGTCGAGCACGTCCGCGAGGGCGGGAAGCGGGCGCCCGGCCCATTCCTCCAACTCGTGCCGGTTCGGCTTGATCGCGTCGGGCAGGCTCTCCCGCCGCGCTGCGAGGGCGGCGGCCAGCGCCGGCCCGGAGGCATCGAGGACGACGCGGACGCCGCGGCGCTTCAGTTCGGCGGTGAGCCGGGCATAGATGTCGGGACCGAGCGAGCGCGGCAGGCTCCCGGCGAGCACCGCAAGGCTGCTGGGACCGGTGAGATCGTTCAGGACCGCGCGCGCCGCCTCGACGATGGACGGGCCGAATTCGAGCCCCGGCAGGTTGATGTCGGTGGTCTCGCCGGTCGATGCGTCGAGCAGCTTGAGGTTGGTGCGCGTCTCGCCGGCGATCCAGACGAAGCGGTCGTCGATGCCCTTGGCCGCCAGAAGCTGCGCGAACGGCGCGGCGTTGTCCTGGCCGAGCACGCCGGTGGCGGCGACCGGCAGGCCCCAATCGGCGAGGCAGCAGGCGACGTTGACGCCCTTGCCGCCGGCATCCGACCAGACCGAGCGGGCGCGGTGGACGCTGCCGGGGGAGAGGGTTTCCAGGGTGACGGTCTGGTCGATCGCCGGGTTGAGGGTGAGGGTGACGAGGCGCATCGCTCAGGCTCCGGTCGCGGCTTTGTCCAGGGCGCGCACGGACGCCGCGTCTTCCTGGGCGCAGGCTTGCCCTGCGAGCGCCTTCAGTTCGGCGTGGTCGCAGGCCCGCAGGCGTGCCTTCACGCCGGGGAGATCGCGGGGCGTCATCGACAGTTCGTGGACGCCGAGGCCCGCGAGCAGGCTGGCGCCGAACGGATCGCCCGCGATACCGCCGCAGACGCCGACGAAGCGCCCGTGCCGGGCCGCGCCCTCGCAGGTCATGCGGATCAGCCGCAGCACTGCCGGGTGGAGCGAGTCGGCCTCCGGCGCGAGGTCGGTGTTCTGGCGGTCGATGGCGAGCGTGTACTGGGTGAGGTCGTTGGTGCCGATCGAGAAGAAGTCGCAGTGCCGGGCCAGCACGTCGGCCTGCACCGCGGCGGCCGGCACCTCGATCATGATCCCGAGCGGCACCTCCGGCGCGCCGATCTCCTCCCGGATTTCCTCGCAGATCGCGCGCAGCCGCAGCACCTCGGGCACCGAGGTGATCATCGGCATCATGATCGAGAGTGGCGCGTCCTTGCCCTTGGGGGCGTCGGCCGGCACATGGTCCCTGGCGGCCCGGTAGAGGGCGCGCAGTTGCGGCTCCATCAAGTCGGGCCGGCGCAGCAGCAGGCGGGCGCCGCGCACGCCGAGGAAGGGGTTCTCCTCTTTCGGCAGGCGGAGGTGGGCGACCTGCTTGTCGCCGCCGATGTCGAGGGTGCGCACGATGAGCGGGCGGCCCCCGAGCGCCTTCAGCATGGCCGAATAGGTCGCGTATTGGTCGTCCTCGGACGGCGTGTCGCCCCGCTCCAGAAACAGGAACTCGGTGCGCATCAGGCCGACGCCCTCCGCGCCCTGATCCAGGGCCAGCGGCACTTGCTCCGGGTTGTTGACGTTGGCGCCGATGGCGATGCGGTGGCCGTCGCGGGTCTCGGCAGGCATCGCCCGCTCCCGCGCCTCGGCCTCGGCCTGCTCGCGCTGGCGCGCCTGCCACGCTTTGGCCGAGGCGATGTCGGCCTCGCTGGGGTCGAGGTAGAGCCGACCGGTGGTGCCGTCGATGATCGCGAGCGTGTGGTTGGCGAGCGCCAGCAGGCCGGGCCCGCCCGCGACGAGGGCCGGGATGCCCAGGGTGCGGGCCAGGATCGCGGTGTGCGAGGTCGGGCCGCCCTGCGCCGTGGCGAGCCCGATGACGCGGGCCGGATCGAGCCCCGCCGTGTCGGAGGGGGCGAGGTCGGGGGCGATCAGGATGCAGGGCACGTCCGGCAGGTCGTGGCCGCTCTTCAGCGCCGGGTCGATCTGCGCCAGCACCCGGCGGCCGACATCGCGCAGGTCGGCGGCGCGAGCGGCGAGGACGGGATTGCCGAGCGCCGCGAGTTGGCCCGCCATCCGCTCGACAGCGGCGTTCCAGGCATAGGCCACGCCGTGGCCCTCGACCATGAGCTGGCAGGCGAGCGTGATCAGGTCGGTGTCCTTGATCAGATCGGCTTGCGCGGAAAAAATGCCGGCATCGGCCTTGCCGAGGCGCCGCTCGGTGTCGTCGGCGAGCGCCTTGAGCTGGCCGCCCGTCGTCGCGAGCGCCCGGTGCAACCGGTCGGCGCCGGAAGTGAGCGGCTCGGGCTCGTCGGGCACGGCGACCTCGGCCGCCGCCAGCACGTGGATCGGGCCGATCGCGAGGCCGGGGCTGGCGCCGATGCCGGCCATCACCCGAAGGCTCTCGGCGGGGTTCCATCCGGCCACCGGTGCGGCGGCCTTGGCTGCGGCCTCTGCCGCACGCTGGGCCGCGGCCTTCTCGCCAGCGCTCAAAGACGTCACCGCAGCGCAGATCTTGGCGAGCGCGCCGGCCTCGTCGTCGCCCTCGGCCGAGATCGTCACCTCATCGCCGCAGCGCAGGCCCAGTTGCAGCAGGGCGATGAGGTTCTTGGCGTCCGCGACCCCATCGCCGTGGCGCACCTGGATGCGGGCCGGCAGCGCGCGGGCGGTCTCGACCCAGTGCGAGGCGGGCCGGGCGTGCAGGCCGGTCGGGTAATCGACGGTCCAGTCGAAGCGCTGGCGCAGATCCGTGACCGGGCCGGACGCTATCGGCGCGGCGGCATCCTCTGTCAGCGCGGCGGCGATATCGGCCTCGCTCTCCGTGGTCCGGAGCTGTTCGAGGCGGGCCTCGTCCTGAATCAGGCGGGTGAGGCGGCGCAGCACGGTGATGTGCGTGTCCGACTGCGCGGCGATGGCGACCACGAGATGCGCGGTCTGGCCGTCGTGCCACTCGATGCCGCCGGGAATCTGGAGGACGGCGAGCCCGCTTTCACGCACCAGATGGCGGTCATCGACCATGCCGTGCGGGATGACGACGCCGTGGCCGAGATAGGTGTTCGCCACCCCCTCGCGGCGCAGCATGCTGGCGCCGTAAGCGCCGTCGATGCAGCCGGCGGCGGTCAGCAGCCCGGCGGCCTCGCGGATCGCGGCCTCCTTGCTCGCGGGGGCGGCGCCGAGGCGCACCAGCAATTGCGGACCCGTCCGCGGGGGCGAAAATGTCGGCGTCAGCGCGAGCATGGCGTGCTCTCCTCAACCCGGGGGGCGCCCCGGATGGCTTTGCCGGGTGCGTCGGTCATCGTTGGCGCTTCGGCCTGACCTGTTGTTCTCTATGAAAACGTTTTCACAACCTGCGTCAAGCGTCATCATGCATCAAAGTGCAGGCCGCCGCTTGCTCCACCTTCCGTGGAATGGCAGAACCGCCTCATGCCGATGAAAACGTTTCCCATCCGATGAGCGTCGGAATCCGTGACGTGGCCCGCGTGGCGGGTGTCTCGACGGCGACGGTGTCGCGTGCGCTCGGGCGCGGGCCGGTGAGCGATGCCGTGCGCGAGCAGGTCGAGGCGGCGGTTCGAGCCACCGGCTACCGGCCGAACCTCTCGGCCCGGCGCCTGCGCTCGAAGGCGGCGCAGACCATCGGTCTGATCGTCGCCGACATCCGCAACCCGTTCTTCACGGCGGTGAGCCGGGCGGTGGAGGATGCGGCCTACGCCGCCGGGATGCGGGTGATCCTGTGCAACACCGACGAGGATCCGGCCCGCGAGGCGATGTACCTCCGTCTGATGGAGGAGGAACGCGTCACCGGCGTGATCTTCGCCCCCACCCGCATCACGGCGGAGGCGCTGAAGGCGGACAGCCTGTCCTTCCCCACGGTGTTCATCGATCGCTCGGGACTGCCCGGTGCCCATGACAGCGTGGTGCTCGACAACGCGGCCGCCGCCGCGTCCCTGGTCGATCACCTCGTGGCGCAGGGTTTCCGGCACATCGGCGGCCTGTTCGGCTCCACCAGCTCGACCGCGCGGGAGCGTCAGGCCGGCTACGAGACCACCATGGCCCGCTACGACCTCGCGCCGCTTGCCCGCACCGTGGCGCCGAACGCGGCGGCCGCGGAAACGGAGGCAGCGCGCTGGCTGTCCCAGTCCGACCGGCCCGAGGCGCTGGTCCTCTCCAACGGCCTGATGCTGATGGGAGCGGTGCGCGCGGCCCGGACCCTCGGGCTCGCCGTGCCGAGGGATCTCGCGCTCGCGGGCTTCGACAACGAGCCCTGGACCGATCTGGTCGAGCCCGGCCTGACCGTGATCGAGCAGCCGGTGGCCGAGATCGGCGCCCAGGCGATGCGCCTCCTGTTCGAGCGGATCGAGCATCCGGGCCAGCCGGTGCGCAAGGTGACGCTGAGCGGGCGGGCGGTGTTGCGGGGCTCGACGCGGCGGGGGTGAGGGGCGCTGACGCCCCTCAATGCGCGCCGGCGGGCGAATGCGCCTGCGCGGCCGCGACCCGGTCCGAGGCCTCCGAATGCACGGCGGGCTTGCGGCGCGAGAAGGTGAGGATCAGCACCGGCAGCACGAGCAGGATCAGCAAGGGCGCCAGCGCCATGCCGCCCACCACCACCAGCGCCAGGGGCTTCTGCACCTGCGAGCCGACGCCGGTGGAGAAGGCCGCGGGCAGCAGGCCGACGCCGGCCACGACGCAGGTCATCACCACGGGGCGCATCTGCGTGTAGCAGGTGCGCAGCATCGCCGGCACGCGCTGCACGCCCGCGGCGAGGAGGTCGTTGTAGAACGACAGCACGATGATGCCGTCCATCACCGCGATGCCGAGCAGCGCGATGAAGCCGATCGCCGCCGAGACGCTGAACGAGGTGCCGGTGAGCGACAGCGCCAGGATGCCGCCGGCCATCGCCATCGGGATCACGCTGAGCGCCAGCAGGGAATCGGTCACCGAGGAGAAGTTCATGAACAGCAGGATCGCGATGATGCCGATCGCGATCGGCACGGTCACGGAGAGGCGGGCGATCGCGCCCTTCATGTTGTTGAACTCGCCGACCAACTCCAGCCGATAGCCTTGGGGCAGCTTGACCTCGTTGGCGACGCGGGCGCGCGCCTCCTCGATGGTGCTGCCGAGGTCGCGCCCGCGCACGGAGAACTTCACCGGCAGGTAGCGCTCCTGCGCCTCGCGGTAGATGTAGGCGGGGCCGGAGACGAGTTCGACCCGCGCCACCGCGCTCAGGGGGAACTGCACCGGTGCGCCGTTGGCCGGGCTCTGGCCAGCGATGCGCAGGTTGGCGATCGCCTCGATGCTTTGGCGGAACTGCGGCGCGAGCCGCACCATGATCGGATAGTGCCGTTCGGAGCCCGGATCGTAGAGATCGCCGGCCGAGTCGCCGCCGATGGCGGTGCGCACCGTGGTGTTGATGTCGCCGGGCGTCAGGCCGTAGCGGGCGGCGCGCACCCGGTCCACGTCGATCTCGATGGTCGGCTGGCCGAGCGATTGGAACACCGCCAGATCCTCGACGCCGCGGACCGTGGAGAGCACCTTCATCACGCTTTTCGCGCTGTCGGTGAGCTTCTGCAGGTCGTTGCCGAAGATCTTGAACGAGTTCTCGCCCTTGATGCCGGAGACCGCCTCGGCGACGTTGTCCTGAAGGTACTGCGACAGGTTGAAATCGACGCCGGGGAAGGCGGCCTGGAGCTTATGCAGCATCTCCTCGGTGAGCGCCTCCTTGTCCACGCCGGGGCGCCACTGTTCGAGCGGCTTCATCGGCGCGAAGAACTCGGCGTTGAAGAAACCGGCCGCGTCGGTGCCGTCGTCCGGGCGCCCGTGCTGCGAGACCACGCGCTCGACCTCGGGCAGCGAGGCGATGATCTTGCGCATCTCGTTGACGTAGCCGTTGCTCTCTCGGAGTGAGATCGTCGCCGGCATGGTGGCGCGGACCCAGAGGTTGCCCTCCTCCAACTTCGGCAGGAATTCCGAGCCGAGATTGCGCGCCGCCAGCCCTACGCCGACGGCGATCAGCGCGACGCAGGCCACCGTGACGAGCCGGGCGCCGAGCGCCGCGCGCACCGCCGGGCGGTACATCCGGTCGAGGGCACGCACGAGGATCGTCTCCTTCTCCTCGATATGGGCGGGGAGAAGGTAGGCGGCGAGCGCGGGGGTGACCGTGAAGGTGGCGATGAGGCCGCCGAGGAGCGCGTAGGCATAGGTCGTCGCCATCGGCCCGAAGATGTGGCCCTCGACGCCGGTCAGTGTGAACAGCGGCAGGAAGCCGGTCACGATGATCGCCGCGGCAAAGAAGATCGAGCGGCTGACATCGCCGGCCGCGAGCGCGATGCGGCCCGATTTCGCGTCGAGCCCCGGTGGCGGATAGCCTGGGATGCCGTGGCCGGAGAGCCGCCGGAAGATCGCCTCGACCATGATGACGGTACCGTCGACGATGAGGCCGAAATCGAGCGCGCCGACCGAGAGCAGATTGGCGGATTCATCGCGCGCCACGAGGATGACGACGGCGAAGAACAGGGCGAAGGGGATCGTCGCCACGACGATCAGCGCCGAGCGCAGGTTGCCGAGGAACAGCCACTGGATCGCGAGGATCAGCAGGATGCCGACCACCATGTTGTGCAGCACGGTGTGGGTGGTCACCGCGATCAGGTCGGCGCGGTCGTAGATGCGCTCGATCTTCACGCCCGGCGGCAGGATGCCGGCGGCCTCGATCTTGGCGACCTCCGCCTTCACCGCCTCGATCGAGGGCGTCGACTTCTCGCCGCGGCGCATCAGGACGATGCCCTGAACGATGTCGTCCTCGTCGTTCATCCCGGCGATGCCGAGCCGCGGCTGGTGGCCGATGGTGACGGTGGCCACATCCTTGACCAGCACGGGCGCGCCGCCGACCTGGGTCAGCACCGTGCCGTTGATGTCGTCGATGTCACGGATCAGGCCGACTGCACGCACCACCGCCGACTGACCGCCGATGGCGACGCGGTTGCCGCCGACATTGAGGTTGCTGTCGTTGAGGGTCTTGACCACGTTGGCAAGCGACAGGCCGTAGGCCATCAGCCGGTCGAGATCGACCGAAAGTTCGATGGTCTTGGTCTTGCCGCCCCAGCCGATGGCGTCGATCACGCCGGGCACCGCGCGGAAGCGCTTCTTCAGCACCCATTCCTGGAGCGTGCGCAGGTCGAGCACGCTGTAGCCGGCCGGCGCCGTGAGCTTGTAGCGGAAAATCTCGCCGATCGGGCTGATCGGCGAGATGGTCGGCTTGGCGCCCGCCGGCAGCGGATCGAGCTGCTGCAAGCGGTTCAAGACCTGCTGCTCGGCCTGGAGGTAGTCGAACTCGAAGCCGAACTGCAGCTTTACGTCGGACAGACCGTAGAGTGAAATCGTCCGCACCTGTTTCAGGTTCGGCATGCCCGAGGTGATCCGCTCGATCGGGATCGTGACGTAGCGCTCGATCTCCTCGGCCGAGAGGCCGTCGGTCTGGGTCACGACATCGACCATCGGCGGGGTCGGGTCGGGATAGGCCTCGATGTTGAGGTTCTGGAAGGCGGCCAAGCCGCCGACCACGAACAGCACGAAGGCGAGGATGACGAGGGGCCGCTGCCGGAGCGCGAGCGCAACGATGCCGTTCATGGTGTCGGTTCCAGCCTCGCGCCGTCACGGCGCGGCCGGGGACGGCCCCGGCTCGGAATGCTTGTGTTCGCGGAGAAACGGGGGGCCGGGCTTCCTCAGCCGGGCTGGTCGGTCATGCCGTCGATGAACAGGGCGCCCTTCGAGATCACCCGCTCGCCGAGCGAGAGCCCTTCCGTGACCTCGATGTCGTTGCCATCGAGGAAGCCGGTCTTCACCGCGCGGCTCTCGACGGTGTTGCCGGCGCCGAGCACCCAGACCCGCGCCTTGTCGCCCTCGAAGATCACCGCTTGGCGCGGCACGGCGCGGGAGACGGTCTCGCGCTCGTTGATGATGTGGACGCTGGCATACATCTCGGGCTTCAGGAGCCCCTTCGGGTTGTCGACCTCGGCGCGCACGACGATGCGGCGGGTGGCGGGATCGACCGAGGCGCCGATGTAGTTGATCCGGCTCTCGAAGGTCTGGTTCGGGTAGGCGAGGGTCCGGAAGCGGATGCGCTCGCCGAGATCGACCTTGGCCGCGTCGGTCTCGCGCAACTGCGCGACGATCCAGACCCGGCCGAGATCGCCGATGAGGTAGGAGGGGTCGGAACCGCCGGTGTTGATGTACTGGCCCGGGCCGATCTTGCGCTGGATCACGGTGCCGGAGAGCGGCGCGTTGATCGTCGTCTCGGGGTTGATCGCACCCTTGGTCTGGAGCGCCCGCATGTCGTCGTCGGCGAGCCCGAGGATGCGCAGGCGGTTGCGCACCGCCTCCAGGCCGACCTCTGCCGTTTTGGCGTCGTTCTGCGCGGTGGCGAGGTCGTTCTGCGCCGTCTGCAATTCCCTCAGCGTGGTGACGCGGGAATCGTAGAGGTCGTGCAGGCGCTTCTCGTTGTTGGTGGCGTAGGAGAGCTGCGAGCGCGACTTGTTGAGCACGTTCAGCGCCGCGAGGAAGTCGTTCTGCGCCTGGACCATCTCGTTGGCCTGGAGCGAGAACAGCTTGTCGCCCTGCTTCACCTGCTCGCCGGAGCGGGCGAAGATGGTGATGACCCGTCCGGCATAGGGCGAGAAGACGGGCGTCGCCCGGTACTCGTCGACGCTGATCTTCCCTTCGGTGGCGATGTCCTCGTAGAACAGCCGTTGCTCGACCGGAACGGTGGTGACGGTGGCGAGCTGGCTCTCGGTGAGCACGAAGCGCCCCGGTGCGGCGGTCGTCACGGCGGCCGGCGTCGGCACCGCGGCATCGACCTCCTTCGGTCGTCCGTACCAGAGGGCGGCCGCCGCGCTAGCCCCCAGCACGCAGGCAACGAGGAGTTGCGTGCGCAGCCGCATCCTGTGCGGCGTCAGGTTGTCCTCGTGCGCCCCGCCCATCGTCGTCCCGTCCCGCTTCGACCCAGCGCCTCGATGTCACGACGGGCGCGCCGCGCGCCTGTTGATTCGGCTTTCGCTTGCGCGCAACCGAAGCTCCCGAATTACGCCGTTACCGTGGCGGCTTGACGGGGGTATGACGGGACCGGTTTCTCACAAATGAAGCAAGGCGCCGATTCGACGCGCGGACGGGATTTTTCTCGGTTGTTGCTCGTGCATCTCCTCGCCTCGTGATGACAGCGAGGCGAGATGACCCGTCAGTCATCCATCTTCAGCGCGGCGATGAAGGCCTCCTGCGGGATCTCCACGCGCCCGAACTGGCGCATGCGCTTCTTGCCTTCCTTCTGCTTGTCCAGAAGCTTGCGCTTGCGTGAGATGTCGCCGCCGTAGCACTTGGCGGTCACGTCCTTGGACAAGGCGCGGATCGTCTCGCGGGCGATGATCTTGCCGCCGATCGCTGCCTGGACCGGGATCTGGAACAGGTGGCGCGGGATCAGGTCCTTCAGCTTCTCGCACATCGCCCGGCCGCGCGACTCGGCGCGGGTCCGGTGGACAAGCATCGAGAGCGCATCGACCGGCTCGGCGTTGACCAGGATCGACATCTTCACGAGGTCGCCCTCGCGGTAGTCCGAGACATGGTAGTCGAACGAGGCGTAGCCCTTCGAGATCGACTTCAGGCGGTCGTAGAAATCGAACACCACCTCGTTGAGCGGCAGGTCGTAGACGACCATGGCGCGTTTTCCCACGTAGTTCAGGTCGATCTGCACGCCGCGCCGGTCCTGGCACAGCTTCAGCACGCCGCCGAGATACTCGTCGGGGGTGAGGATGGTGGCGCGGATCCACGGCTCCTCGACGGTCTCGATCTTCATCGGATCGGGCATGTCGGCCGGGTTGTGCAGCTCCTTGTGCTCGCCGTCGCGCATCAGCAGACGGTAGACGACCGACGGCGCGGTCGAGATCAGGTCGAGGTTGAACTCGCGTTCCAGGCGCTCCTGGATGATCTCGAGGTGGAGCAGCCCGAGGAAGCCGCAGCGGAAGCCGAAGCCGAGCGCGGCGGACGTCTCCATTTCGTAGGAGAAGCTGGCGTCGTTGAGGCGCAGCTTGCCCATGGCGCCGCGGAGCGACTCGAAGTCGGCGGCGTCCACGGGGAACAGGCCGCAGAACACGACCGCCTGAACCTCCTTGAAGCCCGCGAGCATCTGCGTGGTCTGGCGCTTGTCCTCGGTGATGGTGTCGCCGACGCGGGTGTCGGCCACCTCCTTGATCGAGCCGGTGAAGAAGCCGACCTCGCCGGGGCCGAGCTCGCCGATATCGGCCATCTTCGGCCGGAACACGCCGATGCGGTCGACGCCGTAGGCGGCGTCCGCGCCCATCATGCGGATGGTCATGCCCTTCTTGAGCACGCCATCGACGATGCGCACGAGCACGACGACGCCGAGATAGACGTCGTACCAGCTATCGACCAGCAGCGCCTTCAGCGGCGCCTCGCGGTCGCCCTTCGGGGCCGGCAGGCGCTTGACGATGGCTTCCAGCACCGCCTCGATGTTGAGGCCGGTCTTGGCCGAGATCGGCACGGCGTCGGAGGCGTCGAGGCCGATCACTTCCTCGATCTGCTCCTTCACCCGGTCCGGCTCGGCGGCCGGCAGATCGACCTTGTTGAGGACGGGCACGATCTCGTGGTTGGCGTCGAGCGCCTGGTAGACGTTGGCGAGCGTCTGCGCCTCGACGCCCTGGGAGGCATCGACCACCAGCAGCGAGCCCTCGCAGGCGGCGAGCGAGCGCGACACCTCGTAGGCGAAATCGACGTGGCCGGGCGTGTCCATCAGGTTGAGGATGTAATCCTTGCCGTCCTCCGCGCGGTATTCCAGCCGCACGGTCTGGGCCTTGATGGTGATGCCGCGCTCCTTCTCGATGTCCATCGAGTCGAGCATCTGCTCGCTCATGTCGCGGAGCGCCACGGTGCCGGTGGTCTGGATCAGCCGGTCGGCGAGCGTCGACTTGCCGTGGTCGATATGCGCGACGATGGAGAAGTTGCGGATGTTGTCGAAGGTGCGGGTGGTCATCGGGGTCTCCGGCACGGCGGTCCCGTCGCGGGGCGGACGCGGCGCACGGCAGGTTTGTCGGGAATGTCAGGGCCGGAGATAGCAGCGGCGGGCACGCACGCCAAGGCGGGGGGCGTGCCGCGCGCTGACCGTTCTGCGCGCCGCGTGCCGGCCGGACGGGTTCAGGCCTGCCCCTCGGGGTCGGCCGCGGCGCCGGCCCGCGCGGCGGCGGCCATCGCCACGAGGCTCTTGCGCAGGGCGCCCATGTCGCGCACCGGCTCGGGGTAGGGCACCCGCGCCGTGCGCTCGCCGGCCATCAGGTCGAGCCCCTCCGGGTCGAGCCCTGTGAGGCGCCAGCCGCTGCCGGTCTCGCCCGTGCCCGCGGCATAGAGGGCGAGCGCGTCGGCGTGATCCGCGTTCATGTGCTCGACGGCGCCGTGCTCGCCCGCGACGACGGCCTCGGCGCCGGTCATGTCCAGGAGCAGCTCCTGCGGCGTCAGGGTTGCCGCCTTGGCAAAGCCGCCGTTCAGGTGGCCGGCGGTCGGCGCCAGGGTGAAAAAGCCGAAATCGGGGAAGTCGGCATAGAGCTTTGCCTTCGGGTGGCGCGCCAGGAAGCGCTCTCGGACCCGCGGCTCGTCCGTGCGCGCGGCGCGCCCCGTCACCGTCAGGCGCGGATGGGCCAGCGGATCGCCCTTGCCGCCGACCGAGAACAGCAGCGAGGCGCGCGGGTCGTGATCGAGGTTGCGCGTGTGCGCCGAGAGCCGCGAGAGCAGCATCAGAGGCGTGCCGTCGCTGTCGGTGGCGAGGGTGACGAGGGAGGCGAAGGGCGTACCGTCGGCTGCATCGATCGTGGCGAGCGCGCCCGATCGCACGCTGCGTAGAAGATGCCGGGCGAGCCCGATCGCGTCGAACGGGGCTTCCGAAGCGGGCAGCGGTTCGGCCGGCCGGCGGCGTTCCCCTGCGGACGGCATCGCGTCGTTGGCCATGAAAGCACTCCTCCCCGGATTTCGAGAGGCGAGCATAGCGCGGCGCAAGCGCTCCGCACGAGGGGCGAGACCGGGGCTGGGCGCGGCGCGTTGTCCGCCCTCTTTCCCCATCCGGATGCCCTTATCCGGGCCGTCCGATATGGCCAAGCTTAGACTGCCGCTCGCTTTTTTCGAACGATGGTCGTAAAGGACGAGACCCTCCGCACGGCTGGCGGCTCCCGATTTGCGGGTGCCGAGCCTGGCCGTTGCGGGCCCCGCCAAGGACGCGCCAGGGGCGGCGCGCGCGCCGTCAAGTCAGGGAAACTGCATGCCCACGATCGCCCTCGTCGACGACGACCGCAACATCCTGACCTCCGTCTCGATCGCGCTGGAGACCGAGGGCTACCGCATTCAGACCTACACCGACGGCGCCTCGGCGCTGGACGGTCTGCGTCACTCCCCGCCCGATCTCGCCATCTTCGACATCAAGATGCCGCGCATGGACGGAATGGAGCTTCTCAGACGCCTGCGGCAGAAATCGGACCTTCCCGTGATCTTTCTCACCTCGAAGGACGAGGAGATCGACGAGCTGTTCGGGCTCAAGATGGGCGCGGACGACTTTATCCATAAGCCGTTCTCGCAGCGCCTGCTGGTCGAGCGGGTCAAGGCGGTGCTGCGCCGCTTCGCCCCGAAGGACGCGACACCGGGTGCCGCCGCCCGCGAGGCGGATGCGGCCGCCCGCTCGCTCGAGCGCGGCCAGTTGATGATGGACCCCGAGCGCCACACCTGCACCTGGAAGGGCGAGCCGGTGACGCTCACCGTCACCGAGTTCCTGATCCTCCAGGCGCTGGCGCAGCGCCCCGGCGTCGTGAAGAGCCGCAACGCCCTGATGGATGCGGCCTACGACGATCAGGTCTATGTCGACGACCGCACCATCGACAGCCACATCAAGCGGCTGCGCAAGAAGTTCAAGGTGACGGACCAGAGCTTCGACATGATCGAGACGCTCTACGGCGTCGGCTACCGGTTCAAGGAGGGTTGAGGCGATTTTCCCGCGGTCCCGTCCGTCGATGCTCGCCCCCCTGTCCCGCCAGCCCGATTCCGATGAGGGTCACGCCCGCCGCGGCGTCCTCGCGCGGCTCGTCGGCTCCCTCACCCGCCCGCCGCTGACTTGGCCGCGCGACCTCTGGAACGCGGTCGGCCAGCGCGCCTCGTCGAGCCTGACGCGCCGCATCGTGGTGCTCAACCTCGTCGGGCTGATCGTCCTCCTGTTCGGCTTCCTCTACCTGAACCAGTTCCGCCAGGGGCTGATCCAGGCCCGCGTGCAGAGCTTGCTGATCCAGGGCGACATCATCGCCGGCGCCATCGCCGCCCAGGCCTCCGTCGACACCGACACGATCCGCGTCGATCCCGACAAGCTCCTGCAGCAGCAGGTCGGCGAGGGCCGCGACCTCGACGACGATCCCGCTTCGCTCGCCTTCTCGCTCAACCCCGAGAAGGTCGCGCCGCTGCTGCGCCGCCTCGTCACCCCGACGGGCAACCGCGCCCGGGTCTACGACAGCGAGGGGAGCCTGCTGTTCGACACCCGTACCCTCTACGCCCGCGGCGACATCGCCCGCAGCGACACCGTGGTGAAGCCGCCCAAGCCCAATGTGCTGGAGCGGATCTGGGACTTCGTCGGCACCCGCATCCTCGGCCTCGTCGTCAGCGAGCGTTCGGCCCAGGAGGAGGCGGGCCCGCAGGACGGGCGCGCCTTCCGCGAGGTCCAGGCGGCGCTCAAGGGCTCGCGCGGCACGATCTCCCGGCGCAATGAGCGCGGTGAGACCATCGTCTCGGTGGCGGTGCCGATCCAGCGGGCGGGCTCGGTGCGCGGCGTGCTGATGGTCTCCACGCAAGGCGGCGACATCGACCGGGTGATCGCCTCCGAGCGCTTCGGCCTACTGCAGGTGTTCCTCGTCGCGGCCGCCGTGATGCTGGTGCTGTCGATCCTGCTCGCGGGCGCCATCGCCGGTCCGGTGCGGCGCCTCGCCGACGCCGCCGAGCGGGTCCGCCGGGGCATCAAGTCGCGCCAGGAGATTCCCGATTTCACCGGCCGCACCGACGAGATCGGCCACCTCTCCGGCGCGCTGCGCGACATGACCCAGGCGCTCTACCGGCGGCTCGACGCCATCGAGAGCTTCGCGGCCGATGTCAGCCACGAGCTGAAGAATCCGCTGACCTCGCTCCGGAGCGCGGTCGAGACCCTGCCGCTGGCCAAGACCGATGAATCCCGCGGCCGGCTCCTGCAGATCATCCAGCACGACGTGAAGCGCCTCGACCGGCTAATCTCCGATATCTCGGACGCCTCCCGCCTCGACGCGGAACTCGCCCGCGCGGAGGCGCGCCGGGTCGATCTTGGCAAGCTCCTGACCACCGTGACCTCGGTGGCGAACGAGCGGCGCCGCGCCAAGGCGGCGGTGATCCAGTTCGACATCGAGCGCCCTGCAGCCGAGATCGAGGACCCGTTCCGCATCATCGGCCACGACAGCCGCCTCGGACAGGTCGTCAACAACCTGCTCGACAACGCCCGCTCGTTCTCGCCGCCCGGCGCCAAGGTGCGCGTAGCGCTGCGCCGCCTCAAAACCGAGGTCGAGTTCGTGGTCGAGGACGAGGGGCCGGGCATTCCCGAGCACGCCCTGGAACGGATCTTCGAGCGCTTCTATACCGACCGGCCGGAACAGGGCTTCGGCCAGAATTCGGGGCTCGGGCTGTCGATCTCGCGGCAGATCATCCAGGCGCATCATGGCTCGATCCGCGCCGAGAACCGTCCTGGCCCGGCCGACGAGGAGGGGCACCCGACGGTGCGCGGCGCCCGCTTCACCGTCCGCCTGCCCGTGGCCCCTCGGGCCGACCGCTACGGCGACGACGACCTCGCCGCATGAGCGGGGAGGGCGTGCCGGACGGCGAGCCGCCACGGGAAACGGTCCACGCGAGCTGCGTGCTCCTCGACGAGGCCGGCGTGCTGATCCGGGGGCCGTCCGGGTCGGGAAAGTCCGCGCTCTGTCTCGCGCTTCTCGACCGCTTCTTCCTGGAAGGGCGCCATGCCCGCCTCGTCGGCGACGACCGCATCCGATTGGCGGGGCATCACGGCCGCCTCGTAGCCCGGCCCCACCCGGCGCTCGCCGGCCTGATCGAGATCCGCGGCCTCGGCCTCCGCCGTCTGGTGACGCATGCACCGGCCGCGGTTCTCCGCCTCGTGGTGGATCTGGTGGCGGAGGCGCAGCGCCTGCCCGACGCTTCCGACACCGCCGAACTCCTTGGCGTCGCAGTCCCGCGCCTCACCCTTGAACCGCGCCATCCGCGCGAGTACCTGATTCGTGAGGCGCTGAGAGCCGGCGTGGCAATGCGGACGCACCCCGCCGCTCTCGTGCCCGGTGGTGGCCGCGATGTGTAGCGCGGTTGCCGCGCCCGTGTCATGGTAAGCTCGTTGTGTCGCGCAAAACGACGCGAGCCGCTTGCGCTTCACCTTGCGCTGCACAAGATGGCGTCTCCGCTCACAGGGCGTTGGAACACGCTTCGATGATTGGAATGGTGCTCGTTACTCACGGGCTGTTGGCGACCGAGTTCAAGGCCGCCCTGGAGCATGTCGTCGGCCCTCAAAAGCAGGTCGAGACGATTACGATCGGCCCGGAGGACGACATGGAGCTGCGACGCGGCGACATCATGTCCGCCGTCGGTCGGGTCAACTCCGGTCAGGGCGTCGTGGTGCTCACCGACATGTTCGGCGGCACGCCGTCGAACCTTGCCCTGTCATGTATGAACGGCGGCCAGGTCGAGGTGGTCGCCGGAATCAATCTGCCGATGCTGATCAAGCTCGCCAGTGTGCGCGAGGCCGAGAGCCTGGGCGACGCCGTGCTCCATGCGCAGGAGGCGGGCCGCAAGTACATCAACGTCGCCTCGCGGGTTCTTGCGGGCAAGTAATTTGCGGGCAAGTCGCCCGGTCTCACCCCCGCACTGCCTTTTCTTCGCCCCGCTCCCGGCTTAACCACGTCGTCCCGCATCCGGAACGGCGCGCCTCGACGCGCCGCCGGTCCGCACCGAAGCGGCGGGGGAGGGAGTGCCAGGGGCGATGGGAGAGAGCGTGGACGGCGAGATCGAGCCGCAGCCGGAGGTGCCCGAGGGCGGCCTCGTCCGGATCTTGCCGATCATCAACCGCCGCGGCCTGCATGCCCGCGCCTCGGCCAAGTTCGTGCAGACGGTGGAGCGCTTCTCCGCCGCCGTGACGGTGACCCGTGGCGGCGAGACCGTCGGCGGGCGCTCGATCATGGGCCTGCTGACGCTGGGGGCGGCCAAAGGCACCTCCATCGCCGTGGTCGCCGTCGGTGACGACGGGCAAGCCGCCCTCGACGCGATCGCAGCGCTGCTCGCCGACAAGTTCGGAGAGGACGAGTAGTCCTCGCCCGCCCTGTCTCGCGCGGCAAGGCGATCCTGGGCGCGACGGCGCCGGTCCTGCCCGCGAGCGATGGCGTCGCTCATCGCCTTGTACGGTTTCGAGCCAGACCAGCAGCGCGCGTCGTCGCAGGTCGTGAAGCCCTTCGTCAATCTGTCCCGATCCGCTGAGGCGCGGCGCGTAAGATTAGAGCTGACACCCATGTAGAGCGTCCCATCGCGGCACTGTCCATGATGTCGACGACAGGTCGCCGCATCGATCGCGCCTCGGGCCATACCGTTCCCGGTCACAACTCATGCTCACCGCGCTGCCTGAAAGGGGCTGTCGCGGTGTCACACATGGATCCGGGACCCTTTGGCGGCCTGCGGCACTTTTATTCCCCAAGCTCTCCATTTCCTGAAGGGTTCGTTCATCGGGCGTTCCTAGACGAACGGCGATGGTGTGGCTGGAAGCCTGGCCGTTGGACTCGTCCCAGAGTCCTTGCACGCCACCGACGTCGGACAATGCCCTTGAAGATCGCCGTCATCGCCCATCTCAAGTTCCCGATCGGACAGCCCTATCTGGGCGGCCTCGAGATGCACACGCATCACTTGGCCGGCGCGCTGCGCGCCAGGGGCCACCGGGTCACGCTCTTCGCTTCGGAAGGCTCCGATCCGGCGCTGGTGCCCACCCCCGTCTGCCCACCGACCGGCGACGCCCTGGGCGATCCCGTGGCCTGCGAGCGGATCGAGCGCGCCGAACTCGCGGCCTACGAGCGGATCATGGAGGCGATCGCCCGCGGCGGCTTCGACATCGTGCACAACAACAGCCTGCACGACCTGCCGCTGCGCGAGAGCCACACGCTTCCCGTGCCGATGACCACGGCGCTGCACACGCCGCCCTTCGAATCTCTGGCCGAGGGTGTGCGGGCGGCCAAGCCCGGCATGATCTTCGCGGCCGTCTCGCCGTCGCTGGCGCAGGAATGGCAGCCGCTCGTGCCGGACGCCCGCGTCATCGGCAACGGCATCGACCTCTCGACCTTCGCCTTCAGCCCCGAAGCCGACCCGGCAGGATATGTGTTCTGGAGCGGGCGGATCGTGCCGGAGAAGGGCACGCATCTGGCCATCGATGCGGCACGCCGCGCCGGGATCCCCCTGCGCTTTGCCGGCCCGCAGCCGAACCCGCGCTACTGGAACGAGTGGATCGCGCCGCGTCTCGGAGCGGATGCGGCCTATGTCGGCCATCTCTCCCACCGGGAACTGGCGCGCCAGCTCGGCGGCGCGCGGGCGGCCATCGTCTCGCCGCGATGGGAGGAGCCGTTCGGTCTCGTTGTCGCCGAGGCACTGGCTTGCGGCACCCCGGTTGCCGCCTTTGCCCGCGGCGCGATCCCCGACATCGTCGATCGCCTCTCCGGCGCGCTCGCGCCCGCCGACGACGTGGCGGCCCTCGCCCGCGCGATCCAACGCGCCGTCGGCCTCGACCGCCGCGCCTGCCGCCGCCGGGCCGAGACGCTCTACGACGCCCAGGTGATGACCGACGGCTACGAGGAGCTCTTCCGCGAGGTGCTGGCGGGTGCTCCCGCCAACCGCGCCCGCGCCGTCCTGTTCGAACGTCCGGCGGCCTGACACGATGCCCGCGCCCTCCGGCCCGGCCGTCGTCTGCATTCCGGCCCGTAACGAGGCCGAGCGTCTGCCGCGTCTGCTGCGGACACTCGCCGCGCAGGAGGGGTTCTCGACGGGCGCCCCCCTGAAGGTCGTGATCGTCAGCAACAACTGCACCGACGGCACGGTCGAGGCGGTGCGCGCCCTCGAAGGTTCGGGGTCGCTCGACACCCTGGCGCTGCGGTTGATCGAGGCGACCTACGCCCCGTCCGAGGCCCATGTCGGCACCGCCCGCCGCCGCGCCCTCGATGCGGGCGCCGACTGGCTGGAGAGCGAGGGCGCGCCGGACGGCGTGCTGCTCACCACCGATGCCGACGCGCGGCTCGCGCCCGGCTGGGTCGCGGCGAACCTACGCGCCTTGGAGAACGCCGAGATCGTCGGCGGCCGGCTGGTGATCGACGACGAGGGCGCCGCGGACTCCGCGCTCAGCGCCTTCCACGCCCAGGTCGAGCGCTACTGGTCGGGCGTGCGCACACTGGAAGACGCCCTCGATCCGCCGCCCCACGATCCGGCGCCGCGCCACGGCGACCATACCGGTGGAAGCCTCGCGCTCCGGGCCTCGCTCTACCGCGCCGTCGGCGGCCTGCCCGCGCTGCCCCGCGGCGAGGACAACGCCCTCGTCACCGCCGTCCAGCGGGCCGGCGGGCGCCTGCGCCACTGCCCCGACGTATCGGTGCTCGTCTCCGCCCGCACCGCCGGGCGCGCCGAGGGCGGCATGGCGACCGAGATGCTGCGCCGTGCCCGCGTCGTGCGCGAAAGCGAGGCCTACCGGTTGCCGGTGGCCGCCCACTGGCAGCGGATCATCCTGCGCCGGGCCGCTTTGCGCCGCACCTATCGCGAGGGCGCCGCGCCGGCCGCCCTTCACGCGCTCGGGCTCGACGCGGACGACCTCGCCGTCATCGACGTCGCAGCCTGCCCCAACGACATCGCCTTCGTGGAGCGGGCCCATGCCCGCCTGGACGCGCGGGACGGCCCCGCGCCGGAATGCGGCCTCGACGAGGCGCTGGCGGCGCTCGCCGATCTCGCGGCAGCCGTGCGGCACGACAGAGCGGCCTGAGGCCGGCCTATCGAAACGCTCTCCGCTTCGCGCCGCACTTTTCTCGGAGCCCGAATGACGCGTCCGGTCGGCTACTACGTCCACCATCAGGGCGCCGGGCATCTTCAGCGGGCGATCGCGCTCGCACGGGCGCTCGACGCGTTTGGGCGGCCCTGCACGCTGATGGGCAGCTTTGCCGGCCTCGACGTCTCGGGCGCGCCGGGCCCCGTCCTCGACCTGCCCGACGACCGCCTCGACCGGAGCTTCGACGGGCAGGACGGCGCGGGGCAGCGACCCGAATGCTTCCACTACGTGCCACTGAACCATCCCGGCATCCGCGCGCGGATGGGCCGGATCGCCGCCTGGGCGGCGGAGAACGACCCGGCGCTGATCGTCGTCGATGTCTCGGCCGAGGTGGCTCTACTGGCCCGTCTCCTTTCGGTGCCGAGCCTCGTCGTGCGGCTGTCCGGCACCCGCACGGACCGGCCGCATCTGGAAGCGTTCCGCGCTGCCTCGCGCCTGCTCGCGCCCTTCCCCGAAGCGCTCGACGGCGGCGATATGCCGGCCTGGGTGCGCGAGAAGACGCTCTACGGCGGCTTCCTCGGGGGAATGCCCGCGATGGCGGTGCCGGAGGAGGATGGGCGCATCGTCGTGGTGTTCGGGCGCGGCGGCGAGGGCGGGCGGATGGATGTACTCGCTCAGGCCGCTGACGCCGTGCCGGACCGAGCTTGGCACGTGCTCGGGCCGGTCACTGGCATAGGCGCGGTTCCGAAAAATCTGCACCTGCACGGCTGGGTCACGGATGTGCACCCGCACCTCGCCTCCGCCGCCCTCGTGGTCGGGGGCGCGGGCGACGGGCTCGTCACCGCGGTGGCAGGTCTCGGCAAGCGCTTCCTGTGCCTGCCCGAGCCGCGTGCCTACGACGAGCAAGCGGCCAAGGCGGAGGCGCTGGAGCGGCTCGGCGCGGCCGTCGTCCATCGCGGCTGGCCGGACACCGCCGCGTGGGCCGGCCTCGTCGCCCGCGGCCTCGCCCTCGATCCGGGCATCGTTCGGCGCCTTGCCGCGCCCGATGCGCTCGCACGCACGGCCACCGCGATCGAGGCCCTATGCCGGAGCGCGGACTGACCGGCGTCCCGCATCGGCTCCGGCGGCCGGCGCCCGTTCGAGCCGAGCCGGTCGGCGCTGGGGCGTGACGCTTCAAACCTTAGAGCATCGTCCCGAAAGGTGGCCGCCGGCTTGCGGAAAAGACGATGCCTTAGGATGCAGCCGCTGAGGGGATCGACGGGATCCGCGCCCCCCAAAAGACCGCTCAGAACGGCCGCTCCGGGGGCACGCGCGCGGCGGCGATCTCCTCCGGGCTCGGGCCGCGCAGGAGGGTGATGTCGGGCTCGCGGCTCTCGCCGATCAGGCCGAGCCGGGCGAAGGCGTCGAGCCAGCCGTCCATCGGCCAGAGCCCGTGCCGGGCGCGGAAGCGGCGGGCGTTGCGGACGATGTTGGCGAAATGCTGGAGCGGCGGGTCGCAGGAGAGGTGGTGTTGGTGGAAGGCCGGGGGGGCGCCCGCCAGCAGCACCGGCACGCCGATCTCGGCCGCGCGGAAGGCGAGATCGGTATCCTCGGCGCCGTAGCCGTCATAGCCCTCGTCGAACCCGCCGAGCCGGTCGTAGGTCGAGGCGCGCACCGCGAAGGCGAGCGACCAGAACAGGCCGGGATTCTTCGTCTCCGCCACGCCGCCGTCCGGAAAATTTCGGGTCGGGTGGAGGAGGCCGGCCTGCAGGAGGTCGGCTTCCCGCCAGCCGTCCTGCACCGCACCCGCGGGCAGGTAGCGGATCGGCCCGCAGACGAGGCCGTCATGCGCGCGTGCGGCTGCAGCCAGCGCCGGAACGAGGCCGGCGGAGGGAATGCAATCGACGTCGAGGAAGACGAGGATGTCGCCGAAGGCCGCCGCCCGGCCGGCATTGCGCGCCGCGGCGAGCGGCAGGCCGGCACTCGGGAAATCAACTTGCCGCAGCGGGAACGGCGTCGCCGGCAGCGGCTCGGGGGCGGGGGCCATCTGGACGACGACGCATTCGGCCGGAGCAGGCCCGCGGGCGAGCCCCTCGATCAGTCGGGCAAGATGGGCGTCGCGCCCCTTGTTGAGCGTGACGACGCTGATGGTACTCACGGGGATTCCGGTCCGGGCCAAGCTTTAAGGGCGTACCCGTCCTGCCAGCCTCAACCTGAAACCCGGATGAAGAGGATCAGCGCAGCGCGATGTACCACTCGTGCGGGCCGCAGAGCCGGTCGATCATCGCCGGCTGCAACTGGAAGCCGGACGGATCGTCCGCGATCAGCCCGGAGACCTGCGAGGCGTGCGCCTCCACCGCCCGGCGCTTGGCCGCGCGCTCGTCCTCCACCGCGAGGCGGTAGCCGTCGGGCGCCGGCCCGACCTCGCGCTCCGGCGGCAGGGTCCAGCCCCAGACCGGGTAGGCATAGGCCGCGATGCCGGGAAGCCGGGCCCGGGCGAGGCCGACGATGGCAGCCGAGGCGGTATGGTCGCAATGGGGATCGTGCCGCCACGTCACGAACAGGGCGCTCGCCCCGGCGTCTCGGGCGATGGCGGCGACCCGGTCCGCCGCCGCCTCGGCGCCCGCGCCCTCGCTCGGCACGCCGCCATCGGGCAGGCGCAGGAAGCGGACATGCTCGGCCGCCAGCCCGAGTTCGGCCATCGCCGCCACGGTCTCGGCCTCGCGAAGATCCCGCAGGCGGTCGTGCGGATAGGTCTTGGAGTTCGGGTGCGAGCCGCAGCCGTTGCTGACGATGACGACGCGGACAGGGCGGCCCTCTCGCACGGCCTGCGCGATCAGCCCGCCGCAGCCGAGGCTTTCATCATCGGGGTGGGGCGCGACCACGACGAGGCCGCCTCCGTCCGGCACCAGGGTGGCGAGCGGGGCGACGGGCAGGGCCTTCACGGCCTCGAGGAAGGCATCGGCACGCATGGGAAGCCTCCTAGAACATCGTCCCGAAAGGTGATCATCGCTTTCGGAAAAAGACGAGGATGAAAACAAGACACTGAAGTCTGGTCCTGGATCCGATATACTGGACCATGCTTCAGTCCGCTCGCGCGGCGAGGTAGCGCGCAAATCCTTTGGCGCGCAGATCGCAGGCCGGGCAGGTGCCGCAGCCGTAGCCCCAGGCGTGGCGTGCGCCGCGCTCGCCGAGATAGCAGGTATGGCTCTCCTCGACGACGAGATCCACGAGCGCCCGCCCGCCCAGAGTCTCAGCCAGCGCCCAGGTCTGCGCCTTGTCGATCCACATCAGGGGCGTGTGCAGCACGAAGCGGCGCTCCATGCCGAGATTGAGCGCGACCTGCAGCGCCTTGATCGTGTCGTCGCGGCAATCGGGATAGCCCGAGTAATCGGTCTCGCACATGCCGCCGACGATGTGGCGCAGGCCCCGGCGGTAGGCGAGCGCGGCGGCGAAGGTGAGGAAGGCGAGGTTGCGGCCGGGCACGAAGGTGTTGGGCAGACCGTCTTTTGCCAGCGCGATCGCGCTGTCGCGGGTCAGCGCCGTGTCGGAGATCTCGCCGAGTGCGGCCAGCGCCAGCGTGTGATCCGGCCCGAGCCGGCCTCCCCAGGCCGGATCGAGGGCGGTCAAGCCCTGCCGCAGGGCCTCGCGCCGATCGAGTTCGACCCGGTGGCGCTGGCCGTAATCGAAGCCGAGCGTCTCCACATGCGGGAAGCGGTCGAGCGCCCAGGCGAGGCAGGTCGCCGAATCCTGGCCGCCGGAGAACAGCACCAGCGCACCGGCCTCACCGCCCGCCACGGCGTCCTCCGGCACCGTCACTCGCCCTCGTACTCGGCCCAGGAATAGGGCGTCTCGAAGATCCGCACGCTGGAAAGCCCCGGAATCGCCGGCTTGGCCCGATGCCAGATCCAGGCCGCGATATGCTCGGCGGTGGGGTTCTCCAGCCCCTCGATCTCGTTGAGGCAATGGTGGTCGAGCCGCTCCAGGAGCGGGGCGAAGGCGCTCTCGATATCGTAGAAATCGACCACCCAACCGCTCGTCGGATCGACCGCGCCCGCCACCGTCAGCTCCACGCGGTAGGAATGCCCGTGCATGCGGTGGCAGCGGTGGGTCTCGGGCACGTTCGGCAGGCGGTGGGCCGCCTCGAAGGTGAAGGCCTGGGTGATCTTCATCGCGGGATCTTCACGAGGTCCGGAACGGTCCCGCCGCGGAGGGCGCAGCGGGTTGACGGTGGCCGGCGGGCACACCGAGATCGTGGATATGTCACCACATCGGCCGAAATGCACCCTCTATCCGGAGGCCGCGGCCTTTCCCGGGTCATCGCAGAGCGAGCGCCGCAAGATCCAGAAGGCTATGCAGCGGGAAACCGTCCGATGCTCTTCCCACCGGAACGAAGACAGGCCGATCACGGCCGGAGAGCTGAAACGGGACCAGACGGACGGCCCGACTCAGCCTTTACGGATCGGCCGCAGCGGGCCGTTGAAGGGGCCCGGCTTCATGCCGTGTTCGCGGGCGCGCTCCGCGATCAGGGCTTGTCCGCCGAGCAGGGAGGCGATCGGCGCGGATTGCATCTCGACGCTGTTGAGGGCGTGCCCGATCTGCCGCCCCTCCCACCACAGCTCGGCGAAGAGAACGGCGAGGAGCCCGAGCAGCCCCCAGGTCATGAGATCCCAGCCGAGGATGTAGACGCCGTAGGGCGGCGACAGCGCGGTCCCGAGATACGACAGGCCGATCGCCGCCGCGAAGCCGAGGATGAGGATCAGGGGCAGGCGGATCATCAGGCGCCGGTAGTGGCGCAGGGCGCGGTTGAGTTCCTCGATGGAGGAGTGATCGAGCCTGAGCGCCAGGGAGTCGGGCGTCGTGGAATCAGGCAGCATCGAGCGTCCTTCTGCCGTATGGGAGCCGGCCGGAGCCGGCCGCGCTTGCGTGCGAAGGTGGTCGAGGCGGATGGGAGATGCAACCGCCGGCCGCATCGGTTCGGTCGGCCCACGCATCTCCTCCGACGACCGGAAGCCGCCTTTGGGACGGTGCCGTCACGGAATTCCGATGATCTTATGCGTCTGAAGGGAGAGCCGCCAGCGGGCGTTCGCCCGGCAATAGGCCACCGCCGCCGCGGTGTGGGCGGCGGCCTCCGGCCCATCCATCGGCTGCAGGAAGTGATGCCGGAAGGGCAGATCCGAAAAGCGCTCCGGCGCGGCCTCGGCCTCTGCCTGAGGGAAGACGAGCTTCAACTCGTCGCCCGAGGTCTGGACCAGCGGGTTGCCGGCCTTGGGGCTGACGCAGATCCAGTCGATGCCGGCCGGCGCGGGAAGCGTCCCGTTGGTCTCCACCGCGACCTCGAAGCCGCGGGCATGGACGGCGGCGATCAAGACCTCGTCGAGTTGCAGCAGCGGCTCGCCGCCGGTGAACACGACGTAGCGGTTGGCTCCGCCCCCGGCCCAGGTCGCGGCGATGGCGTCGGCCAGGATCTCGGCCGAGGCGAAGCGCCCGCCACCCTCTCCGTCCATCCCGACGAAATCGGTGTCGCAGAAGCGGCAGGCGGCGCCTGCCCGGTCCTCCTCGCGGCCGGACCAGAGATTGCAGCCGGAAAACCGGCAGAACACCGACGCGCGCCCGGCCTGGGCGCCCTCACCCTGAAGTGTGTGGAAGAGTTCCTTGACCGCGTAGGACATCGTCGCGCTTTTCTGCCAGGACTTGCCCTTACCCCTGTGAGGCGCGGAAGACCAAGCGGTGCAGGATTTCGCGGAACGCAACCCTGATCGGAAGCGTATCCGTGGGCAAACGCCCCGCTCTGCCATGCTCTCGCCACGGAGGGCACGTTGATGAACGGGTCTCCTCGATCCGACCCTGTCCGGGTGCGTCCCTCGCGAACGCCCGGAGCCGGCAACGGAATTCCTGCTCCCCGGCGTCCCGCGCCCTCCCACCCTTTCGAGATTGGCCCGATGGTGAACCGTGTTTGGGGACGGCTGATCGGCTCGCTCGCCGCCCTCGGCCTGATGGCGGGGGCGGCCTCGGCGGTGACGGCACCGATCCTCGTCGTCGATGCCGAGTCCGGCAAGGTGATCTACAGCCAGGGCGCGACCGACCCCTGGTATCCGGCCTCGATCACCAAGCTGATGACCACCTACGTCGCCCTCGACATGGTGCGCCAGGGCAAGGTCTCGCTCGACACGCTGCTGACGGTCTCGCCGGCGGCGGCCGCCGAGCCGCCCTCGAAGATGGGCTTCAAGCCGGGCACGCAGATCACCCTCGACAACGCCCTCAAGATCATCATGGTCAAGTCGGCCAACGACGTGTCCTGGGTCATCGGCGAGGGGCTCGGCGGCTCCGTCGAGGGCTTCGCGGACATGATGAACGAGACCGCGCACCGGATCGGCATGCGCGAGAGCCGTTGGTACAACCCCAACGGCCTGCCCGAGCCGCGGCAATGGACCAGCGCCCGCGACATGGCGATCCTGGCGCGCGCGCTGATGCGCGACTTCCCCAACCAGCAGGCCCTGTTCTCGATCTCGGCGATCCAGTTCGGCAAGTCGGTCATGGCCAACCACAACGGCCTGCTCGGGCGCTACCCCGGGGCCGACGGCATGAAGACCGGCTTCATCTGCTCGGGCGGCTTCAACGTGGTGGCGACCGCGACCCGCGGGGGCCGGCGCATCATCACCGTGGTGATGGGCCAGCCGAGCGCGCGCGAGCGCGACATCAAGGCCGCCGACCTGTTCGATTACGGCTTCGGCCAGTCGGCGGGCTGGACTGCGCCGACGCTCGAATCACTGCCGCCCTCCAACGTCGCCGCCCCGCCGGACATGCGGCCCTACATCTGTGACAAGCGCAAGCCGATGCCGGTGGACGAGGGCCCCGGCGCGCTGACCGCGAGCGGTCCCGGCGCCAACAGCGCCGCCACGCAGCTCCTCGGCTCGGCGACCCCGGACGCCACCAACCTCGCCTTCGCCGCGCTCAGCAGCGCCAACGTCCGCGGGCGCACCCTGCCGCCGCGGGCGCCGCTTCAGCCGATCCCGGTCTGGATCGGCAGCAGCCCCACGGAAGGCGCCATGGCTTTGGCCCGCGAGGAACAGGAGGCGCAGGCTTCCAAGCAGGCGGCGCGCCAAGCCGCGCAGGAGGCCGCCCAGCGCAAGCGTGCGGAAGCCAAGGCCACCAAGGACGCGGCCCGAGAGGCCGCCAAGCAGGCCGCCTCGGAGAAGGCTGCCAAGGCCCGCGCCGCCGCCGTGACCGCGCCCAAGCCGGCCACGAAAATCGCCGGCCCCAAGAACGTGCCTGCCACGACCAGTGCCTATACGGCGGTGGAGCCCGCTTCGAAGGCAGCCGCGAAGCCGGCGCACAAGCCGGCCGCCAAGAAGCCCGAGGCGGCCAAGCCTGAAGCAGCCAAGCCTGCCGCCAAGAAGGCGGATAAGAAGCCCGCCAAGGCGAAGAACGACGAGTCGTAAGGGGTTTTCGAAAGCCCCCGGCATCGTCATATCGTCACCGAGACGCGCTGCGGTGACGGCTGATCCCCTCGCCCCTGCCGGGGAGAGGGGGGAGATCCCGAGCGGCTCGGACTTCGAAAGCCGCTTCACGATGCTCCAGACCGAAGAACCCGGCCGCCCCGCACCGATCCCGCTCACCGTGCTCACGGGGTTTCTGGGCGCGGGCAAGACCACGCTGCTGAACCGCCTCCTCGGTGATCCGGCGCTCGCCGACACGGTGGTGATCGTCAACGAGTTCGGCGAGATCGGGCTCGATCACCTGCTGATCGAGACCGTCGACGAGGGGATGATCCTGCTCGGCGCCGGCTGCCTGTGCTGCACCGTGCGCGGCGACCTGATCTCGACGCTCGAAGACCTCCTGCGCCGCCGCGACAACGGCCGCATCAACCCGTTCCGCCGAGTGGTGATCGAGACCACCGGCCTCGCCGACCCGGCGCCGATCCTCCACGCGCTGATCTACCACCCCTATCTCGCGATCCGCTTCCAATTGCAGGGCGTGGTGACCGTGATCGATGCGGTCAACGGCGCCGGCACCCTCGACGCGCACGGCGAGGCGCTGCGGCAGGCGGCGGTCGCCGACCATCTCGTGGTGACCAAGGCCGACCTGCCCGGCGCCGCGGCGGAGGCACTGACCCGCCGGCTCGCTTCCCTCAATCCGGGCGCCCGGATCCACGGGCCCGACGTGCCGGCCGAGCGCCTGCTCGGCGGCCTGTTCGGCCTCGAAGGCAAGGGGGACGACGTGCGCGCGTGGCTCGGCGCGGAAGACCGCGCGCACGGCCATCACCACGATCACGGCCATCACCATCACGACGTGAACCGGCACGACGCGGCGATCCGCGCCTTTCACCTCACCAGCGACGAGCCGGTGCCGCGCCCGGCCTTCGAGATGTTCCTGGATCTCATGCGTTCGGCGCACGGGCCGAAGCTCCTGCGCCTCAAGGGCCTCGTGGCGCTCGCCGACGATCCCGGGCGGCCGGTCGTGGTGCACGGGGTGCAGCACGTCGTCCACGCGCCGGTGACGCTGCCAGCCTGGCCCGATGCGGATCGCCGTTCACGGCTCGTGCTGATCGTGCGCGATCTCGACCCCGCCTTCGTCCGCCGGATCTGGGACGCCTTCCTCGGCAAGCCCGCCCTGGACACGCCGGACCGGGCCGCGCTCACCGACAATCCGCTGGCGATCCCGGGGGGATAGGGGGCGACGTCCTTCGTCCCGGCGACGTGTCCGGCGTTCACGCGGACGGCTCGTCGGGATGCGACAGCTTTCTCCGGCTCACCTTGCCGTCCGGATTGCTTAGGCCGAAGCCGTGCCACGTCGCGTGAAGCCGCGCGGCACCCTCATAGCTCGCTCGGAGACGGTTTCGGCGTTGCGTTGTTCGGGAGCGATCAGTCGAGATGGTCGCCGTAGCGCTGCACGTGATCGGCGAGGCCGAGGCCGTGGTCGCGCACGAGGCGCTCGGCGCGCTCCGCGTCGCGGGCTTCCAGCGCCTCGATGATCCGCACGTGCTCCTCGATCGACTTCGAGGCGCGGTCGCCCTGGCGGAGCGCCGTGTTGCGGATGCCGCGCACGTGCATCAAGAGGTTGCTGGTCAGGTCTGTGATCACCGCGCTGTGGCCGAGGGCGATGATCTTCTGATGGAAGCGGATGTTGGCTTCCGAGTACTCGTCGAGATGCTCGTAGGGCTGCCCGTCGAAGAACTCGGGGAAGGAGCGGCGCAGGCAGGCCAGATCCTCGTCCGAGGCCGCGGTGCAGGCGAGCCGTGCCGCCATGCTCTCCAGCGCCGCCCAGGCCTGGATCATGCCGACGATCTCGCGCTTCGTCTTCTTGACGACGAACACGCCGCGCCGGGGCTCGTTACGCACGAAGCCTTCCTGCTCCAGCACCGTCAGCGCCTCGCGGATCGGCGTGCGGCTCACGCCCAGCGTCTGCGACAGGCCGCGCTCATCGAGCCGCACATCCCCGGTCTGGCCGTAGATGTCCATGTTGGTGATGGCGGATTTCAGCGCCTCGTAGGCCAGCGTTCGCAGGCTCGTCGCCGGAACGATCGGCTTGATCGAGAGATTTTCCATCACTTCGGATCGACCTTGATGCCGATGGGGTTGCGGGTCCGGAGTGGAAACATCGAGCCGCGGGAGCATGGCGTCTCATCCTTCGGAAGACAAGGCAGCCCGCACTCCGGTATCCCGGCTCTTCCCGCGGAATCCGCACGAGAACGTTCGGATTTCCGGTCTCCGACCCGAAATGTTGACCTCTGGCATCTGGTATGCCAGAAGAAAATCGGGGAGTCGATGCCGGCGGCATTCGCCGGGTGCAGGGCAGCCTCGATGATGATGCCCTGAGCTGCGCTCAAGTCGCGCACGCCAGCCGAACCGGAGCCCACGACCGGCACGGATCCCCGCGGGCGCACCCGGCCGACGCCATCGGCCGATCAGCGCCCGGCAACATGCCATTCTCCTGGGGAGGAGACCTGCGATGAGCAAGGCACCGGGCAAGGCACTCGAGGGCGTCCGCATCCTCGACTTCACCCATGTTCAATCGGGGCCGACCTGCACGCAACTGCTCGCGTGGTTCGGGGCCGACGTGATCAAGGTCGAGCGGCCGGGCGCTGGCGATGCGACGCGCCAGCAGCTTCAGGACCTTCCCGGTGTGGACAGCCTCTATTTCACGATGCTGAACCACAACAAGCGCTCGATCACGCTCGACGGCAAGAACCCCAAGGGCAACGCCATCCTGTGGCGGCTCATCGCCGAGTGCGACGTGCTGGTCGAGAACTTCGCCCCCGGTGCGCTCGACCGCATGGGGCTGACCTGGGAGAAACTGCAGGCCGCCAATCCGGGCCTGATCCTGGCCTCGGTCAAGGGCTTCGGGCCCGGCCGCTACCAGGATTGCAAGGTCTACGAAAACGTTGCCCAGTGCGTCGGCGGCGCAGCCTCCACCACCGGATGGCGCGACGGTGTGCCGATGGTCTCGGGCGCGCAGATCGGCGATTCCGGCACCGGCCTGCACCTCGCGCTCGGCATCGTCACTGCCCTCTACCAGCGCACCCAGACGGGGCAGGGCCAGCGCGTCGATTGCGCCATGCAGGACGGGGTTCTCAACCTCTGCCGGGTGAAGCTGCGCGACCAGCAGCGCCTCGCCCACGGCCCGCTGATGGAATACAGCCAGTACGGCGAGGGCGTCCCCTTTGGCGAGGCGGTGCCGCGGGCCGGCAACGATTCCGGCGGCGGGCAGCCCGGCCGCATCCTCAAGTGCAAGGGCTGGGAGCAGGATCCCAACGCCTACATCTACTTCATCACGCAGGGCGCGGTCTGGGGGCCGATCTGCGACATCATCGGCGAGCCGGACTGGAAGACCGATCCGGCCTACGCGACGCCGAAGGCCCGCCTGCCGCATCTCAATGAGATCTTCACGCGTATCGAAGCGTGGACGATGAAGCACGACAAGCTCGAGGCGATGGAGATCCTCAACGCCTACGAGATCCCGTGCGGACCGATCCTGTCGATGAAGGAGATCGCCGAGGATCCGATGCTGCGGGCGAACGGCACGGTGGTCGAGGTCGAGCACCCGACCCGCGGCGCCTACCTGACGGTGGGCAACCCGATCAAGCTGTCAGCGAGCCCCACCGAGATCACCCGCGCGCCGCTACTGGGCGAGCATACCGACGAGATCCTGCGCGAGGTACTGGGCTGCACCGATGCCGAGATCGGCGACATCCTCGGTTCGGGCGCGGTGGGCGGCGTCCATCGCATCGCCGCGGAGTAGCGTGCGGCATTATTCTGCCGAGTTCCAGGGCGGCTAGAACTTGATTTCCCTTCTCTGGTATGCCAGATACCAATAGGTTGATGAGGCCTGATACGGCTGCGTTCTGCACCGTTCGGGCCGGCGACCGGAGGATACGGTGATGGACAGAACCGTCTCAGACCACGCCTCGGACCGTGCTCTCGCCGATCTCGTGGACGCGTTCGGACATTATTCCGATGCTGAGATGCAGGCGTTTCTCGACGCCACGCCGTTCACGGCCGAGACGCGCTTCGGAGTCTCATCCGCCAAGCCGGCCGGGCCCGCATGGCTGGCAGCCGCAGACTTCGCTCGACGCGAGGTTCCGGTCGCGGTTCAGGCGGCGCGAGCGTAGCGGTCGGTCGTCTCCAGCGCCTCGGTGCGGCGGCCCGTCGGGACATCCTGGGCAGCGTTCGAGACGGTCAGACGGTCGGCCAGCTTGACGACAAGCAGTGCCTGGACGGCGACAAGGAAAACGAGCGCGGCGAGCCAAGTGGCGAGCATGAGGGTCTCCGACGGTTTTGGCTATGGTGCGGTGCGAACGCAACCGGAGATAAGCCGCCCGTTTTGGAATATGAAGTACAAAATACCAAACGCGCACATGCGTCACGCGCATGTGAATGGCGTGCAATGATCTGATGGCACGTGAATTCGGCCACAATCCCTGCGGCCGGCGAAGGTGTGACAGACGCCTTTCGATGTCGCGCCGCAGCATGGTGGGGGGTTAAGGGTCTGCCCGGTCGGCCTCCGGACCCCATGCGCCGAGGGTCGAGGTTTCGGCCGGGCGCAGAACCTCGTCGAGCGACGCGACGCCCTCGGACTCGTCCGTCAGGCCCGTTGCCACGAGCGCCCGCGCCGTCTCGGCTTCCCGGCGCGCGGCGGCCAGCCCCCCCGGGTCGAGGCCGACGAGTCGACCGCTCTCGAAGCGCGCGAAGACCCGCCCCGATTCCCGATCGGCAAAGCGCACCACGGACACCTGCCGCAGTGCCTCCCGTAGAAAGCGCGCCTCGGCCTCCGGTGCGTCGGCAACGCCGCGATAGACCTCGGCCGCCGCGCGGGCGCGGATGTCGATCCGCCGATAGCGCTCGATCGCCAGCAGGGCTTTGGCGTCGAGAATCGTCATCGCGTCGTTCGTGCCGAACGCGATGGTGAGCGGACGCGCGCCCTTGGGCACGCTGTTGTCGAGGAATTCGAAGAACACCGGCCGGTCCCGGCGCAGCGCCCAGGTGAAGAACAGCCGCGGCATGCCGGTGAAGGCCTCGACATTATGCGCGAGCAGATCCTCGACCGCCTTGTAGCGTCCGAATTCCTCCCCCCGCTTCCAGGCCCGCTCCACGGTTTCCTCGGGCGGCGTGACCATGAATTGCAGGTAGACGCGCTGGCCGAACCGGGTGAGGAGCTGTCCGGCGCCGTCGCTGCCGGCCTCTGTCGAGAAGCTGTCGAAGCGGAAGCGGTCGATCAGCAGGTGCGAGAGGCGGCCACCGGCCGCTTTGCGGGTGATGTAGCGGTCGAGCTTGGCATCGACGATCTCGACCTCGTGGCCGGTCAGCGGGCCGGCATAGCGGCGCGCTTCACCCAAGCTGTCGTAATCCAGCAGGAACTTGCGCCAGACGTCGGGCGTGATGACGGCAAAGTCCTGCCATTGTGCGCCGATCCGTCCGGCGAGGTCGCGCTGATAGGGCCGGATCGTGCTCTTGCCCGAGGCCGAGGCGCCCTTGACGTTCATCACGACCGGCTGCGCTTGCGGCGCAGGCCGATGATAGCCCTGCGCCGCAGCGACCGCTTCGATCCAGGGCGCGATCAGCGCACCGATCCGGTCGCTGCCGCAGCGGTTGGTGACGAGGATGCCGGCGAGCCGCCGCAGCAGCGCGCGGTCGCGGATCAGCATGCCCTGGCGGGCGATAACGTGGCCGAACACCGTGCGCAGAGCCTCGCGGGCGGCGCTCTCCATGCTCTCGGCTTCGCTCGCTGCCGCGCATCGTTCGTCGAGGCGGGCGAGGATGCGCGCCTGCCCGTCGCCGGTCAGCGAAGCAGAAGGGGAGGGCGGCGCGCGCGGGCCGAGGCGGCGGAGCCACCCGGCCCAGCCGGAGGCCGGTTCGGGCGGCGGCGCGGGCGCCTCGTCGAACAGGGCCGACAGCTCGCGCTCCAGCGCCGCCTCGGCCTCGGCGCGGACCGCGTCGAGGGTGGCCGCGACCGCGTCGAGGCGGTGCATCACGCCCTCGCGCAGCAACGTGCCGACGATGCGCCGGAAGTTCAGACCGAGATCGGCATAGACTTCGCCGACGGGGACCGAGATGTCGGCCATGACCCGGATCAGCACCTCGTGGACCGCGAGGCGCTCAGGCCGGAAGGGGGCGAGCTGTGTCGCGGGCAGGCCGCTGAAATCGGACAGTTCGAGGATTTCGGAGAAGGGCAGGCGAACGTTCTCGGGCCGGAACACCGTCGCGAGCGGGCGCATCGCCCGCGGCACGCCGGGTTCGAGGCCGGGATTCCAGGCGTGGAAGGCCGGCTCGTCCGCAGGGGTAGTGCCACTGGCCGCGGCCGGAAACCTGTCGGCGAGGGGCGGCGCGGCGTCGGTCATCGCTCGCCCCTCCCGGTTTCGATCAGGCGGCGGAGGCGTTCTCGATCGCGTCGAACCGGATCTGGTAGGCCTCGCCCCACAGCGTCGCCGCCCGCTCGTGCCAAGCGGTGTCGAAGAACAGTTTGGCGCAGAACGAGCTGCGCCAGATGCACACCGCGATGATGCGCTCGTCCAGAACACGGATGTGGCGGCTCTCCAGCCCGCCGGCGATACCAAGACGGGGCAACATGTCGATGCTCGACGCACCGAATTCGTTTTCGCCCGGGAAGACGATCGGGCATTCGACGACGGTCAGATGTTTCATCGGGGTTTCCATGGCGGAGGCCTTTTCTCGGACTCGTCTTCCGATCTGTTCCGGATCGTTCTCGTACAACGCTCGGTGAACGGTGCCTGCTCCCGGCAGGCAGGGGCTAGGACCGGCATGCGTCGTGTCCGGCGCTACGTTTGCATTCACGATGAGCCGTACGCCTTCACGTATGCGGTAATGCCGGCGGGTTCGTCGCTGCCCGCGCCTCGCCGGCGCAATCCCAGATGCTCAGGATCGCGCTGATGCGGCAGGATTCCATCAGGGCGATGTGATCGACCTTGCGTTCGCAGAAGGTCTTCAGCCGCTCCTGCGCCGAAGCGCCGACATCGACGGCGGGAAAGTCGTGGTCGGTGATGAGCCAGACGCTGCGGCTGTAGACCTCGGGGCCCTCGGCCGCCACTGCGCGGAAGATGTCGCGCTGGGTGAGCAGGCCCGTCACCGTTGCGTCGGCATCGCCCTCGACGACGACGAGCGCGCCCGTTCCCGGCTGAGCGAGGAGTTGCGCGGCTTCGGCCACGGATCGGTCCCGGTGGATGGTGCGGACGCCCGCAGCGTCCGGCTCACGGCGCATCGTTCCAAACACGGCGCTCCTCCATCGGCATGCCTCTCGAACGGGGCCGCCTTGGAACGCAGGCTGGTATACAGAATACCTATTGTCAATCCTGCGTTTTGAATTATGGTGCCGCCGTCCGGGCGGGATTGGCAAAATTGAGCCGCCTGGCCTTCCGGCGATGGGCCGGTGCGGCACGATCCGCCCTCGATCCGGGCCGCCTCAAGAGCCTCGCCGTTGTTCTCGCATGACAGGCATTCCTGCACTCGGCAGAGCCGAGCCGCGGAGGCGTTGTGCGACTTCGATCCGCCGGTCGGATCACAGCGTTTGCTTGATCACCTAATCATTCTGCGGCGATGAATATTTAGAGCGCTATTCAAGAAATAATCAAAGAAATTGGACGGCCAAAAAGCTCGAAAAAATCGAGCGTACACTGGAGATACGTCCATGACCCCATCCACGACATCCCACGTTCCACCACCGACGAGCCGATGGCTGCAATTGCTGTTCGGCATCATCTGCATGTGCATGATCGCCAACATGCAGTACGGCTGGACGTTCTTCGTCAACCCGATGCAGGAGCGGCACGGCTGGGACCGCGCCGCGATCCAGGTCGCCTTCACCCTGTTCGTCCTCACCGAGACCTGGCTGGTGCCGATCGAGGGCTGGTTCGTCGACAAGTACGGCCCGCGGGTCGTGACGCTCATCGGCGGCCTGTTGTGCGGCCTGGCCTGGGTGATCAACGCCTACGCCGACACGCTCTGGCTGCTTTATGTCGGGGCGGCCGTCGGCGGTACCGGCGCGGGCGCGGTCTACGGCACCTGCGTCGGCAACTCGCTGAAGTGGTTCCCCGACCGGCGCGGGCTGGCCGCCGGTCTCACCGCCATGGGCTTCGGCGCGGGCTCGGCGCTCACCGTCATCCCGATCCAGGCGGTGATCCACCATTACGGCTACGAGGCCGCCTTCTTCTGGTTCGGCATCGGCCAGGGCCTGATCGTGATGCTGATCGCCTTGTTCCTGGTCGCGCCCAAGAAGGGGCAGGTGCCCGAGATCGCCCGCGTCAGCCAGAGCCGGCGCGACTTCACACCCGGCGAGATGGTGCGCACCCCGATCTTCTGGGTGATGTACGCGATGTTCGTGATGATGGCGGCCGGCGGCCTGATGGCCACCGCCCAACTCGGCCCCATCGCCAAGGACTTCCACATCGCCGACGTGCCGGTGAGCCTGCTCGGCATCACCCTGCCGGCCCTGACCTTCGCCGCCACGATCGATCGGGTGCTCAATGGCGTGACGCGCCCGCTCTTCGGCTGGATCTCCGACCATATCGGCCGCGAGAACACGATGTTCCTCTCCTTCGGCATCGAGGGCGTCGGCATCTACATGCTGAGCCAGTTCGGCCAGGACCCGATTCTGTTCGTAATCCTGACAGGGCTCGTGTTCTTCGCCTGGGGCGAGATCTACTCGCTGTTCCCGGCGACCTGCGGCGACACCTTCGGCTCGAAATACGCCGCCACCAATGCCGGCCTGCTCTATACGGCCAAGGGCACGGCTGCGCTGATCGTGCCCTATACCAGCATCCTCACGACGATGACGGGAAGCTGGCACGCGGTGTTCCTGGCGGCCGCCGCGCTCAACATCCTCGCGGCGCTGATGGCAATCTTCGTCCTCAAGCCGATGCGGCAAGCCTATACGAGGGACATGTCCGCCGCGGAGGCCAAGCCGGCGACGGTCATCGCCCACTGACGCGCGCCGGCCGGGCCGCCGCCCGGCCGGGCTTCGGATGATCGACGCGGCGCGCCGGGCGGTGACACGCCCGGCGCGCTTTGGCGCGACCGTTTCCCTGAGCGGGCTCTCCGCGCCGACCCGTCCGTCCGCCCGGGTATGCCGGGTTGCCGCAGGCTCACGGCCGGATCTTTATCTCAATGGTATATTGTATGCCTAGCATCATTGTGCTTGAAACCACGCCAGGGGAGCACCGGAAACGTTCAGGGAGAGACCGGATGGTCAACCAACCGGCAGAGCCACACGCCCGCAGCGATGCGCCTTCCGCCAAATGGTGGCAACTCGCCTTCGGCGTGCTCTGCATGGCGATGATCGCCAACCTTCAATACGGCTGGACCCTCTTTGTCGATCCGATCGACGCGCAGCACCATTGGGGGCGTACGGCGATCCAGTTCGCCTTCACGATCTTCGTCGCCACCGAGACTTGGCTCGTGCCGATCGAGACCTGGTTCGTCGATCGCTACGGCCCGCGGGTCGTGGTCTTCTTCGGCGGCGTGATGATTGCCCTGTCCTGGACCTTGAACGCCTATGCCGACTCGCTCTTTCTGCTCTACGCCGCAGCGGTGATCGGCGGGATTGGTGCGGGCTCGGTCTACGGCACCTGCGTCGGCAACGCCCTGAAATGGTTCCCCGACCGGCGCGGGCTGGCGGCGGGCGCGACCGCAGCGGGCTTCGGCGCGGGCGCGGCGGTCACCGTGATCCCGATCGCCAATATGATCGCCGCGAGCGGCTATCAGAAGGCCTTCCTCGTCTTCGGGCTCGGCCAGGGGTTCGTCGTCGTCCTGCTGTCCTTCCTGCTGCGCAAGCCGTCGGTCGCCGTGCCGATCACGCGCAAGAACCTGCGCCTGCCCCAGACCAAGGTCGACCGCAGCCCGAAGGAGGCGGTGCGCACGCCCGTGTTCTGGACGATGTACGCGATGTTCGTGATGGTCGCCTCCGGCGGCCTGATGGCGGCGGCGCAGATCGCCCCGATCGCCCATGACTTCAAGGTCGCCGACGTGCCGATGAGCCTGTTCGGCCTGCAGATGGCGGCCCTCACCCTGGCGATCTCGCTCGACCGCATCTTCGACGGGTTCGGCCGGCCGTTCTTCGGCTGGGTGTCCGACAATATCGGCCGTGAGAACACGATGTTCATCGCCTTCGTGATCGCCGCGGCAGCCTGCATCCTGTTGCTCGGCTACGGGCGCAACCCGGTCGTCTTCGTCCTGTGCACGGCGATGTATTTCGGCGTGTTCGGGGAGATCTACTCGCTGTTCCCGGCCACCTGCGGCGACACGTTCGGCTCGAAATACGCAGCCAGCAACGCCGGCCTCCTCTACACCGCCAAGGGTACGGCTGCCTTTCTCGTTCCCTTCGCCAGCGTGCTGTCGGCCTCCTACGGCTGGTCGGCGGTGTTCGGCCTCATCATCGGGCTGAATATTCTGGCCGCGGCGCTGGCGGTCTTCGTGCTGAAGCCGATGCGGCGGCGCTACCTCGCGGCGGAGGCCGAGATCGCCGACGCGGAGGATCGCGCGGTGAAACTGGCCTGAAACAAAGCGTCGGCCCGTGAGGCGACCGGGCTTCGATCCGGCTGCTGAAGCTCCGACCGACAAGACGCGCGCCGTGGCGGATGAGGCCCGGCGCGCGTTTTTTGTGACGCAGAGGCATCGCTCGCACGACGCGCTCGCCGGTATGGCGTCAGGATCTCCCGTCTCGGATGTAACGAGCAGCCTCTGTTTCGACCGCTCTACCGGCGGCTCCCGAGGGCGGGCCTGAAGCCACGTGTTTCATTTGACCGGGCTTTTGGTATTTGGTATGCCAGACGTGTCGCAACAAGACCGGCCGCTCGAGCGCGGCCCGTACGCCGCGCGGCGCAGCAGCACGCGCGAAACGAGCCCGGCCCGACGCCATCGGGCCCCGCGCCGGACAAGAGCATCCGCACCACAAGGGAGAACGCCGCATGACCGTCCAGGCCCAGAACATCGACGCGATCACCGCGGGCGCCGTGCCCCACGAGGAGCCCGCCCTGACGGACGGCTTCCACCTCGTCATCGACGCGCTCAAGCTCAACGGCATCGAGACGATCTACAACGTGCCCGGCATCCCGATCACCGATCTCGGCCGGCTCGCCCAGGCCGAGGGCCTGCGCGTCATCTCCTTCCGCCACGAGCAGAACGCGGGCAACGCCGCCGCGATCGCCGGCTTCCTCACCAAGAAGCCGGGCATCTGCCTCACCGTCTCCGCGCCGGGCTTCCTCAACGGCCTGACCGCGCTGGCCAACGCCACCACCAACTGCTTCCCGATGATCCTGATCTCCGGCTCCTCCGAGCGCGAGATCGTCGATCTGCAGCAGGGCGATTACGAGGAGATGGACCAACTCGCCATCGCCAAGCCGCTGTGCAAGGCCGCCTTCCGCGTTCTGCACGCCGCCGATATCGGCATCGGCGTGGCGCGCGCCATCCGCGCGGCGGTCTCCGGCCGGCCCGGCGGCGTCTATCTCGATCTGCCCGCCAAGCTGTTCTCGCAGGTCATCGACGGCGCGCTCGGCGCAAAGTCGCTGGTGAAGGTAATCGATGCGGCTCCCGCCCAGCTTCCGGCCCCGGCCTCCGTCGCCCGGGCGCTGGATCTGCTGAAGTCGGCCGAGCGTCCGCTCATCATCCTCGGCAAGGGCGCGGCCTACGCCCAGGCCGACGAGGCGGTGCGCGCGCTCGTCGAGGAGAGCGGCATTCCCTACGTGCCGATGAGCATGGCCAAGGGCCTCCTGCCCGACACCCACCCGCTCTCGGCCGGCGCGGCGCGCTCCACCGCGCTCAAGGATTCCGACGTGGTGGTGCTGATCGGCGCCCGTCTGAACTGGCTGCTCTCCCACGGCAAGGGCAAGACTTGGGGCGAACCCGGCTCGAAGCGCTTCATCCAGATCGACATCGAGCCGCGCGAGATGGACTCGAACGTCGAGATCGCAGCACCCATGGTCGGCGACATCGGCTCCTGCGTCGAGGCGCTGCTCGCGGGTATCCGTCAGGACTGGAAGGGCGCCCCCGCCGGCTGGCTCGAGACGCTGCGGAGCAAGCGTGAGGCGAACATCGCCAAGATGGCTCCGAAGCTGATGAAGAACACCGCGCCGATGGACTTCCACTCGGCGCTGGGCGCCTTGCGGACCGTCATCAAGGAGCGGCCCGACGCGATCCTCGTCAACGAGGGCGCGAACACCCTCGATCTCGCCCGCGGCATCATCGACATGTACCAGCCGCGCAAGCGCCTGGATGTCGGTACCTGGGGCGTGATGGGCATCGGCATGGGCTTCGCCGTCGCGGCCGCCGTCGAGACCGGCAAGCCGGTGTTGGCGGTGGAGGGCGACTCGGCCTTCGGCTTCTCCGGCATGGAGGTGGAAACCATCTGCCGCTACGCGCTGCCGGTCTGCATCGTGATCTTCAACAACAACGGCATCTATCGCGGTACCGACACCGACCCGACCGGCCGTGATCCCGGCACCACCGTCTTCGTCAAGAACTCCCGCTACGACAAGATGATGGAGGCCTTCGGCGGCGTCGGCGTGAACGTCACCACGCCGGACGAGCTGAAGCGGGCCGTGGACGCGGCGATGGATTCCGGCAAGCCGACCCTCATCAACGCGGAGATCGACCCGGCCGCGGGCAGCGAAAGCGGCAACATCGGCAGCCTCAACCCGCAGAGCACCCTGAAGAAGAAGGGGGCCTGAGGCCGTTCTAGCCTCTTCCCGCGACTGAGCCGGACCGCGGTGCCGAAAGGCGCCGCGGTCCTTTCGTCGTTTCACGGCCGGGGCTGCTGATCGGTTCCACGGCTCCGGCCATCACCCACCTTCCACATGCCGAGGTGCGGAGCGAAGCGGAGCCTCGAAGCACGCACGGACGAGGGCCCGAAGCGTCCCGGCCAAGGGCGCCTGATCGGTTCCGGTATGCTTCGAGGCCCGCTGCCGCGGGCACCTCAGCATGAGGGGTTTCGGGTCGGGTTCCATCAAAGGAATCTTCCATGTCCTCCTCCGCCTTCGATCCAACGGTCGCCCTTGATCCCCGGCTGGCCGGCCGGCTCGCCTTCCTGCCGCGGCTGCCGGGCAAGCCGCCGCTGCCGCCGGGCCGCCACGCGCTGGGCCTGTTCGAGACCCGCGACGCGATGCTCCGCGTGCCCGCGCACGTGGATCCGCGGCTGCCGACACCGCTGGTCGTGCTGTTCCACGGCGGCGGCGGCAGCGCCGAGAAGATCCTGCCGATGCTGGAGGCGCATGCGGACAAGCGCGGTTTCCTGCTGCTCGCGCCGCAATCGCTGCACCCGACCTGGGATCTCGTGATCGCCGGCAACGGGCCGGACCGGGAGCGGCTCGACCGGGCGCTGGCCGAGGTGGCCGACCGTTTCCTGGTCGATCCGGGCCATCTCGCCTTCGCTGGCCATTCCGACGGCGGCAGCTACGCGCTGTCCCTCGGACTCACCAACGGCGACCGGGTCAGCCACCTGATCGTGTCGTCCGCCGGGTTCATGTCGGTGCAGGTGCAGGCGGGCGCGCCGAAAGTCTTCCTGTCGCACGGCACCCGCGACGAGCAGATCCCGATCGACCGCAGCGCCCGCAACCATGCCCGGCTGCTCCGGGCGGCGGGGTACGACCTTACCTACATCGAGTACGACGGCCCGCACGCCTATAATTCGGACGTGGTGAGCAAGGCCGTGGACTTCTTCCTGGGCGATTTCTTCGTTTAGGCGACGCAAGCCGGACAACGAAAAACCGGACCGACGGAGTCGGCCCGGGAAAGTCATCGGAGGAGGAAGAAACCCGGGCGTCACGCCCGGTCATGCGCTTCCGGGACGATGCTCCGTCCCGGAAGGATCATGGCCGAAAGAGGCTGGCCATCCTGTGCAGGCAGCCCCGAGACCGGGGCCGCCGCGCCCCACTCAGACCGCGCGCGACTCGTGCATCGCGGCGATCTGCTCGGGCGAGTAGCCGAGGCCCGCGAGGACCTCGTCGGTGTGCTCGCCCAGAAGCGGCGAAGCCTTGATGTCGACCTTCAGGTCCGAGAACTTGATCGGGGAGCCGACGGTCAGATACGAGCCGAGCTTGGGGTGCGGCACCTCGACGATGGTGCCGCTGGCGCGCAGCGACGGATCGTCGGCGATCTCCTTCATCGACAGCACCGGCGAGCAGGGGATGTCGAACTTGCGCAGGACATCGACGGCCTCGAACTTGGTCTTGTCGGCCAGCCAATCCTCGATGATGGCGAAGATCTCGAAGATCTTGTCCTGGCGGGCGCGGGGCGTGTTGTAGGCCGGATCGTCGATCCACTCCTCACGGCCGAGCGCCTTGCAAATCGGGGCCCAGGCGTGACCCTGGATCGTGAAGTAGATGTAGGCGTTCGGGTCGGTCTGCCAGCCCTTGCACTTGAGCACCCAGCCCGGCTGGCCGCCGCCGCCCGCGTTGCCGCCACGCGGCACTACGTCCGTGAACTCGCCGTGCGGGTATTGCGGGTATTCCTCGAGGTAGCCGATGGCGTCGAGGCGCTGCTGGTCGCGCAGCTTCACGCGGCAGAGGTTGATCACCGAATCCTGCATCGACACGGCGACCTTCTGGCCCTTGCCGGTCTTGGTCTTCTGGTGCAGCGCCGTGAGGATGCCGATGGCCAGATGCATGCCGGTGTTCGAGTCGCCGAGCGCGGCGGCCGACACGGTGGGCGGGCCGTCCCAGAAGCCGGTGGTCGAGGCGGCGCCGCCCGCGCACTGGGCCACGTTCTCGTAGACCTTCAGGTCCTCGTAATGGTGCCCGTCGGAGAAGCCCTTCACCGAGGCGAGGATCATGCCCGGGTTGAGCTCCTGGATGCGGGCCCAGGTGAAGCCCATGCGGTCGAGCGCGCCGGGGCCGAAATTTTCGACCATCACGTCGGATTCGCGGATCAGCTTTTCCAGGACTTCCTTGCCCTGCGGGTTCTTGGTGTCCAGCGTCAGCGAACGCTTATTGGAGTTGAGCATCGTGAAGTAGAGCGCATCCGCATCCTCGACGTGGCGAAGCTGGTTGCGCGTCACGTCGCCCGAGCCCGGACGTTCGACCTTGATCACGTCCGCCCCGAACCACGCGAGAAGCTGGGTGCAGGCCGGGCCCGCCTGGACGTGGGTGAAATCGATGATTTTGATTCCGTCGAGCGGCTGGGTCATCTTGGTTTTCTCCCTATTTCGACTTCGTTGTGGGTCGTCGTTGGAAAATCTAACAATATTGTCGTCGGTAATATTGCTGAATGGCTCAGGCGCCTCGCTTCAGGCGCAGACGAGGGTGCCCAAAGCCTCTTCCAGCTCCGCCACGCGGCGGCGCAGGGAGCGCTCTTCCTGAAAGCGCTCGGTCTCGTCGCGGATGACCGCGGCGATGCCGGTGACCTCGCCCGCCGCGCCGTGCAACAGCGCGACGGTGAAGGCGATGGACAGGGCCCGCCCGTCCTTGTGCAGGGCCGGCACCTTGAGCAGCGACGTGCCGTAGCGGGTCTCGCCCGTGCGCATCGTCTTGGCGTAGCCATCCCAGTGGCGTCGGCGGTGACGCTCCGGGGTGATGAGGTCGAGGCTCTGCCCGAGCGCCTCGGCTTCCGAGAAGCCGAAGATCCGCTCCGCGGCCGGATTCCAGATGACGATCCGCCCGTCCGCATCGGAGATCACCACCGCGTCGCCGATCGCCGCGACGAGCCCGGACGTGTCGAAGGTCTGCGATTGGGCCATCCGTTGCCCCCTTCCGCTGCCGGCTAGCCGTGAGGCCGCGCCGTGAGCAGAGAGCCGCGATGTCTGTCGAGGATGCCGCGTTCGGTCATGGCAGGCGTTGCCTCCTTGGCTTCCCGGGTCTCGGGCCTTCCGGATCAAGGGCGCTCTTTCCGGTAGCTCGCTACTGGCATTTGGTATACCAGATACGAATGACAGGTCAAGGCACACTGCGGCGCTCGAACGAGATCGCGCAGCGGCGGGTTGATAGGCAGGTGAGGAGGCCGGGATGTCGGGCAAGCACAGCATTCGGATCCGACAGATCGAGGCCTATGCCTTCCAGATCGATTTCGGTGAGAGCTTCGTTCCGTTGCTGACGGACGAGCCGGAACCGATCGGTGGCGGCACCGGCCCCTCACCGGAGCAGGTGCTGATCGCCGCCGTGAGCAACTGCCTTTGCGCGAGCCTCGCCTTCGCGCTGGGCAAGTACCGGCAGGAGGGCGGCGGCGTGAGTGCCGAGGCGATCGGGCGCGTGGCCCGCAACGCGGAAGGCCGCCTGCGCCTCGTCGGGATCGAGGTCGATATCACGCTCGGCGCGCCCGCCGAGTCGATGGATCGGCTCGACCGGGTGCTCGCTCAGTTCGAGCAGTTCTGCACCGTGTCCGAGAGCGTCAAGACCGGTGTTCCGGTGGCGGTCGCGGTGCGCGACGGGCAGGGCAACCGCCTGAAATAGACAGGGAGGAACGACCGATGAGCGAGACGCAGCGGGACGTGACGCAGATGGAGGTGGCACGCGAGCCGGAGGATCTGGCCCGGCTCTTCCACGACCGGGCCAATGCCGGCGATGCGGAGGGGCTGGTCGCCCTGTACGAGCCGCAGGCCGTGGTGGCCGCGGGCGACATCGTGGCCACCGGCCACGACGAGATCCGCCGCTTTTACACGGATCTGCTCGCGCGCAAGTCGGACTTTCCCGAACCCGAGACCCTGCCGGCAATTCGCAACGGCGACCTCGCGCTCACCTTCGCGCGGCTGCCGAACGGAGCGCTTTCGGTCGAGTCGGCCCGCCGGCAATTGGACGGAACGTGGCGCTGGGCCATCGACCAACTCAAGCTCAAGCCCGTCGCCAAGGGCTGACGGGCTCACCGAGCCCCAAGTCAGAGGTTTCGAAAGGACGAGTCCTTTCGCGGGTCCAGGGCAGAGCCCTGGTTGATAGGAAGCCGGGGCTCCGCCCCGGTATCCCGCCAAAGGGATGATCCCTTTTGGAAGCCTCGTTAGTCCGCGGAGGCCGAGCGGCGCGGCGTGGCGTTGCGCCGGCCCGCGAAGACGCCGGGGGCGGTGCCGGGCACCACGACCAGGCGCCGGACCTGCCCACTGAGATACGCCTGAAGGAAGCGGGTGTAGTTCCGGAATACGACGCAGCCGTTCGAGGCGCCGCTTGGGCCCAGCATGTAGGTGTGGGCGAGGATGCCGTCGCGCCCGTGGATGGCGGCCGAGCCGCCGACCGGGTTGAGGCGGATCGCCCGCACCCCGTGGAACAGGGCCTCGCGCTCCCGCAGGTCGTAGACGCCGGGCGGGGTGGCGCCGCGCATCCGGACATGGACGTGGTCCGGGTTGTCCTGGGCGACGCCGAGGCCGGAATGGGCCTCCAGAACCTCGCCGCTCGGCAGCGTTACGGTGGCGGCGCTGATGTCGTAGACGGCGACCCCCGGCTCGGAGACCGGGCCGGGCACGACGCGCCGCCGCGCGGCCGAATCGACCGCACCGCTGTCGAGTCCGGCATAGGCCATCGCCTTGTCCGAGGCAGGCGCGGGCGCCGAGCCCGGCAGATCGAACATCTTCTCGAGGAAGTTGCGGTTGTCGGTGACGGCGGCGCTGAACACGCTGCGGGTCGGCTCGGTGGAGGCGCGCGCCGCGGACGCCGCGGCGATCCGAGGCGTCGCCGCCCGAGCGGTCTGCGTGCGCGGCTCGTAGCGGAATTCGTCGGGCCGCCGCACCGGCAGCGGCACCGTGAGGGCGAGGCGGGCCGTCGGCGCAGCCGGGCGCGGTGTGACCGCAGGCGCGGCGTCGGCGGCCTGGTCCGCGGCGAGGGCAGCCAGGGTCGTGGCCGGCTCCGGCACGGAAGGCTCCGACACGGGCGGCGCCCGGAAGGCGGAAGCCTGCGGGGTCCGCGGGACAAACCCGCGGGACGCGGTGTCGAGAACGGGGGTGGGATCGAGCATCCAGGCCAGCGCGCCGGGCGCAGCCTGCACGATCTCCGCCCCTTCGGTCTCGCCCGAGACCTGCGCGGTTTCCACGGGGGCAGGCGCGGCCCGATCCTGCGGTTGCAGCATCCCGGCGACCGCGAGACCGCCGAGGGCGGTCAACGCGAGCGCCGCGACAGGCGGGCGCCGCCGACGGCGGATGACGGGCCGGGCGGAGCGACTCTGGACGAGCTCGGCGATGTCCATTGCGGGCGGTACTCGACAACGCGGATCCCACACGGCCTCGCGCCGTCATTCCCGGCCTATCTGTGCCAGAATGACAAACGAGATGGCTTCGCCGATTAGGGAAGGATCAACCTTAAGCCTTCGTCATTGAACGGGATCTTGGTTAATCTTGCCTAAAGCTCGCTCCCGTCCTTCGAAAATCGTTCGATGCATCTTCCCGATGGCTGCTGCGCGCCACGAGGCGGTGAGGGGCCGGCCTCTCGACCCATCGCTGCGTCGCGGTCGGCAGCCGACGACGAGGCCGATCGGACCGTCGCCATCGGCTCGTGTCCTCGCGTTCGAGCCGATGAAGAAAGCGCAGCCGCCACGCGACTTGCTGCTGAACCCTTGTGCTTTGCGGGCCACAGGCTGTGTGATGTTGTTACATTTCATTGTTCGGCATGTTGACCCTGCGCCGCATCGCAGCGAAGTTGCTGCGGCCAAGGTTCCCCCGGATGCATGTCCGAGGGCTAAGAGGGAATTCGGTAAGCCCGTCCGGGCGAGGCCGAAGCTGCCCCCGCAACTGTGAGCGGCGAGCCTCCGTCGCCGACGGTCACTGGTGTCCTGCACCGGGAAGGCCGAGATGGGGGCGCTGACCCGTGAGCCAGGAGACCTGCCTTGGCGCGACGATGTCCCCCGGGCGGGGTGCTCCGGCGGCGTGCCTGATCGGTGGGAGCGTTCCCTGCGCTCCCGGCGGGCACCCGCTCGGGCGCGCGTCCGAACAGCCAGAGCGCGCCTTGTGACAGTTCGGACGAGCCTCAACGCCATCGACGTCCCGATCCGGCGCCCGCATTGGATGCTCGCCGCGCTGCTCTGCGCCGGCCTGACCGGCCCGGAGGCGCGGGCGCAGGAATCGGTCACCCTGGAGGAGCTTGCGGTCGAAGGCGAAAGCCGGAGCCGGGGCGTCGGCAACGGCGCGCCCGATGGGCGGACGGCAGCGGCCGGCACGATCGGCCTGATCGGGCCGACGCCGGGCTACCGCGCCGACCGCGCGGTGAGCAGCACCAAGACCGATACGCCCCAGCGCGACGTGCCCCAGATCGTCACGGTCGCCCCGCGCGAGGTCATCACGGATCTCGCCGCCACCCGTGTCGATCGGGTCTTCAACTATACGCCGGGCGTGGCGCAACAGAACAATTTCGGCGGCCTGTCGGTGTTCAGCTACGCCATCCGCGGCGTCACAACCTCTGAGATCTACAAGAACGGCTTTCCGCTCAACCGCGGCACGCCGCCCCCGCCCGACGCGCAGAACGTCGAGCGCGTCGAGGTGCTCAAAGGCCCCGGCGGCGGGCTGTTCGGGCGCAGCGATCCGGGCGGGCTTGTCAACATCATCACCAAGCAGCCGACCGTCGAGCGCTTCGTCGAGATGGGCGGGTTGTGGGACTCGTTCGGGCAGTTCCGCGGCACGGTCGATACCGGCGGCGCGCTCAACGAGGAGGGCACGCTCGCCTACCGCTTCAACCTCGCCGCCGGCCGCCAGGGCAGCTTCCGCGATTTCGTCGACAGCGACCGGCTGCTCGTCGCGCCCGTCCTGAGCTGGCAGATCACCCCGGACACGCGGATCACCGTCGAGACCGAATTCCTGCGCAACCGCATCGTGTTCGACCGCGGCGTCATCGCCCTCAACGGGCGGCTCGGGCTCTTGCCGATCTCGCGGTTCCTCGGCGAGCCGGGCCAGAGCACCTATCAGACCAACAACACGATGCAGGTCCGCGTCGATCACCGCTTCAACGCCGATTGGCAGATGCGGCTCGCCACCCACTTCAACACCGGCACGCTGGAGGGCGAATCCGCCGAGATCCGCGCGATCGCGGCCGACAACCGAACCGTCTCGCGCGACCGCAACGTGCGCGATTACCGCTGGGATACGGCGATCGGCCAAGCCGAGGTGGTCGGGCGCTTCGACACCGCCGGCATCGGCCACACCATGCTGCTCGGCTTCGAGCGCGAGAGCACCGATAGCCGCGTGCTCTACCTGCGCTCGAACTTCCGCACGAGCCCCTACGCCATCGACATCTACGATCCGCGCTACGGCCAGCCGCTGCCGCCGATCACCATCCCACGCAACAACCTCGAACGGATCACCAACACCGCCCTCTACGCGCAGGACCAGATCGTCCTCACGCCCGAATGGAAGGCGCTGCTCGGCGTACGCTTCGACTTCTTCGAGCAGTCGTTCCGCGAGCGCATTCCGCGCTCCCAGGTCGATCAGACCTATTTCGCGGCAACCCCGCGGGCCGGCCTCGTCTACCAGCCGCTGCCCGAACTCTCCCTCTACGCCAATGTCGGCACGAGCTTCCGGCCCAATATCGGTCCCGATGCCGCCGCCGTCGCCGCCTCCGGGCCGTTCGCGCCGGAGACCGGCATCGGCTACGAGGTCGGGGCCAAGCTCGACCTCTATGGCGGTGCTCTGGCGCTCACCGGCACGGCCTTCCGGATCGACCGGGAGAACGTGCTGACGCCGGAAGCCAACGGCAGCGGCTTCTCCGTGGCGGTCGGTGGAGTGCGCAGCCAGGGCTTCGAGCTGACTGCTGCCGGCCAGATCACGCCGGAGATCAAGCTGCTGGCGGGCTACGTCTACGCGGAGGCCGTGGTCACCGAAGATCCGACCCTGCGGGTCGGCACGCCGCTCATCAACGTCCCGCGCCATTCGGGCAGCCTGCTCGCGGTCCACGAGGTGCAGGCCGGCCCGTGGAAGGGGCTCGGGCTCGGCGGCGGCGTGCGCGGCGTCGGCGAGCGGGCGGCGGACGCCGTCAACAGCTTCTCCCTGCCGGCCTACATCGCGGTCGATGCGCTCGCCTATTACCGCTACGAGAATTTCCGCTTCGGGTTGAACATCGAGAACGTGTTCGACACCGAGTATTACGAGAGTTCCCTAAACCGCTTCCGGGTCTATCCCGGCGCGCCCCGGCGCTTCACCGGAACGATGACGGTGCGGTTCTGATGCCGGCTCGGCAGGAGGCCGCGGCACCGGAGGCTATGGTTCCGCGCAGCCGGATCGGCGCCATCGATGCCCTGCGCGGGCTCGTGATGCTGCTGATGCTGGTCGATCACGTGCGCGAGTTCTTCTTCTTGCACGCCCAGGTGAGCGACCCGGTGAACCTCGCGGCCACGCCGCCGGGCCTGTTCCTGACGCGGGCCGCCTCGCATCTCTGCGCGCCGGTCTTCCTGCTGCTGACGGGGCTTTCGGCGAGCCTTTACGGGCAGAAGCACGGCAGCCGAGCGGCGACCTCGGCCTTCCTCGTCAAGCGCGGGCTGTTCCTGATCGTCCTCGAAGTGACGCTCGTGAACCTCGCCTGGACCCGTACCCTGCTGCCGCCGATCCTCTACCTGCAGGTGATCTGGGCGATCGGGCTCAGCATGCTGGCGCTCGCCGCCCTGCTCTGGCTGCCACGCCCGGCACTGATCGGCGTGGCCCTGGCGATCATGCTCGGGCACAACGCGCTCGACGGAATCGTGCTCGCGCCCGATCAGCCGGGCTACGCGCTGTGGGCGGTGCTGCACCAACGCGGGATGATCCCGCTGCCCTGGGGCGCGGCGCGCACCTCCTACCCGGTGCTGCCCTGGATCGGCGTCATCACCGCGGGCTACGCGCTGGGGCCGCTCTATGCGCCCGGTTCCGATCCGGCCATCCGCCGCCGATGCCTCGTCGCCCTCGGGCTCGCGAGCCTCGCCGCTTTTCTCGTCCTGCGCGGTCTCAACGGTTACGGTGATCCACATTCCTGGCAGGCGGGCAAGGATTGGGGCGCGGATGCCCTGTCCTTCATCAACCTCACCAAATATCCACCCTCGGCCGACTTCCTGCTCGCGACCCTCGGCCTCGGCCTGCTGCTGCTCGCGCTGTTCGAGTGCCTGCCGGAACCGCGTCTACGCTGGCTGACCGTCTTTGGCGGGGCGCCCCTGTTCTTTTACCTGCTGCACTTGTGGGCCCTTCGCGGGATCCACGACGGCCTCGCCGCCCTCGGGCTTGTCGGGTCCTCGGGCCGGGTCGAGGCCGGCGCGCCCTGGCAGATCTGGCTGATCACGGCGGCGCTCGCGCTAGCTCTCTACCCGGCCTGCCGCTGGATAGTGCGGCTGAAGCGGCACAGCCGGTGGCGGGGTTTGAGTTACCTCTGACCCCGCCCGCCTCGTCCTACTGATACCCCTTCGGGAACGGGTTCGGCTCGATCAGATCGGGGCTCTCGTAGACCACGTCGAACTGGCCGCTTGGCAGGGCCTTGGCGACGCGGGTTCTGGCCCAGAGGTGATGGTTCTCGTGGATCTTCACGGAGCCCTCCGGCGCATCCTTCATCTCGATGCCGGGTGAGGCGGCGATCACCTTGTCGACCTCGAAGGTGCCGGCCTTCTCGACCGCCATCTTCCACAGGAACGGGCTGAGATAGGCCGCCTGGGTCACGTCGCCGATGACGGTCTTGTCGCCCCAGCGCTTCTTGAAGGCGGCGACGAAAGCCTCGTTGGCCGGGTTCTTGAGCGACTGGAAGTACTTCATGCAGGAATAGGCGTCGGCGATGTTCTCGCCGCCGATGCCATCGACGTCGTCCTCGGTGACGGAGACCGTGACCAGCGTCTGCTTCTTGAGGTCGATGCCGGCAGCCTTGATCTGCTTGTAGAACGCCACGTTCGAGCCGCCGACGATGGTGGCGAAGATCACGTCCGGCTTCTTGAGCTTGATCTTGTTGATGACCGAATTGAACTGCGTGTGGCCGAGGGGGAAGTATTCCTCGCCGACGATGGTGCCCTTGGTCACATTGGTGATGTGCCTGGTGGCGATCTTGTTGGTGGTGCGCGGCCAGATATAGTCCGAACCGACCATGAAGAAGGATTTGGCGCCCTTCTCCTTCGTCACCCAATCGAGGGCGGCGAGCGTCTGCTGGGTCGCCTCCTGGCCGGTGTAGATGACGTTCTTGGATTGCTCCAGGCCCTCGTAATAGGTCGGGTAGTACAGGAGGCCGTTATATTGCTCGAAGACCGGCAGCACGGCCTTGCGTGAGGCCGAGGTCACGCAGCCGAACACCGCCGCGCAATGGTCGTTGACGACGAGCTTGCGCGCCTTCTCGGCGAAGGTCGGCCAATCGGAGGCGCCGTCCTCTTGGATCACCTTGACCTGGCGGCCGAGGATGCCGCCGCTCGCATTGATCTGTTCGATGGCAAGCCTCTCGCCCTGGGTCGCCCCGGTCTCGGACATCGCCATGGTGCCGCTGATCGAGTGCAGGATGCCGACAGTCACCTCCTTGTCGGTGACGGCGAGCGCGCCCGCGCCGGCCTGCGCGAGCGCGCGTCCGGGCAGGGCACTCAGCAGCGGGGAGGCGGCAAGGCCGAGGAGAAGCCGGCGGCGGAGATGGAAGTGGGCGTCGTTTCGGTCACGCGAGCGCATGTCTCTTCGAAATCCTTCGAACGTCATCCAGCCGATCGGCCCGAATGAAGGCCATGAGGCCGCCAGACGAGGCCGATGCCCCCGCTTGTATTTCTTCTCAGGAAACCGGCGAGCATCAAGGGGAATTGCTGGGCGGCCTGCCCATATTTCTCGCGATGTGCCGCCCGACTGGTCGTTTCGGGATGATCTCTACTTCCGGCGCCGGCCGGGTACGCATCCGCTCAAGACCTCGAACACGATCCGGAACACCGCATCCATGCCCGCCGACAGCGCACCGCCGTCCGGGGCGAGCAGGCGCAGGCCGAGTCCCGCGCCGTTGGGCAGCGGGCTCACGCCGGTCAGGCAGCCGACTGCGTCGGCCGCCTGCCTCAGGCGGAGGCCGGCCAGGCGCGCGTCGTCGGGCGCGCCGAGCACGACCATGGTGCCGTAAGCGCGTTGAAGCCCCATCGGCGAGTCCGGTGCCGTGAACGCCGGCCCGTCGATGCGGCTGCGCTCCCGCACCAGGGTGCGTCCCTCAGGGGTACGGATCGTCAGCCCGAGGTCGAGCCGGTCGAATGGCCGGCCCTCGCCCGCGGGGTCGTGACAGGCGACGCTCTCGGTGACGATGGCGCGGGCGCCGGGCTCGGCGGTGATCTCGGTGGAGACGGCGAGATGCGCTTCCGGAAACAGGATGAGCGGATCGGGATTGAGCGCGAGGAAGGCATCCGCGGCGATGGTGAGCCGCGTCTCCTGGCGCGACGGTTCGGGCCCGCCGCGATGCACGACCGTGCCGGCCTGGGTCGTGACATGCGCCCGCGCTCCGGGCCTTGCCTCGATCGCCAGGGTGAGGTGATCGGCGGCGTAGAGGCCGCCCGAGGCCGATTGCAGGTAGAGCGTCGCGAGGTCGGGGCTTTCCGGATGCATCCGGAAGGCGCGGGTGATGTGGAACGGGTAGGGCACGGCTTGCCGCGACAGCACGGTGGTGCCCCCGCCGCGAGCGAAGACGAGGGAGGCTTGCACGCGGCGCCCGACCGGTGCGGAGGCCGCCTCGGCCGGGGCGGGTTTTTTGGGAAGATCGTCCAGCGACAGGGCCATCAGGACGCGAACAGCACGGCGCGGCAGATCGCGTCGGCCACCGCCTCCACACCCTCGCCGGAGCGCGCGTTGGTGGCGGCCACAGGCTTGTCGCCCCGCACCCGTGCGGCCTCGGCCAGCATGCCGGGCAGATCGACGCCGACATGGGGCGCAAGATCGGTCTTGTTGACGACCAGAAGGTCGCAGCGCAGCACGCCCGGGCCGCGCTTGCGCGGAATGTCGTCGCCGCCCGCCACGTCGATCACGAAGATCCACCAATCGACCAGATCGAGGGAGAAGGTCGAGGCGAGGTTGTCGCCCCCCGATTCGAAGATCAGGAGCTGAAGCCCCGGAAACTTCGCCTCCAGATCGTCGCCGGCGGCGATGTTGAGCGTCGGATCCTCGCGGATGACGGTGTGCGGGCAGGCGCCGGCCTCCACCGCCTCGACCCGGGCCGGATCGATCAGCCCGGAGCGGCGCAGGCGCTCGGCATCCTCCTTGGTGACGAGGTCGTTGGTAACGACGGCAAGATCGACGCCGCGGGCCTGGAGCGCCGGGATCAGCCGCTCGATCAGCGCGGTCTTGCCGGAGCCGACCGGGCCACCGATCCCGATGCGGGCGGCGGTGACGGGCTCGGAGAGGGTGGGGGAGGGGAGAGCGGACACGGTCATCGCAGCATGTAGCGTTGGGCGAGCGGCAGGACGGTCGCGGGCTCGCAGGTGGCGAGTTCCCCATCGACGAAGACCTCGAAGGTCTGCGGATCGACCCGGATCTCCGGGCAGGTGTCGTTCCACAGCATGTCGGCCTTGGTGAGCCGGCGGGTGCCGCGGGCCGGCAGCAGGCTCTTTCGAAGGCCCAGGCTCTCGCGAAGGCCGCCTTCGATGGCGAGCGGGTGGACGAAGCAGGCGGACAGGCCCTGCTTCGCGAGCCCGAAGGCGCCCCATTGCGGGCGCATCAGCATCGGCTCGCAGGTCATCAGCGAGGCCGCGGAATCGCCCATGGCGCCCCAGGCGATGAAGCCGCCCTTGATCACGAGTTCCGGCTTGATGCCGAAGAAGGCCGGGCGCCAGATCACGATGTCGGCCATCTTGCCGGGCTCCAGCGAGCCGATATGTGCGTCGATGCCGAAGGTGCGCGCGGCATTGATGGTGTATTTCGCGATGTAGCGCTTGATCCGGGCGTTGTCGCCGAAGCCCGGCCGCTCCTCGGGCAGGCTTCCGCGCTGGTCCTTCATCTTGGAGGCGAGCTGCCATGTCCGGCAGATCACCTCGTGGATGCGGCCCATGCCCTGGCTGTCGGAGCCGAGCATCGAGATCGCGCCGATATCGTGCAGCACGTCCTCGGCCGCGATGGTCTGTGCGCGGATGCGGCTCTCGGCGAAGGCCACATCCTCGGGGAGCGCCGGGTTGAGGTGATGGCACACCATCGTCATGTCGAGGTGCTCGTCGAACGTGTTGACCGTGTAGGGATTGGTCGGGTTCGTCGAGGAGGGCAGGCAGTGGGGCAGCCCCGCCACGCGGATGATGTCCGGCGCGTGCCCGCCGCCCGCACCCTCCGTGTGGTACATGTGGATAGTCCGCCCGCCGATCGCCGCCAGCGTGTCCTCCACGAAACCGGATTCGTTGAGCGTGTCGGTGTGGAGCTGGACTTGGAAGTCGTACTCGTCGGCAAAGCCGAGGCAGGCATCGATCGCCGCCGGCATCGCCCCCCAATCCTCGTGGATCTTCAGGCCGAGCACGCCGGTCTCAAGCTGTTCCTTCAAGGCCGCCGGCTTGTGGGTGTTGCCCCGGCCCAGAAACCCGAAATTGACCGGCCAAGCTTCCGCCGCCTGGAGCATCTTGCCGGTGTTGAACGGCCCACCGGAATCGATGCCCACCGTGATCGGTCCGAGCGAGCCGCCGAGCAGCGTGGTGATGCCCGAGGCGATGGCGTGGTCGGGCAGGCCCGCGGAATCGAAATGGACGTGGACGTCGATGGCGCCGGGCGTCGCGATCAGCCCCTCGCAGTCGCGCACCGTGGTGCCGGCCGACACGATCAGGCGCGGATCGACGCCGTCCATGATCGCCGGGTTGCCGGCCTTGCCTAAGCCCACGATGCGCCCGTCCTTGATGCCGAGATCGCCCTTCACGATGCCGATCACCGGATCGATCACGAGGACGTTGCAGAGCAGGAAATCGAGGGCGCCCTGCGCCGCCGTGATGCCCGGCGCCATGCCGATGCCGTCGCGCAGCGTCTTGCCGCCGCCGTGCAGGCACTCGTCGCCATAGACTGCATGGTCGTGCTCGACGACGGCCACGAGGGAGGTGTCGGCGAGCCGCACGCCGTCGCCGGTGGTGGGGCCGTAGAGGGCGGCGTAGTCGCGCCTTGGGATCGTCACCATCTCGCGTCTCTCCCTCAGGCGCCCTTGAAGCCAAAGGCCCTGGCGCGCGCCAGCGCCGCGGCGCGGGCGGCATCAGAGTCGAGCTTGCCCTGCGTCAGGTTGTTGAGGCCGGTGAGTTCGCGCTCTCCGCCGAAGCCGACGAGCGTCACGCTCTTGCGCTGGCCCGGTTCGAACCGCACCGCCGTGCCCGCCGGGATGTCGAGGCGGAAGCCGAGAGCCTTCGCCCGGTCGAAGTCGAGCGCCCGGTTGACCTCGAAGAAGTGGTAGTGCGAGCCGATCTGCACCGGCCGGTCGCCGGTGTTGACGACATCGAGGCTCACCCGCGGGCGCCCGGCGGCCAGTTCGATCTCGCCCTCCGCCGGCAGGATCGCGCCGGGCTCCAGCGTGTCGGGCTCCGCGCCTTCCGCCGGCCGGATCGGCTCGTGCACGGTGACGAGCTTGGTGCCGTCGGGGAAGACGCACTCGACCTGCAGGATCGGCATCATCGAGGCGACGCCCGGCATCACGTCGCCGGTGGTCAGGATGGTCGAGCCCCAACCGATCAGGTCGGCGACGGAACGCCCGTCGCGTGCGCCTTCCAGGATCTCGTCGGTGATGATCGCCACCGCTTCCGGGTAGTTGAGCTTGAGCCCCCGTGCCCGCCGTTTGCGGGCGAGTTCGGCGGCGGTGAAGATCGTGAGCCGTTCGAGTTCGGTCGGCGTCAGCAGCATCGACGCGGCTCCTTCAATTCGCGAACAGGCGGAGTTCGGCCTGGGCTTGGCGCATGGCGGCGATCTCGATCAGCGGGGTGAAGCCGGTGAGTTCGATGGCGCCCGTCGGCTCCGGCACGGGGCGCTCCAGCAGTTCAGCGATCAGCGGCAGCGCGCCGCCCAAAACCCGCTGCGCCTCGATCGCCCCGATGGCACCGAGCCGCACGGCCGCCGAGGTGAGCCCGCTGGCGAAGAGATAGCCGGAGACGGACGCCGCCGTGCGCTCGTCGAGGCCCAGCGCCGGCCACAAAGCGCCTTGGACCGTGGGAAGGTGCCCGAGCAGCCGGCCCGCCCGTACGGCCGCGCGGAGCTCTGCGGCGCCCGGCGTGCCGAGGCGGGTATGCGAGGCCAGCAGCGAGGCACCGTTGCGGCGGCTGCCGACCCGCATCGGCTCGGCCAGTGAGGCCACCTCGACCGCCGCGTCGATGGCCGCGAGGCGTTCGATGGCGCCGCCGGCGCGGTGGGCGAGGATCAGCGCGACCCGGTCGGTCTCGGCCCAGCGGAAGCGCAGGGCCGCCGCGACGGTGCGGGCGAGCGCCGCCTCGTCGAAGGCCGGGTTTTCGGCGACCAAACCTTCGAGGCCGTTGGAAAAGGCGAAGCTGCCGCTCGGGAAGGCGGTGTCGGCCTGCTGAAGCGCGGTGAGGGCGGCGAGCAAGGTCTCAGGCCCCCTCGGTCGCCGCATCGATGGAGTGGACGACGCGCCCCTCCGCCACCAGGGCGCCGAGACGCACGAGGTAATCCTCGGCCGGCCCTTCCAGCGCGACGAGGATCGCCGCGCCGTCGAAGCGGACCCGCCAGTGGAGGTTGCCGGCATGGTAGCCGAGTTCGAGCGCGTCGGCGGCGCTCGCTGGCATCAGCCGCAGCCAGCTTTCGGCCCCGACGCGGGCGACGAGAGCGTGATGGTCTTCGAGGACGAGCACCGCGCCGTCGAACAGGGCCTGATCCCGCGGCAGGGCGAGCGCGATTTCCTCGCCGGCAATCGTCGTCGCCCGCAGGCGGCGCCGGGCCACGTCGGCGCTCGGCACCCGCAGGATGTCCACCGCGCCGTGATGTTCGAGGTGATGCAGGCGCTCGGCCAGACCAGCCTCCGACCGGCTGCCCAGAACGCGTTGGATCACACGCATACGCCGCGACTCCGATACACACGCCGCTCCGCCCCTTGCTGAGACGGAGCTGTCCTCGGGGTGCCGAAACCGCGCGGCGGTTTCTGGCAGCTCCCAGGAGCTTAAGCGAAGATCAGGCCGGAATCGAGCATACTGGGAATTAAATTTTCTCAGAAAGAAAACAATGGGCGGTTTGGCGGGACCTCAGCGCGATGCAACCAACGGGTTCGCGTCGCGGCCGCGACCCGGAACGACCACGACCCGGCGGATCTCGCCGCGCAGATAGGCCTGCAGGAACCGGTCGTAATCCTTGAAAGAGATGCAGCCGTTCGAGGCGCCGTTGGGCCCGAGCAGGTAGGTATGGGTGAGCAGGCCGACCCGGCCGTGGATCGCCTCGCTGCCGCCGACGGGTGTGAGGCGCAGGGCCCGCACGCCGTGGAACGGCGCCTCACGCTCGGTCAGGTCATAGGTGCCGGGCGGGGTGGCGCCGCGCATCTTGAGGTGGACGTAGCGCGGATCGTCCATGCTCTCGCCGAGCCCGGAATGCGCTTCCAGCCGTTCGCCGCTCGGCAGGACCACGCTCTGGGCGCTGATGTCGTAAACCGCGGTGCCGCCTTCGCCGACGGGCGGCGCGGTGGGCAGGGGCGTGGTCAGGACCCGGCGGGCCGCCGACTCGGCGGCGCCGTTCTCCAGGGCCGCGTAGGCGAGGGCGGGAGCCGGCGTGGCGGGTTTCTCGACGCCGAGCAGCTTCTCGAAGAAGGTGCGGGTGTCCTCGACCTGGGCTGGCGCCACCGCGGCCGTGGACCGGCGCGCGACCATCCGCTCGGCCCGGCGCAGGGCGTCCGCCGCTCCGAGGCGCGTCAGCTCGGCCGGGCGGCGCACGGGCAGGGGCACCACCTGCGCGAGGGCCGTCGCCGGTGCTGCATCGGGAAGCCAGAACAGGGAAGCCGTGCCGAACCGCGCCTCGGCGGCAGCGGGCAACGGCTGGGGCATCCACTCGGCCAAGGTTTCCGCAAGCGGTTCGGCCAACGGTTCGGTCAAGGCTTCGGCCGGTGCCTCCGCGGCGGACGGTGCGGCCTCCGGCGCTTGGTCCACGATCTCGGCCACCGTCACTTCGGGGGCGCCCGGCACCGGGTCGTCCGCGAAAGGCATCGCAGCCCCTTGAAGCGGCGGCAGATCGACGGGTCCGAACGGCGCGGAAGAGGCCAGGATCAGGGCCGCGCTCAGATAGGCGGTCGATGGGAGGGCCCACGAGAGAAGAGGATGTGCCATGCGCCGCCCGAATTCCCGTCCGGGGCGGCCTCCGCCCCGGTCCTGGACCGCCCCGCCGACGCATGCGCCCTGCGAAGCGCATCCCTCGGCCGGTCAATGTCTCGTTAACCAAGTGCGTCGTCGCACTCGGCGATTCTGGGGCGAGATCATGGTCGGGCGGGGGTAAAACCGGAGCGGACTTTGGGCCGGACGCCTAACGACCGGACGATGCAGTGGGGCGAGCCTGCCGTGGATTCGGTGCCGAATTGCGGACCCCAGCGCTGCACTCATTTCTGCGATTCGAGAGAGCCTTGAATGTGTTCGAAAGACTCGCCGATCGCGCTCAAGGCCTGGCGACGCCTCCCCAGCAGATGTCGCAGTTCCATAGGCTCAGAGCACCAGCACGTCGTTGGGCTGCTCCGGGAAGTGCGGCTGACGGTTTCAGGTGGCGCTTAAAACCCAATTCGAATCCGTGAAGGTGATGATGCCACCCGTCACCGTCTTGCCCGAATAGGGATCGTTGACCGCCAACTCTTTCAGTCGCTCGACGAGGGGCGAGGGTTTGCAGGTCAGCGTCACCGATTCCCCCATCGACTTGTCGATGTTGCCATAGAACTTCGCGGGATTGCCGAAGACCGGTGATTCCTCGGCCAGATTCGCCCACAGAGCCCAGTCGCTGTCCTGGCCCGGATCGTGCGACCGCGTTCGAGGAACGGTGCCCGATCCATGTCGCCATAGGCCGTGCCCTCGGTCAGCCGAACACCTCGGCGCTGTTCATCCTCGTGCGCAAGGCACAGCCGGAGAAGGTGCTCGCGGAGATGTCACGGTTCCGGGGGCGCGTCATCCGCTCCTCGCTCTCGCCGGAGCAGGAAGGCCGCCCTGTCGGAGCCTGACGTGTCGAAGCCCGGAAGCGCGGGTGCGTCGGATGTCGGCGCCACGCCGCATCCCGGGGGCTCCGGCAACGCCGACGGTTCCTGATCGCGGCGCTCGCAACGAGCGGCCTTGGCCGCCGATCCTGCGGGCCTATGAAGGCTGCCGGTCCGTCGCGGGCGGACATTCGGCGGGCCATTTCTCGAAGGCTCGTGGGCCGTCGCATCCGGCCGTAGGCGGCCCGGCCGGGATCAGACTGAAGGCGGCTTTCCACGCGGTCGACGGTCGAGGCGCGGTGACCTGAACAAAACGGGGTCCGGCCTCACTTTCGCCTCCGCCGGACCGCCATGGTGGCACACTGCGTCGAGCCCAAGCCTGTCCGAACGATGAACCCCGCCCCGATGAGCGAGCAAGAGGCTGCGCGCCTTCGCGCCTTGGACCGCTATCGGTTGCTCGACACCCCGCGCGAGCAGGATTTCGACGAGATCGCGGAGGCTGCCGCCGAGCTGTGCGAGGCGCCGATCGCGGTGGTGAACCTCGTCGGCGACGGGCGGCAGTTCTTCAAGGCGGAGGTCGGTCTCGGTGTGCGCGAGACGCCGCTCGAAACCTCCTTCTGCCGGCAGGCCATCTTGCACGGCGACTTCCTCTACGTGCCCGACACCGCGCGCGACCCGCGCTTCGAAGGCAACCCGCTCGTCGGCGGCGATCCCGGACTGCGCTTCTACGCCGGCGCCCTGCTGAGAACCGACGAGGGGCAGCCGATCGGGACCGTCTGCGTCCTCGATACCCGGCCGCGCGAACTCTCGGAGCGGCAGCGCCGCGGCCTGATGCGGCTCGCCCGCCAAGCCATGGCGCAGATGGAACTGCGCCGCTCGCTGCGTGAACAGGCGGAGCAGCGCCTGCTGCACGAGCGCATCCTCGACAGCGCCACCGACTACGCGATCATGGCCATGGACCCCCAGGGTCGCGTCACGCGCTGGAACACCGGCGCCGAGCGCATCCTCGGCTGGACCGAGGCCGAGATGCTGGGCCGGACGGTCGATGCGTTCTTCACGCCGGAGGATCGGGCGGCCGGCCGGCCCGCGGTCGAGAAGCGTCTCGCCGCAGAGGCCGGTAGCGCCCCGGACGAGCGCTGGCACATGCGCAAGGACGGAACCCGCTTCTGGTCCTCGGGCGAAATGATGCCGTTGACGGCCGAGGACGGCGGGCTCATCGGCTTCCTCAAGATCCTGCGCGACCGCACCGGGCAGCGCGCCTCGGAGGCGGCGCTGCAGGCGAGCGAGTTGCGCTACCGCTCCCTCGTCGAGGTCAGCCCTCAGGTGGTGTGGTTCGGCGACGAGGCCGGCAACATCACCTACTGCAACGCTTACTGGTACGATTACACGGGGCTGCCCCCCGGTGAGACCGGCGAGGCGAGCTGGATGGGGGTGATCCACCCCGATCATCGCGAACGCGTTCGCGACACGTGGCTCGCGGCGGCGCGGAGCAAGGGCCCTTACGAGATCGAGTTCCCCATCCGTCGCGCTGACGGGCCGTATCGCTGGTTCCTGTCGCGGGCGCAGCCCGTGCGCGACGAGGCGGGTCACCTCAGGAGCTGGATCGGGACCACCCTCGACATCCACGAGCGTAAGGTGGCCGAGGAGCGCTTCGCAGCGCTCACCGAACTGGCACCGGCCATCATCTGGTTCGGGAATCCGGACGGCAGCCTCAGTTACCTCAACGACCGCTGGTACGCCTATTCCGGCCAGACGCCGGAACAGGCGCTGCCCTTCGGCTGGGGCGAGGCGATCCACCCCGACGACCTGGCCGGTCTGCTCGCGGTCTGGGAGGCGGCCCGCGCCCGCGAGACCGTCTACGACACCGAGGCGCGCCTGCGGCGCCGCGACGGGACCTATCGCTGGTTCCTGATCCGTGCCGAGCCGCGCCGGGATGCGAGCGGCGCGGTGGTCGGCTGGCTCGGCAGCAACAGCGACATCCACGACCGTCGGCAGGCGGACGAGGATCTGCGCCGGGCGCGGGAGCAGTTGCATCTCGCCGTCGAGGCGACCGGAACCGGCATCTTCGACTACGACCTCGTCACGGACACGCTGGAATGGGATGCGCGCACCCGCACGCTGTTCGGCCTGGGACCGGAAGCGCCGGTCGGCTACGATGTGTTCCTCGCCGGTCTGCATCCGGACGACCGGGCCTGGGTCGATGGGGCGGTCGGGGCCGCACTCGATCCGGCCGGCAGCGGCACCTACGACATCGCCTACCGGACCATCGGGCTGGAGGACGGCGTCGAGCGCTGGGTCGCCGCCACGGGACAGGCCTTCGTCGTCGGCGGCCGCACCGTGCGCTTCATCGGCACCGTGCGCGACGTCACGCAGAGCCGGCAGGCCGAGCAGATCCTGCGCGAGACCGAGGAGCGTTACCGCCTCGCGGCGCGCGCCACCAAAGACGCGATCTGGGATTGGAACCTCGCGACGAACCAAGTCCTCTGGAACGAGGCGCTCACGGTCGCCTACGGCCATCCGCCGGAGGCGGTCGATCCGACCGGCGATTGGTGGATCGCGCAGATCCATCCCGACGACCGGGCGCGGATCGACGCGTCCATCCACGCCGTCATCGACGGGACCGGCACCGCCTGGAGCGACGAGTACCGCTTCCTGCGCGCGAACGGCAGCTATGCCGACATCCTCGACCGGGGCTACGTCATCCGTGACGGGCACGGGACGGCGGTGCGGATGATCGGGGCGATGTTCGACATCAGCGAGCGCAAGCGGGCCGAGGAGCACCAGCGCCTGCTCACGGGCGAGTTGCAACACCGGGTCAAGAACACGCTCACCCTGGTTCAGGCGATCGCCAGCCAGACCTTCCGCAACGCCCCGGATCTCGATGCTGCCCGAGAGGCCTTCGCCGCGCGCCTGATCTCGCTCGGCCGCGCCCACGACATCCTGACCCGGTCGAGCTGGACCGAGGCGCCCATCGCGGAGGTCGTGGAGGGGGCTCTGGCGGTCCATCGCGGTGCTGCCACGGCGCGCATCCGCGCGACCGGGCCGGGCGTGCTTCTCGGCGCCAAGGCAGCGCTCTCGCTCGCGCTGGCCCTACACGAGTTGGCGACCAACGCGACCAAGTACGGCGCCCTCGCCAACGAGGCGGGATGTGTCGAACTGCGCTGGCACGTGGTGCACGAGGGTGAGGCACCCCGCTTCTGCCTGACATGGTCCGAGCAGGGCGGTCCGCCGATCCTGAGCCAGCCCTCGCGCCGCGGTTTCGGCTCGCGCCTGATCGAGCGCAGCTTCGCCGCCGAGGTCGGCGGAGAGGTCAAGCTCACCTACGCGCCGACCGGCCTCGTCTGCCGCCTGGAAGCCCCCCTCGCATCGATGCAGGAGCCGCGCGACGAGGTCGCCGCCTGAGGGGCCATGCGGCGCAAAGTCCGCTCCCGAGAATCAAGCGAGCCGACCGGAGGCGCCGTCGAGCCACGGGGTTGAGGGCGGTGCATCCCCCTGAGCCTGCCCATATGCCCGTTCCACGGCAAGCCTCCGGGATCTGCGCGGGGCGTGCATGGGTGTAAAATGGCGCAGCTTGTGCATACTGGACCGCTGCGATCCCGTGTCGATCCGAGGCTTGAGCACCGGCTCGCACGATGTCGCCGCTCCTGACACGCCGGCTCGCATCGGCCGGTGCCTTTCGGGGCGAACACCTCTTGCAGGCGTTGCCAGCCATCCGGCTGCCGTGGAGTCGTTGGAGATCCGGGTCATTGCGCCGAGCGGTTCTATCACGTCGGCAACGACCGTCTCGGGGTCGGCGCCGAACCCGCAGGCCACGATCTCGCCACCGGCTGTGACGGCCGCGATTCTCACCGATCCGCCGCGGGCAGCCGGCATCGCTCGACATTCCGTAACGGGAAGCACCTCTTCGATGAGACATACCGCCCTCCTCGCCGCGTTCTTCGCTCTTGCCGCACCGGCTTCGGCCCATGACCTCTGGCTCGACCCGGCGGGCAACGGCGTGCAGATCCTCTACGGGCATCCCCACGAGCCGGAACTGCCGAGTGCCGGCAAGCTGATGAGCCTGACCGCCTACGAGCCTTCGGGCGCGGTGGCCCTGAACGCCAAGCTGCAGACCGGCCCCACGTCCACGCTCAAAGCCGCGCATCAGGGTGACGCGCTGTACGCCGCAGCCTACGACAACGGCTACTGGGTCCGCCTGCCCGACGGCAGCTACCGCAACGCCAGCAAACGGATGCTGCCGCAGGCCGACAAGAGCCTGTGGTCGGTGAAGTTTGCCAAGGCGGTCTCCGGCCCGACGGCCCCGTGGGACAAGGTCATCGGCCAGCCGCTGGAGATCGTCCCGCTGGAGGAGCCGGCCGCGGCCTCGGGCCGGATCCGGGTACGGGTGCTGTTCGAGGGCCGTCCGCTCGGAGGCGCCAGCGTGGTCGCGACCGACGGCGTCAACTTCAAGAGCGAGGCGGATCAGGCCCGCGCCACGACGGATGCGCAGGGCGTGGCGGTGGTGCCGCTGCGCAGTGCCGGCCCGCAGGTGCTCGGTGTGGCGCACCGCCTGACCCCTTCGCAGACGCCGACGCTGGCCGATGCGGACAGCTACGGCGCCACGCTCGCCTTCACGGTCACCGACCCGAAGACCAACTGAGCGCAAGGGGCGGCAATCGGTGACGCCGGCTTCGATGGCCCGCGTCGCCGGGAAAGGGTTGGGCCGCGGTGCCCGCCGGTACCGTATCGTCCTCGACAAGACATGAAGCAGGGGCGCACCGGTTTCCCGGTGCGCCCCTTTTTTCGTCGCGGTTCTGCGGCGCTTGCGATCGGCGATGTGCGCAAACCGAGGAGCTTCCGTCGATGCCTCATAAATTTATGTAATTACTGGTATTTATTCACATTTATCCGGCTCCGGAATTGTTGGCGCGGGATGACTTTGATCCGATCGGGCCCGGCGGCCCAGGCTTCGCAGCCGGTCTCGTACGGTGTGTGCCCCTGCAGAGAGTTTGGCCCATAGCGCTTCCCTCCACGCAGGTGTGGAGACCGCACCATCACACCCGTGATCAGACAATTGGCGAAGGACCGTCCTTGCATACCAGCAAGGGCGCACCATCTTCATACCATCCAACGGGATGGTTTGAGGAGGGTAATGGGATGGTAGATGACGTTCCGGGCCTCCGGCCAAGAGCGCCGGATAGCGAGAAGCTGACGATCAACCTCGGCTTTGTCGATCTCGGCCGTGTCGATCTGCTGGTTCGGGACGGCTTCTATGCCAATCGCGCCGATTTCATCCGAACGGCCGTGCGCAACCAGCTCGACCGTCAGGGCGATGCCGTCACGCAGTCGCTGGCCCGCAAGAGGCTCAGCCTGGGTCTCTCGCACTACACCCGGCAGGATCTCGAAGCGGCAAGAGACGCTGGTACTCCGCTCTACATCCAGGTTCTCGGCCTCGCCAGCATCGCTCCCGATGTGACGCCGGAACTCGCCCGCGCCGCCATCGCCTCCGTGCAAGTGCTCGGCGCCTTCCACGCCAAGCCGGCGGTCAAGGCAGCCCTGGCCGACCGTACGGCCTGATCTCTCGTCTCAACGCCTTCGGGGCGTACCCGGACCCTCGCCCCGGCCCGCCGACCTCATTCAGGATCATGATCATGAACGCATTCTCCGGCATCGACATGGGTGAGGTGACCCGTCTCACCCGCGCAGGCCAGCTCACCGAAGCCATGGCCCTCCTTCAGGGGCGCTCGGCCACCGCCAAGCCGCAAGCGAACGCGCCAGAGGGTGGGCCCGGCAAGAACGGCCGCACCGCGCGATCATGGCCGACGATCGACATGGTCGCGCCTCGGACCCCGGGTGAAGCGTGGACCGCGCCGGGCTTCGGAAAGGGGAGCGACAGCGAAGCCCCCTCTGGCCGGACCGATGCCTCGGATCGACAGGGGCTTGCGGAGACCCTGCGGTCCTTGCGCGAGCGCTTTCCCAAGATGGGCGCGATCCCCGGCCTCGGGGATGGCCTTGGATCGCCTCAGCGATCCCCCATCCCGGTACCGGATGGGGCTCGATACGAGGAGCGGACCTTCTCCAATGCGGCGGGCAGCCGGACGTACAAGGTCTATGTCCCGAGCGGCTATACCGGCCAAGCGCTTCCGCTCGTCGTCATGCTGCACGGCTGTACCCAGTCGCCCGATGACTTCGCGTCCGGGACGCGGATGAATGAGCTTGCCGAAGAGCAGACCTTCTTGGTGGCCTATCCCGGCCAGCCTCAATCGGCCAACATGCAGAAGTGCTGGAACTGGTTCAACGCGGCCGATCAGCAGCGCGGCGCGGGCGAGCCTTCGCTGATCGCGGGGATTGCTCAAGAGGTCGTCCGCGAGTTCTCGGCCGATTCCAGACGGGTCTACATCGCGGGACTGTCCGCCGGTGGAGCGGCCGCCGCAATCATGGCGGCGACCTACCCCGATCTGTTCGCGGCGATCGGCGTCCACTCCGGTCTGCCCTACGGTGCGGCCAAGGATATGCCCTCCGCCTTTGCTGCCATGAACGGCGGCGGGACGGCCCAGCCGCTGGGAATGCGCGCTTCGGTCCCCACCATCGTCTTCCACGGCGATGCGGATCGCACCGTCAACGCATCCAACGGCGACCGCATCATCGCCCAGGCCAAGCCGGACGGAGCCTTGAAGAAGGTCGTCACCCGCGGGGAGAGTCCGGGTGGCATGACCTACACCCGGAGCGTCCAGTCCGATCAATCCGGGCGCGAGGTGTTGGAGCAGTGGGTTCTGCATGGAGCGGGCCATGCCTGGTCCGGCGGAAGCGCGAATGGCACCTATACGGATCCGCGCGGTCCCGACGCCAGCCGCGAGATGATGCGCTTCTTCATGGCGCACACAGGCGAAAGCGATACGGCACAACTCTAAAGCATCATTCCGAAATGTGGTTGCCGGCTTTCGGAAGAATGATGCAAAGACAAGAGCCTAGACTATCGTCTTGGATTCGATATCCAGGACGATAGTCTAGGCATGGAATATCGATCTGCCTGAGAAGGCCGCGATGCCGCGCGGCTGCCAGCCCGAACGTGCCGGCGGCCGCGCAATACGTAGACCATCAGCACCAGCTGCGGTCTCTCGCTTGTGATCGGCGGGCGGGCCTTTCTCGATGCAAGATCTGCAGGTTGCAAGTCGGCCAAGCGACCGAGCCCTACCTGTCGCGGGCCGAGGTACGAGACGCGGCATGCCGCCTGATCCGGTTTCCGCTTGATTCAAGCGGAAACCGGATCAGCAAGCCCGCGCGGCGACTGAGGAGGGATCCCATCACGCCGAAGCCCAAATCCGCCATCCCTAAGGGATCAAACGGATTCGGCATGAGCTGATCGCCTGTGGGACGCGTGCCATGGTGAGGGGCGCTGGTCACGAGACCGACGCCATGTCATGTGCAGGCCGGTGACCGATCATCCCGAACTTCTCCCGCCTGTGCCGCTTGCGAGCCTGGGTTGGCTCGCCTTCTTCGAGGAGCAGCGTGAACCGCACGAGACGGATCTCGCCCCGATGCGGATCGCCACGGTTCACCGCTCACGCCTGACCGCCCTGTCGGAGACCGGATCGGTCAAGCTGGACCTTCCGGTTCATACCAACACCGGGGATTTCGCCGTGGGCGATTGGGTGCTGGTTCACCCCCAGACCCGGATGCTCCACCGCCGTTTGAACCGTCGGACGGTACTCGAGCGACGCGTCGAAGGCAGCAGAACCCTGCAGCCCGCCGCAGCCAATGTCGATACGCTGTTCATCGTCACCTCCTGCAATGCCGATTTCAATCAGGCTCGACTGGAGCGCTACTTGGCCCTGGCCAATCAGGGCGGCACGAATCCGGTGATCTTGCTCACCAAAGCCGACATGGCAGCCGATGTTGACGCCTATCGCGACCAGGCGGCCGCGTTGCAGCGCGGGCTCGACGTCATAACCGTCAATCCCCGCCTTCCGACGTCGGCAAGCACCTTGGCCTCGTGGTGCGGGGTGGGACAGACCGTGGCGCTGGTCGGCTCTTCCGGTGTCGGCAAATCAACGCTGGTGAACACGCTGGCCGGTCCAGGGCAGGAGCTTCCTCAAGAGACCGGAGGCATTCGCGAGCACGACGCCAAGGGCCGTCACACCACAACGTCGCGGTCCCTGCACGCCATTGCCGGGGGCGGCTGGGTGATCGACACGCCGGGGATGCGGACACTGCATGTCAGCGGCGCTGCAGACGGGATCGCGACCCTGTTCGCCGAGATCACCGAACTCGCGCCCTCGTGCCGGTTCCGCGACTGTACGCACGCGCACGAGCCCGGCTGCGCCGTGCAGGCCGCGGTCGCGGACGGCAGGCTCGACCCGGAGCGGCTGACGCGTTGGCGAAAGCTTCTCACCGAAAACCGCGACAACACGCCAAGCCCCACGGGCCCGCGCGGCCGGCGGAGTAGCGGCGGGTAAGCCTCGCTAGCGGGCGGCGTTGCATAAGCGACTAATAGCTTGAAAATCCGCAAGTGTCGCATTTAGTGTGAGAGAAAAGCGATCTTACTTTATCTCCCCCGCAGTTTTGGCAGATTTTTCCATCATAGATGGGCTTAAAATCGTATCGTCGACGATCGATTGCTCGATTATGTTGTCTTATTAGTGTGTCATCGGGTATGCTGAGATATAGTTCGGAATAATCAAGTAGATTGTTCGCGGTTTCAAATCCTGAAATTGCAATTGTTGGTGCGATGAAACAATCTGCAAAGCTGTGAGCCTGGTCTTCGACAAGGTACTCTTTTTGTATGAAGGGATGTTCTGACTCGGAGACGTCGGAAAATTGAAATGTCTCATCTGCATGAAGCCATATATGTCCTACTTCATGGGCTAAAACGCGCCGGCTCTGAGCATCTTTGTTTGCAGCCTTATCCCAGGTTTCTTTTTCGACATACAAATTGATATTCTTCCTGTCTGGCGATATACATACTTCGGCTGGGGCGCCAGCGACTTTTTCGACAATATTTATTTTCAGGCGCCCTTTGAAGTGGCCGGATAGTGGTCCAACTATGAAATCCACAATATTGAATTCCAAGGCTGCCGACAGATTGCCAATCTGTCGGCAGCGGTTAGCTTCGTCCTCAATGGACGCATAAGACCTAAAAGTTGTTTTTAGGGTCTGTGACGAGCACCATATCATTTCTCAGTATCCCGCTAAGTCATTGATATGTTTGGTCCTGAATCGATCGGCCTTGCTATTGGTTCTGGGATTTGTCATCAAAAACTTGCTACGATGCCAGCGCAATGCTGCTATTTCGTCAGCAAAAACCTGCCATCAATTGCCTTCAATTCATAAATGCTACAAAAGAAAAGGCCCTGATTTAATCAGGGCCTTGGGACGTTCTTCCGAATTTTTGATGAGACCTTACACCTACTAACGACGCTCTCGGAAATAGAACGTAGCTCCGACATCACTTTTATGGATGGCAGGTTCAATGCCAGCGTCTTCGAGCCTTCTCATCATTCTGACTGGCGTGGTCTCGAAGATTTTTGCCATCTCCGATAACAGAATGTACTTTTTATCGAATGCGTTGAAGACTGCATTGTCGACAATCTTAACCGGACATCGGTTGATCGGATTGATGCAAGTCCGCGTTGGGAGGTAGCCTTTTTCGACAAGCCTGACCACAACCTTCGTGCTCGTCCCGAGCCGTTTCTCAACCGCGCGAGCGGTGAGTCCGTCGAGAGGGGCACCCTGTACGAGGCGCTTCACCTCGTTCGCGTTCACCAGAACGCCGAGGTATCCCGGAACCGCCGTATCCCGTCCGACCCAGCCGAGCTTTCGGTTGAGGATGAGGCGGATCACCTCGTGCGCTCCGCAGTTTGCGCGTTTGGCAGCGCCCGGGATGTTGACGATAGGCGGAGTTGGGTTTGTCGCTGGAACGGCCTGATCCGTCAGCGCCTCGAGAAATCGATCCAGATCCGCCGTTGCGAAGGTGTAACGCCGCCTCTGGCCTCCGGCATGGGATCGGAGGGGCTCGAGGAATCCATGGTCCACGAGAAGCTTGGCTTGGACGCGGCCGGTGTTGAGATACGTCGCGATCCCTTTGATCGAGACGGCGTCTTCGTGGTGAGCGAGGAGCGCCTGGGTCTGTGCAGCGTCGAAACGGACGTGATGATCCAAAGACGCATCGTCATCTTGGCGCATCACCCCGTGCGCCGCCAGGATCTTCCGCAGGGTTTTGGGATGGCGGCCCGTTTCCAGCGCAGCGGTTCGGATCGAATGGACGGTGCGGTGTTCGACCCGTCGGCCGAGGAACGTCTCACCGGCCGCAACGGGGGTGGTTTCGACGATATGTCGAAACATCACGTCGCGAATGGGGTCGAAATCGGCGTGCGCCGCGCTGAACTCCAGCCACTGATAGAGGCGGCCGAACATCGCCTGCGCGCCATCGACCGCATTCCAGCTTGCGGGGTTCGTCGCCTGCAAATCCGATAGGAAGGCACGGACGCCATTCTCACCGGACTGAGCAATTCCAAAACCAACATCGCCGGCGCGATGCCGGTCCGCTTCGGTTAGCGTTCGCAGATGAACGGTCCGACCGAAGAGGGAAACGGCTCCCAGCATCTCGCAGGCCCGGGCCACGGCATGCCAGGCCAAGCTATCCAACCACGGTGACGTCCCGGTCTGTCCCGCGAAGCGTCCGATCAGATAGGTCTGGGCACGGGAGGGCTCGATCGGAACAGCCTGGGCGACCAAACGGTCGAGGTTCTTGAGCGCTGGACGCACACCTCGACCGAAGTCGTGAAATTCGCTGGGGAGGCGAGCTTCTCCGACCGGTTGCAGAGCGATGCCATGCTCCGGGCAGGCTCGGATGGGCGCGAACTGCCAGATTGCGCGTCCGTATGCGGCGCATTCCGGTGCGAGATGGGATCCGGCGATGTCGTCTGCGAGGCAGACCGGACAAGCAAAGTACCGGCTCCTACGCATCGTTGGTCGCAGCATGGTCTGACCGCGAAAGGTGAAGGCGTCGCCATCGCGGCGTATGGCACTCGCTTGGAGGGCGTCCGCGGGTACGTTGGTCAGCTCGGCGAGAGCTCCGATCGCTCCGGGATCTCCGGCAACGAGCGCGGAGAAGTTCAAGCCGAGATAGTGCAGGAAACTGCTCACAGGATTGAAGCTGTGCAGGATCGAGAGGCGTGCGGTGAAGCTGGTCAGGCTTTCACCATGACGAAGATCAAGGAAGGGGTAGAGGCGCGGCACCGCTCAGCTCCCCTTGTTGCGTGAGCCAAGCGGACGGCCACGCTTGCGCTTGACCGGCGCGTCTTCGGCTCCCTCTTCATCGAGAGGCGCGCGAAAGCGGATGGCTTCCCAATCGTCAGCGATGAAAGGGTTGTCCTCCGCCTCTGCGGCGGTCTTCCGAGCGTAGGCGCGCGCGAAGTCCTCTGGGGTCAGCCGAACGGGTTCCTCATCACCCTCCTGCTTGCGTTCGCGGCGTTTGAGGGCGTTCTCGATCGCATCCTGCACGTAGACGATCGAGCGTCCGAGCTGATATTTGCTAGCATGCATGAGGCGCGCCGCGACGGCCGCCTGATGTGCATCCGTCATCTCGAGGTTCGCAAGGCTCGCTAGGTTGCAGATGATACCTTGAACCTTTCGAGAATCGCCTGCGATCGTCAGATTCTTCAGACGCATGAAGCTGAATCGCCCGCTCAACTGATCGGTCATCTGCAAAGCTTGAGTGAGTTCGGGGATACCCGAAAAAATCAGTGCAACCGGCCATTCACTATCGATCATCAGGCACTTGAAGGTGTTGATGATCTTCTTCATTTGCGTTTCGTTGGCCGGCTGGGTGATGTGATGGGCCTCGTCGATGTGCAGGATCTTCACGCCCATCAGACGCATGTGATCGCGCACCAGATGGGCCAGTTGGTTTTCGTCGCGGGGGACGCTTTTGGCCGGCATGCCGAGCTTGCGAAGCGCGTCGATGGCGAATCGTGGCAGCGTGCAGGCTCCCTCCGGGATGATGGTGATGAGCGGGCATCTCGAGCCGACGATCCCGTAACCCGGAAAAGCGGGATGCTTCTGGAAGATGCGCCGTAGCAGCGTGCTCTTTCCGGCCCGCGGTTCGCCGATGACCGCGAAACCTTGGAGTTCATGAGCAGCTGCCGAGTGGTTGCCGGCCTTCGGGTTGCGCTCCTCAATGATTAACCCAATGAGGTCGTCGACGAATTCGAGGGCTTCCTCATGCATCGGGTGGTGGAAATACGTTCCACGCACGCGCTCCATGATGATGGTGCGTTCCTGTTGTCTCTGCGTCCGAATGCTCCGGAGGTGGGCGATGGGATCTAATGGGGCCTCAAGCATCGGGCGTCTCCATGGTCCAAGCGTCATCTTCCCCATCGTCCGTCGAAGCGGGCGGTGACGGTGTTGGAGGTGGGATGAGGTCATCCGGTCGCTGGCGTTGGGGCGTTGTCCGCGCTTCGACGGTCACAGGTCCTGTGACGGGAATGCCGTGCGCGAGCGGGTCCGTGCCAGACGGTCCGTCCGTCCGGGCCAAGTCCTCGGGGATGTCGAAGCCCCGCAGGATCTTGTCTTCGGCCCGCCCGATTGCTTCGGGATTGTAGGTATGGGGCACAATGCCGAGGCGTCGCTCCGCCGTTTCGGCAATGGACTGTACTTTACGAAGGGCTTCGGCCACGATTGGACGGCTTGCCGCCGCCGTGATCGCATGACGACGTCGCTGATCGGTGACGACGTTCAACCAAGCTGCGATCGGTACGCCTTGGAAGCCTGCGGTCGCGCAAGGGACGGCTTTCCAAACCCGGTCGATCTCGACTGAAATCCATCCGAGATCTTCTGGGTCGACGCGCACGGCGACGGAGACGTTTCCGTCGCGTGCGAACAGGGCCGCCAGGGCCTGGGATTGGTAATGCAACCCCAACACGCGGATGCCGCGCTTGCTCAGCGTGCGTGTCAGCGCAATGCCGAAAATCGCACGCTGCTGATGGGCTCCTGGGGTGACCCGCGAGAAGCCTGCGCCCTGGAGCATTAGCCGCTGCCACGCCGCCCTCGGCGTTTCGCCGAGGAGGCCCTCGTGGGGAGTGTGGTGGTACACGTCGACATCGTACAGCACGAGCGCGCGGGCTAACTCGTCGACGAACAGACTCGCGTTGGCCTCGGGGTCGTAATCACCCTTGTCGTGGATGTTTGCGAAAGTCTGGCCCGTAAAATTCGGCAGCAGCTGGGTTCGGGTTGTGCCGAATGACCGCTCGACGTGAGCGCGTTTGTTGGGGCGTCCGACCTCAGGAGCGTCGAACCGGATTGAAAGATCAGCGAGGAGCTGGCGGAAACGGTCCGATCGGAACGCCGACCCAGCGTCGGTGACGATCGCTTCCGGAACGCCGAAATAGTCCCACGGCGTCGTTGCCCCCATGGCGGCAGCGATCCCGGTCTTATCCCCGAGCATCATCCGCACCAGCATAATGGCGGCCTCCGTCGTCTCCGACCTCGTAAGGATTTCGCCGAGAACTGCGCGTGATGCGACGTCGATGGCACGCAGCAGCGTCCAGCGTTCCCTGGGCACAATCGCTTTTTGTTCGGGGGTGAGGGTTGCCCAGATGCCGCTCTCGGCCGACAGGGTCACCAGCGAGACCTTCCAACCATCGATCTGGACGAGCTCACCCAACCGAGTAACGTCGAACTTTTTCTTCACGCCGCTATATTTGTGGATCGCAAACTCAAGATCCCTGCGCGCGGCATCACGGTTGAACCGTGAGACTTGGTTGACCCGTGCGCGATAAGTCGTGAAGCCGATGCGGGCGATTGGGGGCTGGTCGGCCTGCGCCCGATTTGCGTTTACTTGGTCGAGGCGATCCGTATAGGCTTTGTAGCACTGCTCGTAGCTGTCACGCTTAGGGGTTAGATAAGCGTAGACTGCCTCCATCATGAGGGCGATCGCATCCCCATCGTAGCGGGGTTCCCGGTTGCCGCGCCGGCAATGGCACTGTCGCAGTCCCCACATCTGGCACCCGGCCTCTTCATAAGCCAAAACCCAGTTTTGAAGGGTGCGGGCGCAGGGCGGGCTGCGGAGATGGAAGGTCGTGCCTGCATAGGCTTTCCGCGCCTTGCCCGATTTGGTGAGCCGTGGCTGCGAGGCTGCCGCAGTCTCTCGTGAGCCCCTGCCATGCATCGCTGATGACTCTTTGCGCGCGATCGCAAGTTGCATCAGGGCTGGTGCTGCGAGCCTGATGGCTGCTTTGAATCCCGGCCCGGTTCGTTTGACGCGCTCTTCAGGACTACGTGGCGGTTCCGCCCGATGCTTATTCCAAAGGTCGAAAAAGCTAAGCACCCACGCTTCCTTCCAACGGACGTCAGCGAGTTCATCCGACGGAATGTCTGCGTTGGACTCGATCAGTGTCCGAGCTCGGGCTCGCGCCCGGGACTCGGTGTAGAACAGGGTGTCCTGGCGGAAGTCCGGATGCTGCCGCTCTTCTTCGAATTCGACGAAAGTGACGTGGTCGGTTATCTCCGATCCGAACGGCTGCAGCAGGTAGCCTGTCGGAGTCTGTCCCTTGCACGTGAGGATGCGTCCTCCTCGCATGACGATGCGGTCGGTCGGATCGAGCCGATAGCGGGGCGTGGGGGAGACGCTCATTGGACAGTTTCCTTCCGCGCGTCGCGAACGAGGGTGTGATCCGTGATCCGACCCGTTCCTTCCATGACGATCCGCCCTGAGCCGATCAGCCGGACGGTGGCGCGAAAGCCTTCTCCGCCATGGCCGGCCGCAGCCCGCAGGTCGGCGATGCTGATCCGACCTGTGATGGTCGCCAGCACGGCGAGGACGGCCTCATCGGCGTCCCCCGGGGGATCGCGCCGGCACGCGTGCATCAGTTTGGCGTTGTGAACGGTCGCCGGCGGAAGATCGCGCTCCGTGATCAGCACGACCTCATCGGCGAAATCCGGTGAGATCCGGCCTGCGAGATCTGTCAGGAAGGCGTCGAAGTTGAGCGCCCGGACCCGTTCACTAGGTTTGTAAGCGATGGCCTTACGGGTGCCATCGCGCGTGGTGACGACGAAATCGAAGAAGTGTCGGCGGAGCACGCCGGCGTCGTCGCGGTAGAGCGCTTCTTGCTGCTCACGGACGTCGATGATGTCCAAGCGCGCAAGGACGATCACCAGGAACGCCAATTCGCCGAGGCTCTCCCAAAAGATCTGGCGTGGATCCTTCCCGGTCGTGACGAGAATACCCTGTGTGGAACCCTTCGACCGAAATCGCGTCGGCATGCGATCGGCGATGCTCGGTTGAGGAGCGATCCAGTCCGTCGCCGCCGAATCCTGATGTTCCGACCTTCCGTCGTCGGGGCTGTCGGCTTCATGCCTTGGAGGGGTGCAGGGAGACTGATGACGGATCATCATGCGCCGACCCTTCCATCGAAAGTCGTGACCGGCGCAGCCGAGAGAGGCTGACCGCATCGAGCTTCGTCGCGTGTAGAGGCCAGCAGAGCGAATGGGATAGGACGCTCGGTGAACAGCACGGTGCCGTCCGCAAAGCTTTGTGGGATGAGTGGTTTGATGCTCTGGAAATACATCTCCCGGTCATCGGATGAGCCGAGTGCCTCCTCCTCGACGGCGATCGCAAGTCGTCGTCCGTCTCTGAGATGGGCGACGAAATCGAATGTGTAGGATCCGGGCGTACCGTCAGGATGGATGAAGGTGACGGTCTGAGGACGATCGTCGAGGTGAATGCAATCCAGTGTGATGTGCAGCCAGAGCGCGATATCGGTGAACTGTCGCTCGCCGTTGTCTGGGAGCCATTGTGATCTCGCAGCTCCGCCGTCGCGTCCTATGTCATCTCTACCCTGGACGATGTGCGGCGATGCCAAAATCGCACATGGAACAGTGTGATGGCGTTCGAGTGCGTCAGGCCGATGTGAATGAGCGGTGTTGGGTGTCTCGAGCATGGCAATCCTCTCGTGGGATCGCGTTGCCGGTTGGCGACGCGAGGGGAGCGGACAGCCGTCGGGGATCTGCGACGCGATGCGGCGCAGGGGGATGACGGCTGGGCTCGTGGACGGGAGGATGCTGGGACTGTCTCGGAGCCGGTCCGGCCTTCAAAACTTGGCGCAGGCGCTTGCGTCGCTGTCATCGACATGCGACGTTCCAGCAGTTGCCAGTCCGGCGCGATTCATCGCGCCGGGCAGCCACAGCATCCTCATCTCGTGGTTGGGATGGCCGACAAGCTTCCTAGGGCTTATGCGTCGGCACTCGGGTTATCACCGATGGGGGCGTCCGATTCCTGTCGGGCGTCCCCTGGTGATCCCTGGATCAGGGATCGTGCATTGCGGTCTCCGTTTGGTTGGCTGGCCGTGTGCCGCCGTTCGCAAGCAATCGTAAAGCGCAGTTTCGACGCGAAGGCGAGTCCTGCGGGATTTTGACCTGCGCCGACACGTTTGGCAGCGTTAGCACGCGCCGGCGATTCGTGTGTCGTCTCAGATGTTTGCAGCCAATCAGCTGCGCCAGTACCTCAATTTTGAGGGGGCCTTTGAGGGGTCCGACGTGTCGGTTTGGGATGCGTGCGATTCACGCGATTCACCAAATTTTACGGTTTGGACGAAGGTCGCGCGCGCTTGAGCCGCTCGTGGCGGTTCATGGATCGCCTGCATCAGGAGGATCGCAAGCAGGACGATGCCGATCTGTATGAGCAAGCTCAGCGCCAGATAGACGTGCCAACGTGCCAGATCGTCTCGAAGGATCTCGACCAAATCGTGGGTGGTGGCCTGCACCGTTTGGGTGATGGCGAGTGCCTGTGCTTCGGTGAAGCCCGATCTTGTCAGGCTCGTCGTCGTTCCACGTGACATCGCGCTACAGCCGCCCGGAGAAGCGATCGTAGGGCGTGATTTCGGTGACTGGAATGTCCGCTTCGTAGCGATAGATCTCCAAGCGCAGCCAGCCGAGCTCGCCCGCGACCTCCTCTGCCGGTACGTCTTTGTACCAACCGCGCACTTTGCTCGCAGCGCCGTCGTCCCAGCGGTATCGGCGGGCCTTCAAGGCATCTTTCGCTTCGAATGGCGCGCGGACGGCTTTGATCCGATGCACGGGCTCGAACGCTTGCTCAAGAAGGTAGCTGAATCCCGTTCGCCCGGACTGCGGCAGCGGACGCGCCAGGCATTCGAGCGTGGCTTGGCAATCATCGACCGCGCGATGGGCCGAGTAGATGAAGCCGAGATCCGCGGCGATGTAGCAGAGCTTGCTGCCCATCCCTTCAGCCGCCCAAGGCACCATCACTAGCGAACACCCCCACGGCTTCGCCGCCAACGCCGGGCAGAGGTCCTCCGCGAACTTCCGGTCAAAATTCGCGTTGTGCGCGATCACCAGATCGGCCTGAGCCACCATCGCATTGACTTGGGCGCGATCGATCATCCGGCCCTCGACCATGGCTGAGTCGATACCGGTCAGCCGTGTTATATCCGGCAGGATTTGTCCGAACGGCTGCTGAAATGAGCCGTACGGCGTGCCGGCTGCGACCAGGCGTCCGTCAACAGTATATGTGAATGGTAGCAGTCCCACCTCAATGATTTCGTGGTAAGCCGGGTCGAGACCGGTAGTCTCTAAATCGATGATGAGGCCATTTCGGACCTTTGCATCGCCAGGGGCATCGAAAACGCGACGAGGTTTGTGGCGGCGGAGGATGCGATAATCGCCGTTTCGCTCTAACGCAGAGGCGATGATCTCAGGATCAATGTCGAGCATTTGCTTTGCTCACCATTTGTTGCAGGCAAGCTGAATATAGGATTTTCTGTGGAAAACGATACACAGGATATCGTTTTGGTCCGATCACATTTTTGTGAGCGGGACTTGCAGCGTGGATAGCCGACTGATCAGAGCTGGACGCATCATACTTGGATGGTCGCAAGCCGAGTTGGCCGAGCGTGCCGGGGTGCAGCGTCTCGTGGTGGCGCGCTACGAGACCGATGTGCAGGTTCCGCACCCGCGAACGATGGCGAGCTTGGTCGCGGCTCTGCGGGTCGGTGGCATCGAGGAGATTGTCCGAGACGATGGGGCGACCGGAATCGTCCTGCGAGCTGATGTGTATGCGCGGGGGAAGCTTGATACTAAAAACGACGCGTGATGCGGTATGCTGCTCATGCATCGTTTTTAAGTTATTTGCATCGGGCTTTACGTCTTCGTGCAGTCTGGCCGTTCACGTCCCAGGCTGGCGCAGATATCTCTTGTCGGTCATTCTGGTGGGGCATCGGTAGGATGCTCTGGTTCCCTCGATTGGCCAAAGACAGTGTGCGCGCTTAACGCTTCTCGCGTCCAAGTCCTCTTCATAAGTCCTTCATCCACGAGAGCAGAAGCGACTCCCGTTCCAAGTGGAACCGGCTCTGGCTCTCGCTGTCGACCTCGCTCGGGTTCAGCCCGTACTTCCGCCGGAAGGCGCGGCTGAACACCCGGTCGTTCTCGAAGCCCAGGGTGTAGCCGATCGTCGCGATCTGCGACTTGCGCTCCTCGGGCCGAGCCAGGATCTGCATGGCCCGGGACAACCGTCGGTCGCGGATGTAGGCGTAGACGCCGCCGTCGGCCTCGAACAGTTTGTAGAGCGGGGTCCGCGAAAGCGCGAACCGGGTCATCAGCATCTCGGCGTTGATGGTCGCGAGGTTCTCGTCGATGAACTGGCGGATGGCGATGCTGGTGACCGCGGCCTGATTGTAGGCGCTGTCGGCCTCCGACAAGAACATCGCGTTGCACAGGGCCGTCGTCGCCGGAATGACGTGGCTCATCTGCGCGGGCGTCGCCGTCTTCAAGCAGGCGCTGACATTGCGGAAGTGATCTGCGAGCAGCTTGGTCACGGGGTTAGAGGCGGACGGAACGATCTGACCGTGCCAAGCCGAGACGTCGCCGACGCGGCCCTCGAGGATCCGGCGTGGGATCGCGAGGTTGAGCCCGGTCATACCCTTGGTCTCGGACAGGATCGGCTGCGAGAGATCGAAGGTGACGAAGGATTCCTGCGTGATCTCCCGCGCCTGTCCGGCGATGGAGATGTTGGTCCGTCCGGAGGTGTAGAGCCGCAGCACAATGTGATCGAGGTTCTGGGCCGCCACCAACGCTGGCGTCCGCTCGATCGTCTGGGGTGACGCGTCGATCTCGCCGAACACCAACTGGTTCATGTGATGGTAGCGGTGGAACGCGGTCGTCGGCACGACGCTGTCGGGATCGACGTGCGTGACGAAGAACGACGACAGCGTGTCGATCCAAGCCCGGCGACGTTTCTCGGCATCGAGGATATGGTCGAAGCGATGATCGATGATCATGGGAGCCGAAAGCCGGACGCGACGGGGATACACACGGTGCCGTGAAGGTCCGTGCCGGCCTCACACGCAATGATTGCGTTTGGGTTTCGATCTGCTTCCGGACGGACGACGAGGGACGGTCCGTACTCACAACGGAACGCAGCGTCCGTCATCGCCGCCCTGCCGCACGCTGCGGTTCCCGAATGTTCGGTCGACGAGGGGCGGGCGGCTGTCCGCCGTCGCGTTCGATCGGACGCGCCTATGTCCGGGTTGACCACATTCTCGTGGCGATCTCTCGCTCCTCCGCCCCCATCACGTCGGCATAGATCGCCGTCGTCGCGATGTCGGCGTGGCCGAGCCAGCGCTGCAGGAGGTTGAGGGGGATGCCGGAACGAAGGGCATGCACGCCGAAGCCGTGGCGCAGTCCCTTGGGCGAGGCTGCGGTTTCGCCCACCTCCGCGAGCGCCATGACCATTTTCACGTGACGCCACGCCGTGGTGCGTCCGATCGGCCAGAGCCGGTCGCCGGATCGACCCTGGCCATGGACCTGCCGAACGCACGCGAGGAAGGCAAGCGGGACCGGCACTTCGCGGACGACGCCAGCCCGTCGCTTCTTCAAGCTGCGGACGGACACCATGCCGCCTTCGATATCGAGATCGGCATGGGTGAGATTGAGCGCCTCGGTGATTCGACACCCGGTCCAAGCGAGCATCAGGCAGAAGGTGGCGACTTCGGGTGGATGAGAGGCGACCGCAGCGACGAAACGTTCGCGCTCGTGCGCCGTCAGGTACTTGCGCCGTCCGCTGCCGGTGTAGAGCGACATGGATGAGGCCGGCACTGTTCGGGCCATCGTGGGGTGTCCTGGAGCCGACCACGGCAGCAAGGCTGCGCGTGGCGTGTTGGAACGCATTTGCCAATTCTGTTCCACGCCGCGGCCCTGACATTGTTCGCCATGGGCATGGAGAGAATGGGCAAGCTGGTAGCTCCAACCCGGAAGACGATCAAGTGTAAATCTCAAGACGTTGCAAGGACGTAAACAGAATTGGCAATTCTGTTCCACGAATCGCTGCACGACTATGACTGAATCGCCAGGATCGATAAACCTCACCAGTGGCGCTTTTGCGATTCGCGACCTTCGAGATGCGGCTTTTGTCGTGTCGCGCCGATTGTCAGATGGCTGCGCGGTCTGTGTGTCCTGGGCCGAAGCGTTGGTCTTCCAGTCGCGGACGCAAAGTACCTTCCAAAGAACGGATCATCCTCCCGTAGAGCCAATCCTCTTTTTCATGGAAAGATTTCAGAAAGGCGCTCAACCCCAACTTAGAATGGCAAGGTGACGTCGAGTTCAGGTGCCGAGCGAAAGATTGCGCCACCTTCATGAACCCCACGTAGCGGCTGGAAGAATATGCAACGGCAGTTCTTTGACTGTCCGACCGACCGTGGAAAATCTTGTTTCAACGCCTGCATCGGCTTGCAGGTGAATGATGTTGCGTGTGGAGTTCACGATCATGGCCAAGACTAAGCTCGCTGCCCTGCTGCTGCCCCTCCTCATGGCGGGAGCCGCTCAGGCGGCGGATCTGCCGGCAACCCGCTACGCGCCTGCCCAGGCCGTCCTCCCCGTTTTCACCTGGACCGGATTCTATGCCGGCGTGAACGCCGGGGCCGCCTTCTCCGATTCAGGCCGGCCGCGCTACAGCGAAGGCCCCGGCTTCGTCGGCCTCAATCCCGGCACGCTCGCCGGTTTCCAGCGCTCGCGGGAGCAGACGGGCTTCGTCGGCGGCGGCCAGCTCGGCTACAACCATCAGGTCGGACGGATCGTCCTCGGTCTCGAGACCGACTTCCAGTATGCCGGTCTGGACCGCCGCCGTTCAGGGACGGGCACGTTTCCGAACCTGCCGGCGGGCGTCACAGACAACGACAATCTGACCGCCCGCTCGCGTCTCGACTATCTCGGCACCGTTCGTGGCCGCGTCGGCTTTCTGCCGAGCGAGCGCCTGATGGTCTATGCGACCGGCGGTCTCGCCTACGGCGATGTCGACGTCCGCACCAGTTATACAGTCATCGGCACCGGCCCGTTTTTCCCCGGTGGCGTCAACGTCATCCCGTATTCCGGTTCTCGCTCGTCGGTGCAGGTCGGCTACGTCGCTGGCGGCGGCGTCGAATACGCCTTCACCGATCGTCTCAGCGCCAAGCTCGAAGGCCTCTACGCCGATCTCGGCAGTTCGAGTGTGACCGCCCGCTACACCGGCACCGGCGGGACCGGTCCGACCGATATCTACACCGTACGTGAGACCAACCGCTTCGGTCTGGTCCGGGCCGGCCTGAACTATCGCTTCACCGGCCTCTGAAGTCTCAGCCTCGTATCCTCGACCGTCCCAGCGCTCGGCTCGCCGAGCGTCGGCGGGGCCGGTCGAGGCTGCACTCATGCCTGCCGACTCTCCTCCGAACGAGATTCCTGGATGTCTCGACACGTCCTGTCGCTGCCGATGTTCGCCGTCGCCATCCTGGCCTTAGGCGGGATTCCCGCCTTCGCCGCCAGCCCGCCGACCATCCCCGACTGGGTCGATGCCTACACCCGGGAGGCTCTCGCGGCACCCGTCACCCTCGACAACGCCCAGAGGTACCGATGGTATCAGATCGGTGCCGCCATCCGCGCGCAGCACCCGATGGTGTACGACATCGATATCCGGCCGATGCAGGAGCAGCTCAGGCGGCATGGCAACGCCGCCGTCGGGGACCTCAAGCAGCGGCTGGATGAGCGCTTCGCGGCGATCCGCTCCCTCGAGGAGGCCGGCCCGTTCCTTGGCCGATGCGACTGGATCATGGCGCGCGAGCGCGGTGAGGGTGCGACGCAGCTCCAGATCGACCTCGACGCCCATTGCCGCGAGCGCGCACTGCCCGCCCTCTACGTCCGGCTCGTGCGCAAGCGAGCCGAAGCCCTCGACGTGCGCCTCGCGACCATGCGCCGCTTCGATGTGGGCTATCCTGGCCATCTCGTCGGCAGCCCCGGGTTCGTCGGACGCGCCGATGTCGCCGGTGCCTACGCACGGGCGCTGGAGGATCGCCTGACCACCGCGCAGCCTCAGGTGATCGCAGACCTGACAGAGGGCTTCCGGACCAAGACGATCGGCGACGATCCCCTGCAGACCGATGTCGCGCAATGCCACGACCTGCTCGGACCTTGGTTCCCGCAGCGCGATCCGGTTCGCGACATGATGCTGAGCGATCCCCTGCGCAGCGCCGGGGCCGGAACCGAGGCGGCGCTGCGCTTCGGGCAGGCCGTGGGCAGCGCGTGCCGCCGCGAGGCGAAGGCGTGGCTGATGCGTCAGCAGCCCGGGATCGATGCGGCCATCCGCGCCAGCATCACGGCGCTCGATCCGAAGCTGGGGCCGATCCTCGCTGTCGGCACGCGCTGCTCCGGAGTACTCGGCCGGTGGTTCACCGCCTCCGACGGTTTCGATCTCACCCTGACGGGGCCGCTCCATCAGACCTGTCGGGAGCAGGCGCAAGGGCTGAACGCGCGCGCCGTCGATATCCGGGCACAAGCCCTGGCCGCCCGCTTCGCCGCCGCCCCGAAGACGCTGGACGGGCTGGAGCGCAACGGCTGGTTCGCGGTGTCGGCCGACGAACTCCAGGCCGCGCACGACCCGCGTGATCCCGAGCGCGGCGAGGTCGATGCCCTGATGCAGGCGCGGACCGAGGCGCTCGTCCAGCCCCTGCGTGAAGCCGCGCGCGAGGCCGCCCTGACCGAGATCCGCGACCTCTTCGAGCGGGCCGGGTTGGGCGATGCGGAATTGCAGCCGGCCCGCCGTATATGCAGCCCGTATGTCGGTGGGACAACGCGCACGCTGCCGCCGGGCGGCGCGGACCTGCGCAAGGCGATCAGCGACGCCTGCCGCGAGCAGGAGAACCGGGTCGCCGTGCGGCGCGCCGAGGCTGCCGTCGCCACGGCAGAGATCGAGCCGGTCCTGGGCGAGGCGCGTCTCGTCCTGAGCGCGCCCGACGGTCGCCAGACCTACGCGGATCCGCGAGCGGTGGTGATCGCGGCCGCCGGCAACGGTCTGCAGATCAGCTTCCGGCGCACGACCTCCTGGTTCTTCTGGACGACCGAGACCCTCCGCGTCACGCCGTTCGGCCGAGACAACCCGGCCCTCGTCGGACATCTCGTCGCCGATACCCATCCGGCCGGCGGGCAGGTCTGGCGCGTCACCGACCTTCAGGCCCTGCCGAGTCTCGACGGGCCCTTCGCCACGTTGGCCTGCCTGACGCAAGGGCCGGAGGCCGCGCAGGCCCTGGCTGGCCTGGGCTTGGCGGGAATGGCGAGTATCTTCCTGCTCGACCTGCCGCGGACCGGCGTCGAGCTGCTCTCGGCCGCTGGCACCCTGACCACGAGCATGGGCCAGTGCGCGGACGCGCGGCGCAGCTACTTCGCGCTCCCGGGCCCGGGGGCCTCGTGAACACCGCCTCGGTCTCGATCCCCTCCATCATCGGGTCGCCAGCCATGCTGCCACAGGCCTCGCACCGCCACAGCAGCGGATTGCAGCACTACGACGACGTCCTGGCGCTGACCGGTCAGCAGTACCGCCTGGAAGCAGATGGCGTGACCGTCGGCGTGGTCCTGGGCATGCTCGACACGCGGACCGGGCGCATGCCGATCGGTCTCGTCGATGCGCGACGCGCCTACTGGGCGGACACGCTGTACTACGACGCCAACCGGCGCTGCTTCGACGTCGTCGATCCCGACCGCTGGGTGGCCTTCGTCGGCACCTATGCCGGCGGCGGCTGGGTGCTGGGCCTCGTCAGCGGCCTCGGCGGCTTCGCGCTGATGACGGTCGCGGCAGCCGGCTCGGTGGTGCTCGACATGGTCCGGTTCGCCCTGTTCCCGGCCATGCTGTTCGGGCTTGTCGGGCTGCTCGTCTACGGCTTCGTCGGCTACGCCCTGGTCCTGACCGCGCTGCAGGTTCTGCCGTACCTGCTCGGCGGCATCGCGGTCTGGCTCGGGCTCTGCGGTCTGATCGCCCTGGAGCGGCGCGCGCGCTGCCGCCGGGCCGGGCGCGCCATCGAGACCCTGCTCGAACGCCAACTCATGCCGGTCTTCGGCTGAGCTCGTGCAAGTCGGGCCACGCCGTCCGACGAGCACACTCTATCCACCCCAGTGAGACGATGATGACCATGAACCGCCTCGTGATGTCGGCGGCGCTCGCCGCCTGCGCCATTCTCGGCCCCGCGCATGCGGAGACCGCGTGGCAGAATCTGACCTACTCGGATCCACGCCACCCCTCCGTCTTCACGCCGCTCGTTGCACCCCTGTGGCAGCGTGAACTCGCTGGTACGCCGTTTCATCAGATCCATGCGACCCGCATTGAGGTGGACGGCGCGACCTACCTCGTGAGCGTGGCCTTCGCGGGCGGCCTCTGCGAGATGGGTGCGAACGGGCGCAACGCGGTGGCCGAGCCGGCGATCTGTCCGGCACGCGTCGATCTGCTGCGCGACGGCAAGGTCGTGAGCACCACCCGCGGCCGGGTCTGCTCGGTCGCACCGCTACCGGAGGATGCCACGGCCAACCAGTCCGATAGGACCGAGGTCCGGTTCGATCCGGCGACGCGGACAGTGAGCTTCCGCTCGATCATGAGCGGCAAGCCGGTTCGAACCTGCCAGAGACAGATGAAGCTGCGTTAGCGGAACGCGCGCCAAGTCGGCTGCGGCCCGTATCGGCCGTACCAGCTGCTGGCCGGTCACCAGCTGGCCGAAGGCCTGGATGAGGTCGGTGGCCTCCTCGGACACCGCAACCTCGTCGGGCCGGTCTGTCACGCGCGTCGAGTGGTCGTCGATCGCGATGAGCGCCGCACACGCGCGCTCGTCGTCGGTCCGCGCGTGCGTGTCGGACTTGCGCGGTATTCGGAGGCTGGACGGGCCCTGGGCCACATCTACAAGAAGCGATGGGCGAGGTGCAGGTCGGACATCAGGTGGTCCTCGCGGTTCTAGACGAACCTCAAGAGGCGCGGGCAAACCTAACGCAGCCCTGTCGTACCCACTGTTCCCAAACGGCTTGACCACGCTCTCTGCTGGAATGCTGAACTTGCAGTTTCCGCTTTCGTCTGCATTCTCGCAGATTGAGCGACGTCGATTACGCCTTGAGCGTCTCGATCGGCTGAGGATCTGTAGGCTTCCTCAAGGAGGGCCGTGCCTCGATCGCCGTAACAAGGTGCAGTACAGCGACATCGACAGTGCGCGTCTCGCCCTTCTCGACGATAACGAACCGATGCGTTGATGTGGTCATTGAGCGCTGTCCGACATCTGTCTGCCGGATGCGCTCGGCTCCGAGCTGAGTGACTAGGTCTGCCCGAACCTGACCCTCCCAGGCAGAGGGGTCATCCTGCACGATGTAGGCGAGCATGCCGCCGTACACCTCAAGCGTGTAGGGATTGCCGGGATCCTCGAAGCGCAGCAGCCCGCGACCGGAAAGGTACTCCGACTTGATGTCGCTGTATTCGATCAGGGTCTTGGCCTCGATACGCAGATCGAACACCTCGCCCGCCCGCAGGACGATCGCGATGTCGGTCGGCTTGGTCTTTTTGCCGATGGCGGTATCGCGGGACCGGCGTTTTTCCAAGCTGAAGTGAAACTGCCTGAGATCTTCCTCATCAGGCGGGGTGCCGGAGATCACCTGGTCCGCTTGGATCCGACTGAACAGGACTTCCAGAGCTCCGCTGACCGCGGTCTCCTCGGGCACGAGGACGTCCTCGAGGATGCCGATTTTCAAGGGCTTGCGCCACCAGTCGTCTGCGGCCTCAAATTCGGCTTGCACCTCGGGATCTCCAAGATGTTCTGAAGCTAGATGCAGCCCCCACAGGGCTTTCTCGAGAAAAGTCGGCCATGTCGTCTGCGTCATGTTCAGGCTGCAGATTATCGATGATCGACGGGGGCTAAAGAGATCTGACGAATGACGACCTGCGCGTCCGCGACCGCCTGCTCGATCGTCCAGGCATGCCGGCCTGAGCTCTTCCAAATGACGATTTGCTCGTCATCCAGGTATGTCTCGATGATGGACGTGCCGAGAAATAGGCTCTTGGGCGGCGTCCTTGCTATGGGGTCACCACCGTTGAGCAAGACATGGATCACGTCAGGGACATCATTGCCCACGGACTTGCCCGGTTTGACCTGCATCGGTGCGCCCCTCGGGAGAGCGGAGGCGACCTCAGCCTTGACCCGATCCAGATAACCGGCGACCTCAAAGGGCTTTGCAGTTGCATAGCTTGTTTTCGGGATGCGCGCGTTGCCAAACTGCGCGCGGAAATCGCGGAAGTCCCGATAGGCCTTCTTGAATTCATCGCCCGCGTTCATCGCGTCGAGGATCGCACGATCAACGTCCGACTGGCCGGCAAGGGCGATGAAGGCGGGATCGTCCACGGAGCTATAAGGGCAGGGCACCGACAGGAGTTCCTCGCGCTCGAAGCGTGCGCTGTCGGCGAGCTGGCCTGAACCGTACAGTGCGGCGAAGTAGCGCAAGATCGGCGCGTTCAGGTACTGGATCAAGGCGTCGACGACTTCATCGCGTAGCGTGACGCCGAGATCAGTTTCCGGATCGTAGCGTCCTGCACGTTGCTGGGCCTCGGGTAGGATTGCGTTGAACGACGACGAGTAGGCGTGCGGTTCGCGCAGGTAGAAGGCCTCGGCCATGCTGCGAGGCACCAGGATCACGTTTCCTGAGAACCGGGCCCGGTAATCCGGATCGGCCTGTTCGAGGGTATGCCCCGTGATCGGCATCAGGTTGACGTCTTTGTCGGCTCCGTGCGGCCGACGAGAGACGCCGCTGTCGGTTGGGCTCGCCCCACGCGTGACTGCGAGCTTCGACCGGGTCAGCAGATCACCGAAAGTCCGCGATCGCGCTCGGGTCCATGTCACAAGCGCGCCGCGCATGCGGCGGTCGAGCGCGCGAAGCATGGTTTGTTCGTACCAGCCGCTCGGTCCGGCCTGGAGGTCTTCGGCGCGGAGATACTGCATGTCGGCCTGAGCGAGAAACAGCGCCCAGATGTCTCGCTTCTTGCCGAGCGGGAGGGACGTCAGAAGCGGCCGATAGATCGCGACGTGATCCGTGCGCTCAGGCGGGCGGTTTCTCAGGACGGCGATCGTGGCCGGGGCCTGGGCACCATCGAAGAGCTTGCGACGAAGATGGGACAGGTTGCCGATGAAGACCGGCGTCATCGCGCGTGCGACGGCATGAGCAAACCGGCCGGATTGCAGCCCGACCAGCGAGCGGGTGGGCAGCACAAGCGCGATGACGCCGTTGTGCTCGGCCAGATGTCGTTTTGCAAGCCACACGAACAAGTCGGACATCCGCCCTTGCACGACCGGCTCTTCGACTTTGTCGAGGTCTTTCGAGAAACGTTCGACGATGGCTTCGTCGCGGCGGTCGCTCCTAACATTGGCGCGATCTTTCTGGCCGCCCTTCTGAGACCAGGGCGGGTTGCCGATGACGTGCGTATAGCGCTTTTGCTTGATGTCGAGCAGATCGAAGGTCAGCAAATCGGACGTCAGGTCGAAGGCGTTCGTGCACCGAATATTCTTCGTCAGGTCCGGGAGAAATTTTACGTCTCCCGCGGCTGACACCAGATCCTCGATCGGAGCATGGCCGACGTAGTCGAGAAGCGTTAGATACAGGCTGAACCGGCAGACGTTCGTCGCTTGCGCCTGCTTCTCGGCACCGAAGATGCAGCTCTTAAGCAGATCGTGGGCGCGGTGGATGTGTTCTCGCGACCAGCCGTTCATTGGCGTCGCGCGTTCCATGATCCTGCGGAACGCGCCGACGAGAAACACGCCTGACCCGGCTGCGGGATCGATGATCCGTGATTGGATCGTGAGAGGCGCGGCCTCTTCCATGAGGTCCAGAACATGATCGGCCAAGTGTGGCGGTGTGTAGAACACCCCATCGTCGGCCTTGTCTTTTCCGTCCTCGATCGAGACGAACCGCTCGTAGATTGCGGAAATCGTCTCGGTCCTCAGGATCCTGTACGACACGTCGAAGAAGTCGAGTTGTTGTCCGCCGACGGCCTCGACAGATGTTCCGGCTCTCAGCACGGCGTGGATCAACCGGCAGACCTCGTCGTTCAGGAGCGCCCGTTGATCTTTTGAGATTCGGAAGACCGAGCCGTTGATCTCGCGGTCGACCGCGTCGAGAGCGTCAAATGCATCGCGAGCGGTCCAGGCGCTCTGCTTTCCGTCCTGGCAGACGGATCTAGCGAACAGGGCTGCACCTTCGGCTTGATCCCCGACCCCGCGTAACCACGCCTCGTGGAGGATGCCGCGGTCGATAAGCACGTATAGATAGAGAAACCGCCCGATCGCGGCGTTCACGAGGTTACGCTCGTCGGCGAGCTCGGGGTTCAGCTTCCGAGCGGCGCGATTGAGCGCCTCAATCGCGTCCACGAGGCGATTGTCGACGTTGGATTTCAGCGCGACATCGAAATTTTGCCATGCGACGGAGGATCTCAGACGTGCCGCTGAGAGATCGAGGAGCGCCTTGGGCAGGCGACCGTCGTCGTCCAGGACAAGGGCCTTCTCGGAGGGCGGTTCGAACCCGGAGCAGATCGTCAGCGTGCCTGGCGAGATGATGATCAGGAACGGGACGACGCCTTGCGTCCAGACTTCTCTGCGAATTTTACGCACCTCGTCGGGATCTCTAGCCGTGGCGATGTAGACCACGGCGCGCGCGGCGCTCGCTTCCAGGGATCCGGCCAAACCGAACACGCCCGCGATGCCGATCGTCTTGATCGCTTCACGAAGGACATGCGAACGCTGTCCATCAGCACCGAGGGTGTCGGCGGTGATGAAGGTCTCGCTCTCGGTGTAGCCAAGCTGCTGGCAGATCTCGTCCAGCCGTTGGCTGAGGGCGTCGTCGCGCACGTGCGTTTCCGGTCGGGACCAGCGGCCCCATGATTTCTGAATGCTAACGACAAACTACGCACGGGACAATCCTAAGCCATTGTCGCACATAGATAAATTGTGGACCGCGAAAAAGCTCAGCGGGCTCAGCGGCTTAGCCGCCGTCAGGGCTCCAATTCCTGTCGATCTCTGTGATCGCGGCCGTGTCGATGCCGATCTGAAGCTCGCATCGCCAGCGTTGATCCCGCTTTGAAGCGACCGGGAGTGCTTGGATGAGCGTGTCGTTTCGATTCGCCATATGGAGGGCTTTAACGAGCCGGCGAGCCTGGGTGGAGCTCGGCGAGCAGCATGAGGGCGGCCGTGAGCGCGGTCCGCTGGGTGATCGGCTTCCGGCTCCGGGTCGCGAGGCTGTCGCGGTAGCGACGCAATAGGGCCGCGAGTTGGCTGTCCCGATGCGCCGTCAGGATGGCCTCGACCTGATCGTTCTCTATCAGGATTTGAAGCCGGGCCCAAACCCAGTCGAGCACGCCGACATCGCTCATGAAGGCGATCAAGGGTGCGACGCGTCGCGCTGCGTCTGCGCCGATCGCTGCGTGGAGCGCGTCAGTGGTGAGACGAGCGGGGTTTGGAGGCTTGATCGCGATTCGGCAACATGCGCTTGCCGTCCGGGCGATGCGCTCGGCGGCGATGCCATTGTCGAGCGGCATGCGACCGCTCTCGCACAAGGCGATGTACATCCCGGACATCCACCGAATCGGGATCGTGGCGGCTTCCTCGGCGATCTCGCACTCGGAACAGCGGCGCTGGCTGCAGGGACAGCAGGGGGCCTGGCCGCTTTCGGGTATGACGGCCTGGCAGATCGGGTAGGTCTGGGTGATCCCTATCCGAGCAGGGGAAGGAGATCCGATCGTTGGCCATCACGGGGCGATGGCGACGACATGTGCTGCAGGTGGCCCTTATCGGCGTCGCGCCGTGGCTTCGAGAAAGCGGGCGGCCCGCACGCGTCGGTACCCGGCACGGTTCTGGCGGCGAAGGCGCTTGAGGGCGCGGTCCTGGAGAAGGGGGACGAAGGTTCGATCGCGAGCAAACCCTTCGGGTAGGCGCAGGATCTGGGTGGCGAAGCTGCCTGGTTGGCCGACCTTGCAGAAGCTGCGCTGGGTGAGCCCAGCCCTCCCGGCTGCGCCAATGAAGCGGGTCGACCAGTCACTGAGCCAGTGACCGATGGTCTCGAGGATGATGGCGCGATCACCGGCGCGCATCCGCTCGAACCGGCTCGCTGAGGTCGCCGCCGCGTTGAACCCAAGCGCGGAGCGCAAGGCAGGCAGCACATCCGGATGCCGCGCGACCGTCACGAGGCTGCGCACGCCACGAAAAGCAGCATCCCCCTGCCAAGGCCCGACCGTCGTACCTAGGTTGTTCGCGAGTACCGCGAGCTGGCGGGTCTGCAAGCACTGCACGGCCAGCGGGACCGCCGCGAGATGTGGATCGCGCTGCGCGTGATCGAGCCTACACGCGTGGCAGGCGTCCATGCTCCACTCTGCACTGATGATAGCTATCAGGGGCAGGCCTCCTGGGCAGTTTTAGTATCAATTGATAATGTCGCTCACGCATAAGTCATCACAAAATCGTCCCATCTATAATTTCTCAATAACGAATATGAAGGGATTTGGGAATAACATTCTGCTTCATCTTAGCGAGATTTTTGCAATGTCTGATGTTGAAGAGTTGAGAGGGGTTGTTAATGATCTCAAGTTGGGAAAAACAGCGACACCTGTAACGATAAGAAATTTCCTCTGGTGGTTTGGCGCTCAGAGACGAACGCCTAACAACGTGGAATATATCAATCAGAAACTTGCGGAAGCCGGTGTCAGAACGGTTCCCAATTATTTGAATATTTGGGTCGATACGCCTATCACGTTCGAACTCATTTCGAAAAATGAGGAGATGGTATCCGAGGGGCAACCGCAGCCGGACCGTGACAATTTAAGCGGAGGCATCGACGATCAAGATTCCGAATTTGATCGCCATGAGGGTGACCCCTCGTACACGATTGGGGAAATTGCATCAGCAAACAATCCTCCCGTGAAAGTCACACCCAACGCTACGCTTCTCGAAGCAAAAACCCTAATGTTGACTCGCAACTTCTCACAACTTCCTGTCATGACAAATGAGAGGGATGTGAAAGGTGTGATTAGCTGGAAATCTATTGGTTCTCGGTCCGCAACTGATATAGCATCGAACGATGTCCGGTCGTATATGGATACTCATCATGAGCTGCCGAGTGCTGCCTCGCTGTTCAGCGCGATTAACACGATTGTTGAGCATGATTATGTACTAATCAGGGGTCATGACAACAAAATAACTGGCATCGTAACAGCAACGGATATTGCGTTGCAGTTTGAGACGATTAGTACGCCATTCCTATTAATTTCCGAAATTGAGAGAAATCTTAGAATTTTGATCTCGGGACGGCTAAACATTTCCGACGTCAAGCAAGCATGCCCTTCCGAGCATCTTCCATCTTCTTTCAAATCGGTCTCAGATCTGACTTTTGGGAACTACGTGAAGATTCTAGAAAATCCTGCTTGCTGGATTAAGCTCAAGCTGCATCTTGATCGTTCGACTTTTTGTTCCGAATTGTCGGAAATCAATGCCGTTAGAAATGATGTGATGCACTTCGATCCTGACCCTATCACTCCACAGGATCTATCAAAATTAAAGAATGCTGCGAAAATGCTCAATATGTTGAGAAATATGGGGGCATTCTAATGGCGAAATTTTAACACTCGATGCCCCCGCTTTGTGTCAACTAGCATTAGAAGTTGGTTTGTCCGCACTTCCGGTGCTGCGGGTCTGTTGTCTAGTCAAGCTCTGCCGGTCCTAGCTCGCGCGGCATGGAGGACGCGCTGGCGTAGGAGATCAAATCCGGCTCTGCCGTACATGCTTCGCTTGATCGGTTTTAGGCGATTGACCTGCCCTTCGACAGGACCGTTGCTCCAGGGTTCGACGATGGCCGCGCGTACATCTGCCTCTTCCTGGCGGAGCCCGGTGACGAAGCTGCCGAGATCGGTTGCGATCAAGGTCTACAGCCACAGTGCCAGTTCTGATGGATCGCCTTAGCGCAGCAGGTCGGCGAAGGCACGTACATCCTCGGCGGCCTGCCTCAGTTTCGCCGGGGCAATGCAGAGCGCTTCAGTGAATTCGCCATCCTTCCTCGATAATGCGGCTGGATCACTGGTGAGCCACCGAGTGATGCGGCGCTTGGAGGGGGGCGGGCGGACGATAGTCGCGCCATTGCCCTCTGCCTCCGTCGCGCGACCCAGCGCCAGACGATGTCGTAGCTGCCGGTAAAGCCCCGCGCGCAGTTCGCGGTGATGCCCGTCGTGCCAATCCGCCGGGTGCTCATCCGTGATCCCGAAGCGCGCTTCTTACCGCACGCGCTTTGTGCACCGACCCGACGCGCGGGCCGATACAGATCGTGTCGTGGTTCGTGCGCCGCTGGAGCGTCGAGGTCACCTTCCAAGAAGCTCGCCGCCATCTCGGCGTCGAGACGCAACGACAGTGGTCCGACACGGCAATTGCCCGCACCGCACCCTGCCTGCTCGGCCTGTTCTCCGTGATGCTGCTGGCCGCACGGCTCCCAACCCGCCAACGGCAATGCATTGCCGCCGCAGCATGGTACCGCAAGCCGCGTCCGACTTTCGCCGATGCCCTGGCCGCGGTGCGTTACGCGATCTGGCGCGTGCGGGGTTTGGCGACATCACCGCGCCAATACGTTCGAACAAAACCGCGTTTCCGCGTGCCCGCGCCCTGGGTCTATGCCCCCTGCCACGCCGCATGATTGGCCAAAGTCGAGCTGAGAGTACGGTTCGACAAGGATGCTTCAATCGCTGACAATCCGGTCCCGTCCGACTTCAAGCCGGTCGGCACCATTCTTTGCAAGTCCGCGACCGTGGGTCCGGATAGCTGCGTAGACGATTTCACGGGCATGCCCAAAACCCTACTGGCGCTCGTCTCCAACAGTGGCGGTGGCTGTTAATCTTGGGTTGTCGCGATCCAGCTTAAGCGGTTTCTTCCACGATGAGCCATCAACATCCTGTATCGGGCATTGCGAAGCGCCTCCTATCCCAATGCCCAATGTCGCTTTTGGGCAAAGCTGCAGCGAGACCCGGATGCCGCCACGGCTACGCGCGCTTCACATTCACGCGTGTTCACGATATGTTCTGAGCAGTATCTGAGTTGTTGCTGACCTCGCTGGCTTGCCGACCTTGGCAGTAAGATGCAATCTAACGGCGAGGAGAAGACGCTGATGGGCTTTTTCACGGACGAAGAATTACTGCAGCTTAAGATCAAGAAGATGATCCTGCATGTTGTCGGCGATGGAGATTTCGAGGCGCAGCCTGAGCTTCCAGCAGTTCAGCAGGGAGACTTTTTTCTTGCCCGAATCGGTGAAATCAATGCATCTGGTTTATTTAGATTTGAAGCCGGCTCGGCCACCAAAACCACTCTTGAGGCTATGGCAACAGGGAAGCAATCGTTCGAGAAGGGCGGACAAGCCTTAGCAAAAGCTTTCTCCGAATCGCACGTGGGAGCCAGCAAAGATGGAGCCTTTTTCGTATTCGAGTTGAAGCCTCTCAACGCGGGGGTGAAATTGTACGCGATGTTCAAGATCGACTACAAATCCGCTATCGAGCGCACGAGACAAGACGGAGCAATCCAGCTTCGGAAAATTGTCGAAGCTTTCATTGAAGATCGGAAAGTCGTTCAAAAATCTTGCCTCATAAAGGTAGCGCATGGCGTCGCCCTTTCAGATGTTTCAGCGAAGGATCGGATCGGACAAGCCCCTAATCTAACTGACTATTTTCAGAAATTCTTGGGCGTTCACCGAGAACGGTCGGACGAGGAATTAAATAAGTCTGCCTTGAACAGCGTGCGCAATGCGCTGAACGACGTTCAGTTGCATCTGCCGCAGAAGGATGTCGGCAAGGCTTTCGCGCTCGCCAAGGATGCCCTGCGGCATCGGCAAAGGATCGACACGAACGCAATTCACGAAGCTGTGCTTGCAGCTGCTGGGCCGGATCCTGCCGACGAGGCGAAGGCGGCGATTGATGCCGCGGTCGAAAAGCAGATCCGGAAACAGCGCCTGACGGGGTTGGCTTTCAAGCCCAACGCCCAAGCGCTACGTCGATCGCCGCGGCGTCGCGTGAAGACGGTGGAGGGCGTTGTCATCGAGTACCCTGCCGAACTTGAAGAAGTCTCTGTCCGTCGCGTCACCCACAAGGACGGACGGGCAACACTGACGATCGATACGAAGCACATTGAGCATGACGTCCTTGTCCCCGACAAAACTGTCCCATGAGGTGGATGCTCTGGTCGCGCAGAACCTCGCCGTCTTGGTCGAGACACCAGAGCATGTCATCCTTTCAGGGTTATCCGCTGAGAACGCGCGGCATGTGGGTCAACTGACCCGCGATCTCGTATGGGCGGCGATGTTTGAGGATGGAGCGGAGGCTGAGTGTGAGATAGCGGATCTCGGGGAGGATCTCGCGCCATACCGAGTTCGGATCGACAAGCCGCCTGCGCCATCGGAAACCGTGCGTTTGCTGACGTGCGCGGGATTTGCGCAATGGCTTGGGTTATCTAACGTCGCAGGACGGATCGAGGTTTGTCCGGCATCAGCGAACTTCACCACGTACGGATTTACCGTGTCGGCCTGGGGCGCTCAGGCCTTGCCGCCCGACAGGCCCGAGATCAAATCCCCACGCAAGCTCGTGCGCGAAGCTGGATCAGCCCGCATCGTGCCGGATGACATTCGTCCCTGGTTACTGGATGAGAAATCTGAGCCGCTCTGGCGTGATCGCGTGTTTCAAACTTGGGCGATTCAGGCGAGCGTTGCGCTTTCGCGTGCCTTATCCAGCGAGATCATGGACGAAGGCGAGACGCTGGTCTTTTCGGGACCACCGAAGCTCCAGACCAAACCCGGCGTCTTCGATTGGGATCGCGATTCGGACCGGGATGGATTCGGAGCGCTGCAAGCGGCGGCCCGATGGGTTTTTGAAAATGACCGAGAAGTCGAAACGCGCCATCGGCTCATGGCAATGGAAGTCGCTCGCTCCGCCTCCAGCAGCGCTCAGATCCCCGTGATCTTCACGGAGAACACAGTTCATCTCCTGGAAGGCGCACGCCTTGCTTTCCAAATGGGCCTGGAGGATCTGAGTAAGGATACAATCAAGGCGCTGACCGATCTCCGGAAAAGTCTCGCAGACGAAACGTCTAAGCTCGCAGACGGCATGCGCCAAATTGCGACATCTGTCGCCGGGGCGTTATTTGCAGGGCTCGGGTTGATCGTTGCACGAGTGAGTGCCTCAGCGCCGCCTAAGGTTATTGTACCCCTTGCAGGTATAATTTTTTGCTATGTTGTTGCGATAATTTTTAGCAACATTCAATATGTTTACATTCAAAGAGATATTCGCAAGGAATGGCGGGGTCGAATATATCGGTTTTTGAACGAAGACGATTATAATAAAATGGTCACGGTGCCGGCTGATAAGGCTGAGAACGCGCTGTTTATAGCGATGACGATTGGTGGGGTGATCACGCTGGTGATGCTTGGTGGGATAATTTTGACGTCTTAAGATCGCAGGGATAATCACTAAAAAGTACTTTAGTATTATCGATTTAATATTGAAAACTAGGTAGAATAAGGCGTGTAATGAAAATGGAAGAAATTCAAGACGTTAGAGACCTCAAATTGTACAATAATTTAGTATGTTTGTTGAAAAATGGTGCTACAATTGGAGAAACCTCAGCTAGCGAAACTATAATTGGGTTACATTTTACGGATTACGTAGGTGCCGGTCCTCTACGTGGCTGGCCACTTTGTTTCACGCCAGTGATTACAGCCAGTGGCGAAATACTAAAAATATCCATTGGTTTTTTGCCAAAAACAACGGTCGTTTATGTTGCTAAAGTTGCGCTAAGCGCAATATCGACAGACCCTATGAGTGATACATTTTTTAAAGCTCCTATAAAGAAAAATGCAAAAGTATTTGAACTTCAAGCATCAAAACCTATCAAAAAAGAACTATTGGTCTGCTTAAATATCAGAGAATACATGAACTTGTCTTCCGACCCAGAGGATGAATGGTACATTCAGTAAAAATAAAATTTAATTTATCTGTCTGTCGTCAGGTGATTTAGGACTGTTTGCGTTTCTCAGGAACGGAGGGTCAAGTCCATCTGGGTTGAGAAGTTAGGCAGCCTGCGCGTGATGGCGCAAGCGGCAATCCATGAGGGTCTGACGCTTGATCCGCGCCCGCTTCTGCATGATAGCCTCGCCGCGGCCGAAGTAGATGTCGGCAGGGGTGAGGTTGCCCAGGCTCTCGTGAGCCCGGAGATGGTTATAGTGCTCGACAAAGGCGGAGACCCGCGCCTCCAGTTCGCCGGGCGGGTAGGCATGTTCGAGCAGAATGCGGTTCTTGAGCGTCTGGTGCCAGCGCTCGATCTTGCCTTGGGTCTGCGGGTGGCGAGGGGCACCGCGGATGTGGGTCATGCCGCGGCTTTAGAGCCAGTCAGCCAAGTCACCTGCGACGTAGCTCGATCCGTTGTCGGTCAGCAGCCTCGGACGATGCACGACCTGTACCTGATCGACGCCAGGGGCATTCAGCGCCAAGTCTAGCGTGGCGGTGACGTCGCCGACCTGCATCGTCGCGCACAGGTTCCATGCCACGATGTAACGCGAGAAATCGTCCAGCATTGTCGACAGGTAGTACCAGCCCCATCCAACGACCTTCAGGTAGGTGAAGTCGGTCTGCCAGATCTGATTGGGTGCGGTGATCTTGTCGTGGAACGCGTCGGCGGCCTTGACGACGATGTAGGCCGGGCTGGTGATTGACCTGACCGGTGTTTTGGACCGGGCCAGATGGGAGGCTACTGCATGGTAGATGCCATGGGTAGCCGGTAGGCCAGATCCGGGAAGCTGACAGGCGCGGGCGGCCGGTAGCCCAGCGACGAATGCGGCCGGACACGGTTGTATGTGTTCTGCCATAGGCCAATCATAACCTGTGCTTCTCTCAGCGAGTAGAAGATCTCCTGGCGTAGGCATACGGAATAGCGCTCCAGCGCCAACGAGCTTCAGCGTTCATCACCTCGCCGCTGTTCGGTAAAGCATTGCAAACAAAGAAGAAGGCGCGCGGATCACTCCGCACGCCTTCCTCTCAAGCGCAGCTTTATGCCGCTTTAATAGTCACAAACACCGCTAAAAACGAAATGTTTCGGTACTCATCACGGGTCTTTGACACCTTTGTTTCCTAGGAACAGCCTGTGGTGCTGCCGCATGTGTCGCATTTTAGGCAAGTGCCATTTCTAACGAGTGTGAAGTTGGCACACTCTGGGCAAGCTTCTCCGACATAACCTTTAAGGCGAGCCTCTGCGCGTCTGGAAGCAATGGACGTTCTCTCGACAAATTCAGGATTGGAAAACTGGAGCCGGATCTCTTCTGCTTGTTCCGGATCTGATTTTGCCTTCAGCGCCGTCGCACCCAGCACGGCGTGGACCGTGCCGCCGGCCGGGGCCGTCTGGCCCGTGGCAGCCGCGGCGACACCCATCGTCGCGCCCGACGGGCCGCCCTGGATCAGGGTGAGCCGATCGGCCGAGCCGCGCAGCAGGCCGCGAGAGACGACCGCCGAGGCGGCCGGGGCCGGCTTGCCCGTCTCGCGGGTGGTGTCGCCCTCGCCGCCGCCGAGCACCGTGCCGCCGATCTCGGCCGGGTTGACGTGGGCAAGGTCGGTCCGTCCGAGATACGAGACCGCCAGTTCGCGGAACACGTAGTCGAGCAGCGAGGTCGCGTTCTTGATCGCGTCGTTGCCCTGCACGAAGCCCGCCGGCTCGAAGCGGGTGAAGGTGAAGGCCTCGACGTATTCCTCCAGCGGCACGCCGTATTGGAGGCCGAGCGAGATCGCGATGGCGAAGTTGTTCATCAGGCTCCGGAAGGTCGCGCCCTCCTTGTGCATGTCGATGAAGATCTCGCCGAGCCGCCCGTCGTCGTACTCGCCGGTGCGCAGGTAGACCTTGTGCCCGCCGACGACCGCCTTCTGGGTGTAGCCCTTGCGGCGATCCGGCATCTTCTCGCGCGAGCGGATCCGCTCGATGCGCTCGATCACCCGTTCGACGATCTTCTCTGCCGCCGCCGTCGCCTTGGCGGCGGCCGGGGCCTGGATGATCGCCTCAAGAGCCTCGTCGGCCTCCTCCTCGTCATCGGCGATCAGCGCCGAGTTGAGCGGCTGCGAGAGCTTGGAGCCGTCGCGGTAGAGTGCATTCGCCTTCAGCGCGAGGCGCCAGGACAGCAGGTAGGCCGCCTTGCAATCCTCGACCGTGGCGTCGTTGGGCATGTTGATGGTCTTGGAGATCGCCCCCGAGATGAAGGGCTGCGCCGCAGCCATCATCTGGATGTGGCTCTCGACCGAGAGGTAGCGCTTTCCGGTGCGCCCGCAGGGGTTGGCGCAATCGAACACCGCGTAGTGCTCGGGCTTGAGGAAGGGCGCACCCTCCAGCGTCATCGCTCCGCAGACATGGGTGTTGGCGGCCTCGATCTCGCGCTTCGAGAAGCCGAGGAAGGGGAGCAACTCGAAGGTCGGGTCGGCCAGCTTCTCGGCGGGCACCTTGAGGGTGTCCTTGAGGAAGTCGTCGCCGAGGTTCCAGCGGTTGAACACGAACTTGATGTCGAAGGCCGACTTCAGCCCGGCTTCCACCGCCGCGATCTTGTCGTCGGTGAAGCCCTTGGCGCGGAGCGACCCTGGGTTGATCGCCGGCGCCTGGCCCATGGAGCCGTGGCCGACGGCGTAAGCCTCGATCTCGGCGATCTCGGCTTCGCGGTAGCCCAGCGCCCGCAGGGCGTCGGGGGCGGCTTGGTTGATGATCTTGAAGTAGCCGCCGCCGGCGAGCTTCTTAAACTTCACCAGGGCGAAGTCGGGCTCGATGCCGGTGGTGTCGCAATCCATCACGAGGCCGATCGTGCCGGTCGGCGCGATCACGGTGGCCTGCGCGTTGCGGTAGCCGTGCTGCTCGCCGAGCGACAGCGCCCGGTCCCAGGCCGCGCGGGCATGGGCGCCGATATCGGCCTGCGGGATGTTGGCGTGGTCGAGGGGCACGGGGGCGACGTTCAGGCCTTCGTAGCCGGCGGCCTCGCCATGCGCCGCGCGGCGATGGTTGCGGATCACCCGCAGCATGTGCCCGGCGTTGTCCGGATACGCCTCGAAGGTGCCGAGTTCGGCCGCCATCTCGGCGGAGGTGGCGTAGGCCACGCCCGTCATGATCGCGGTGAGCGCGCCGGCGAGCGCCCGGCCCTTATCGGAATCGTAGGGCAGGCCCATGGTCATCAGCAGGCCGCCGATGTTGGCGTAGCCGAGGCCCAGGGTGCGGTACTTGTAGGAAAGCTCGGCGATCTCCTTCGAGGGAAACTGCGCCATCATCACCGAGATTTCGAGCACCACCGTCCAGAGCCGGTTGAGGTGCTCGAAGGCGTGCGTGTCGAAGTGCTTGGCCCCACGATCGTACATCGTCAGCAGGTTGGCGCTGGCGAGGTTACAGGCGGTGTCGTCGAGGAACATGTACTCGGAGCACGGGTTCGAGGCCCGGATCCGCCCGCCCTCCGGGCAGGTGTGCCAGTCGTTCATCGTGGTGTTGAAGTGCAGGCCCGGATCGGCCGAGGCCCAGGCCGCCTCACCGATCTTCTCCCACAGGTCGCGCGCCTGGGGCGTCTTCACGACCTTGCCCGTGGTGCGGGAGGTCAGGCTCCACGGCCCGTCCGCTTCCACCGCGCGCAAGAACTCGTCGGTCAGCGAGACCGAGTTGTTGGAGTTCTGGCCGGCGACCGTGAGGTAGGCCTCCGAATCCCAATCGGTGTCGTAGACGGGGAAGTCGATCTTGGTGAAGCCTTGCTTAGCGAACTGCACGACGCGCTTGATGTACGCGTCCGGCACCATCGCCTTGCGGGCGGCCTTGATCTCGCGCTTGAGCGCCGGGTTGCGCTCGGGGTCGAAGCAGGCGTCACCCTCGGCCTCGCACTGGGTGCAGGCCTTCATCACCGCGGTGAGGTGCTTGGAGACGACCTTGGAGCCAGTCACCAGCGCGGCAACCTTCTGCTCCTCCTTCACCTTCCAGTCGATGAAGTTCTCGACATCGGGATGGTCGATATCGACGATCACCATCTTGGCAGCGCGCCGGGTGGTGCCGCCGGACTTGATCGCGCCCGCCGCCCGGTCGCCGATCTTGAGGAACGACATCAGGCCGGACGACTTGCCGCCGCCGCCGAGCTTTTCGTTCTCGCCGCGCAGCATGGAGAAGTTCGAGCCGGTGCCCGAGCCGTACTTGAACAGGCGCGCTTCGCGCACCCACAGGTCCATGATGCCGCCCTCGTTGACGAGGTCGTCCTGCACGGACTGGATGAAGCAGGCATGCGGCTGCGGGTGCTCGTACGCGGTGGCCGACTTCGTCAGCACACCGGTCTTCGGGTCGCAGTAGAAATGGCCCTGGCTCGGCCCGTCGATGCCGTAGGCCCAGTGCAGGCCGGTGTTGAACCATTGCGGCGAGTTCGGCGCCACCATCTGGCGGGCGAGCATGAAGCGCAGCTCGTCCTGGAACGCCGAGGCGTCCTCCTCCGAGGAGAAGTAACCGCCCTTCCAGCCCCAGTAGGTCCAGCAGCCGGCGAGCCGGTCGAACACCTGGGTGGAGGAGATCTCGGAAACGAAGCGCTCTTCCTCCGGCAGTTCGGCGAGCGCGGCCTCATCCGGCACTGCGCGCCAGAGGAAGGAGGGGACGCTGTTCTCTTCCACCTTCTTCAGGCGGGCCGGGACGCCGGCCTTGCGGAAATACTTCTGCGCCAGCACGTCGGCGGCGACCTGGCTCCAGCTCTCCGGCACGGAAATGCCGTCGAGCCGGAAGACGATCGAGCCGTCCGGGTTGCGAATCTCGCTCACCGCCTTGCGGAAGGCGATGGCTGCGTAGGGCGATTGGCCTGCCGTGGTGTAGCGCCGCTCGAACCGCATGAATCCCTCTCCCTCGGAGCCAAGCGACCCCGTGCCGCGGCGCAGGCCGCGGATCATGGATGAAAAGCCGGATGTGCCTCGGCCGATTCGGAGCCCCCCAACAGACGACGTGGGGACCTGTCCGCCATGCGAAAACGGGGTTCTTCCCAAACCCCGCCGAACCGTTCGAAGCGATGCCCGGACCTTACGTCCGAGTGGCCATCTGCGTCAATAACTAGTGCCGGCTACCCGTGTTCCGCGCTAGATGTTGTGTTCTGCGTGATAAATCTGTGGATATTCGAGGCGCTTCGCTAAGTGGCCTTTCGGCTTGATCGAATCCGCCGGGAAATTTTTTCGGTCCACAGGGAGCGCTGCGCGTTTGGCCGCCCGCGGCAGGGTCGGACAGGGTTAACGGCGGCGCGAGACAGGGGAAGCGTGCCGTAAATGCGACAGCGACCCGGAGTGCTGGACTCATACGCGCGCGGCGACCATAACGACCGCGGCGACGGCACCGCGGGTCCGTCGCTTGCCGGAGGAATCATGGCCCTCAAGGACACGCTGCTGCGCATCTTCACTTGGTGGAACGGGCAGACGATGTCGCTCGCGCTCTATACCGCGCGCAGCGGCCAGTTCGTCGGCTCGGACGAGCTGGGCAACAAGTACTACAAGGCGCTGGGCCCGTTGATCGACCGCTCGGTCGGCCCGGAGCGGCGCTGGGTGGTCTATAATGGCTATGCCGACGCCTCCCGTGTGCCGCCGGGCTGGCGGGCGTGGCTGTGCCACAACGGCGACGTCGCCCCGAGCGAGGAGGATTATCGCCCCCGCGAGTGGCAGAAAGCCCATGAGGAGAACCTCACCGGCACGGCGGCCGCTTACCGGCCGAAGGGCTCGCAGCTCTCCTGGGGCCAGCGCCCGGCCGCGACCGGCGACTATGTGCCGTGGACGCCGGGCGAGTAGATCCTGCCGAGGCGCAAGCGCCGACCACGACCGCCCGCGTCGTGGCCGGCGCGTAACCCGGCCGGAACTGAGAGGCTCACGGCCCTGCCGCCCTTTTTCCACCACCCTTGGGGTGTTGGAACGGCGTCACCTTTTGCCGGCCGCGAGGGCCGGCGCCAGACTCAAGAGGGCGCCTTGAGCCGCATCCCTGCAACGATCCTGCGCCGGACCGCACTCGGCACGCTCGCCCTGGCGCTCTGTGCGCTGCCGGCCTCGGCCGACAAGATCAAGAACCCGACCGCGGTGTTCTCCGGCCTCGACAAGATCACCGGCCGGATCGTGACCTTCGAGGTCGCCATCGACGAGACGGTGCAGTTCGGCGCACTGCAGATGACGCCGCGGGTCTGCTACTCGCGCCCGCCGACCGAGACGCCGAAGACCACGGCCTTCCTCGAAGTCGACGAGGTGACGCTCGACAGCAAATACCGGCGCATCTTCACCGGCTGGATGTTCGCGTCGAGTCCCGGCCTGCACGCCATCGAGCACCCGATCTACGATGTGTGGCTGACCGATTGTAAGGGCGGCTCCGACGTGATCGCCGAGGCGAAGGAGCAGGAGGAAGTGCCCGCGCTCGCCTCGCGCCAGGACAAGCCGAAGAAGAAGGGCGCGGACCCGACTAAGACGGCCTCGCAAGTCAACCAGAACGGTCAGGTCGACGTCGAGGGGCCGCGGGGCGTGCCGGTCCAGCCCAAGCAGAAGCCCTCGCGCAAGTTCTTCCCGAACAACGAGGGGCCGGCAGCGGCCCCACCGCCTCCGCGCGAGCCGCAGTCTATCTTCGACGCGATCTTCCGGTAGCCATTCCTACGACGCCAGCCGCTGCCGTGAGGTCATGAAGGGCCCGAGCGGCTGGCGGGCGGCGGCGAAGGACGCGAGCCCGATCGGGCGTGGCATGCCGACATAGATCGCCTCCATCCCACCCGAGAGCCGGTAGGCCTCGTGCCAGAAGCCGTTGCCGGCCGGATCGCGGCCGAAATCCCGCCACCACGTCTTGTGCGGGTCCGAGCGGGTGAAAGCCTCCAGGCTTTCCAGATCGCGCCAGTACTGCCGCATGCCGATATGGTTGAGGCCGTAGACGAGGTTCTCGTGCGCCAGCAGCCCATCCGGCCGCTCGCGCTGCATCTGAGCCAGCCCGCGCCCGATGCCGAGCAGGGCCTTCAGGCCCCGCATCCGTCCGACGCGAAAGCCGAGATAGACCACGACAAGGCCCGGATAGGCCGAGAGATCGACCGAGTCCCGCGTAGGCCGGCCGTTCGCGGCCGCTTGCCTATCCGACATCTGCATGGCACCCCTCCATGTTTACGATGTAATCATAGGTGCGCTGCTTACAGTGTCAACATCGAAGGGCGAACCGAACGCGACCAAGGGCGGCTACCATCACGGCGATCTGCGCGAGGCCCTGGTCGCGGCGGGTCTGTCGATCCTGGAGGAGGGCGGTGATCTGGCCTCGCTCGGCCTGCGCGAGACCGCGCGCCGGGCGGGCGTCTCGGCGATGGCGCCCTACCGGCACTTCCCCGACAAGGATGCCCTGCTTGCGGCGGTGGCCATCGTCGGCTTCGAGCGGCTGCGCGCGGCGCTGGAGGAGGCGGATCGGGGAGGGGACGGGGCGGGTCGCGAGGCCCTCTACGCGCAAGGGGCGGTCTATGTCGCTTTCGCCTCTGCGCAGCCCGGATTGTTCCGCCTGATGTTCGGCGGGGTGCGCTCCGGCGGATCACGGCCCCAGGCGCTGTGCGAAGCCTCCGCCGCCGCCTACGCGGTGCTGGCGGAGCGGGTCGCCGCGCTGGTGCCGGGCGCAAACGCCGCCGACGAGGCCCTGCGGTCCTGGGCGCTCGTCCACGGGATCGCCTCGCTCGTCATCGACGGCTTGCTCGGGGACGCTGTGCGGACCGATCCGCAGGCGGCCGCCATTCTCGCCGGCCGCCTTCTGCGGCTGGAGGTCATTCCCGTATAAAAGAAAGGGATTCCAAAGAGATCATCCCTTTGCCGGGGTGGAACCCCGGCTGTCCTCCAGGGCTCTGCCCTGGACGCGCGAAAGGACTTGTCCTTTCGAAACTTCAACTACGCCTCAGCGCTGCCGATCCCGAGGGCGGCCAGGGCTTCGGCGCCGCGAAAGACCCGGTCCGACGGACCCCACTCGGCCCGCTCGGTGATCGCGGCGGCGAGCTGGCGCTTGTAGATGTGGCGCGGCATTTCCTCGACGCCGAACTGGCTCAGATGATCGGTCAGGAACTGCGTGTCGGCGAGGCGGTAACCGCCGGAGCGCAGCCGCGCGACCAGATGGACCAGGGCGACCTTCGAGGCGTCGCGCACCTCGTGGAACATGCTCTCGCCGAAGAAGGCCGCCCCCAGCGAGACGCCGTAGAGCCCGCCGGCGAGGCGCCCCTCGTGGTAGACCTCGATCGTGTGGCAATGGCCGAGATCGAACAGCGCGCCGTAAAGGTCGCGGATGCGGGCGTTGATCCAGGTGCGGGCCGTATCCCGGCGCGGGGCGGCGCAGCCGTCGATCACCGCATCGAAATCCCGGTCGCTGACGACCTCGAACCCGTCGGAGCGCACGGTGCGGGCGAGGCGCTTGGGCACGTGGAAGCGGTCGAGGGGCAGCACCCCGCGGGCGCGGGGCTCAACCCAATAGATCGTCGGATCGTCCGCATCCTCGGCCATCGGGAAGATCCCGGCGGCATAGGCCTTGAGCAGGATGTCGGGCGTGATGTCCACGGGCGGCCTGTCGTGCATCGAAGCGTTGTCGCTCCGGCGGAGGCGGAACGCCAGACCCATCACGTCGCGGACGGGCATCGGAGCGCGGTCCCTGACCGTCTCGAAAAGCATTCTCCGCTGTCATTCCGGGGCGCCGAAGGCAGACCCGGAATCCACGATTGAGCTCTACGCCCAGCCTCGGCGACGCATCACGGATGGATCCCGGGTTCCGTTGCGCGGCCCCGGAATGACGGCGATGGTCAGAAGCAGCCGGCCCGCAACGGGACCGGCAGTCGATCGACGAGGAACGTGTCGCCGCCGTTCAGCGTCTCTGGTCGGTCTCGGACAATTCCTCGCGGGCCAGGAAGCCTTCGAGCCAGTGGATGTCGTAGAGGCCGTTCTGCACGTCGGCGTTGCGCACCAGCGTGCGGAACAGCGGCAGCGTGGTGTCGATGCCGTCGACCACGAACTCGTCCAACGCCCGGCGCAAGCGCATCAGGCACTCGTTGCGGGTGCGCCCGTGCACGATCAGCTTGCCGATCAGCGAGTCGTAGTTCGAGGGAATCCGGTAGCCCTGGAACGCGGCCGAATCGACCCGGACGCCGAGACCGCCCGGCGGGTGGAAGTAGGTGATCAGCCCCGGCGAGGGCCGGAAGGTCGAAGGGTGCTCGGCGTTGATCCGGCACTCGATGGCGTGGCCCTCGACCTTGATGTCCTCCTGAGCCACCGACAAGCCGCCGCCGGCGGCAACCCGGATCTGCTCGTTCACGAGATCGATCCCGGTGATCATCTCAGTGACGGGATGCTCCACCTGAATCCGGGTGTTCATCTCGATGAAATAGAATCGCCCGTCCTCGTAGAGGAACTCGATGGTGCCGGCGCCGAGATAACCGAGTTCGCGCATGGCGTTGGCGCAGATGCCGCCGATCTCGGCGCGCATCGCCTCGTTGAGGGCCGGCGAACCGCCTTCCTCCCAGACCTTCTGGTGGCGGCGCTGGAGCGAGCAGTCGCGCTCGGCCAGATGCACCGCGTTGCCCTTGCCGTCGCCGAGGATCTGCACCTCGATGTGGCGCGGTTTGGTCAGGTATTTCTCGAGGTAGACCGCATCGTCGCCGAAGGCGGCCTTGGCCTCGGTGCGGGCCATGTCCAGGGCCTGCTCCAGCTCGCTTTCCGAGCGGGCGACCTTCATGCCGCGCCCGCCGCCGCCGGAGGCGGCCTTCACCAGCACGGGATAGCCGATCTCGGCAGCCACGCGCTTGGCCTCGTCCGGATCGGTGACGCCGCCCTCCGAGCCCGGAACGCAGGGAATGCCGAGGCGCTTGGCGGTGCGCTTGGCCTCGATCTTGTCGCCCATGATGCGGATATGCTCCGCCTTGGGGCCGATGAAGCCGATGTTGTGATGCGCCAGAACCTCGGCGAACCGGGCGTTCTCCGACAGGAAGCCGTAGCCGGGATGCACGGCGTCCGCCCCGGTGATCTCGCAGGCGGCGATGATCGAGGGGATGTTGAGGTAGCTGTCGCGGGCGGCCGGCGGGCCGATACAGACGCTCTCGTCGGCCAGCCGCACATGCATGGCGTCGGCATCCGCCGTCGAGTGGACCGCGACGGTGGCGATACCGAGCTCCTTCGCCGCCCGCAGGATGCGGAGTGCGATCTCGCCGCGGTTGGCGATCAGGATCTTGTCGAACATCGCGGGGAGGCTACTCGAGAACGAGGAGGGCTTCGCCGTACTCGACCGGCATCCCATCCTCGATGAAGATCGCGGTCACCGTACCGGCGCGGGGCGCGACGATTTCGTTGAAGGTCTTCATGGCCTCGACCAGCAGAAGCTTGTCGCCGGCCTGGACCTTCGTGCCGATCTCGATGAACGGCTTGGCGTCCGGCGAGGGGCGCAGGTAGGCGGTGCCGACCATGGGCGACGGCACGGCGCCGGGATGGCCCGCGCCGGATTTGGCGGGGGCCGGCGCCAGGGCAGCAGGCGGCGCCGCGACCGGTGCCGCCGCAGCGGCCGGGGCGGCGGGCGCGACCTGAACCGAGACCGTCTCGATCTTGCGGGCGACGCGGATGCGCAGATCGCCCTTCTCGACCTCGATCTCGGTCAGATCGGTCTCGGCGACCATCCGGGCGAGTTCGCGCACCAGTTCGGGATCGAAGGGTTCGTTCTTGGCCATCGGCTCGTAGTTCTGAGGTCAGGAGGCGGACGGGGTGCGTCCGCGCAGGAGATGGGCGAGGGCGTCGAGCCCCAGGACGTAACTGTGGGCACCGAAGCCCGAAATCAAACCGGCGCAGACCGGTGCGATCCGCGAGACGTGGCGGAAGTCCTCGCGGGCATGGACGTTGGAGAGGTGGATCTCCACCGCCGTCACCCCCGACCCCTTGATCGCGTCACGGAGCGCGATCGAGGTGTGCGTGTAGGCGGCGGCGTTGATGAGCACCCCGGCCCCGGCGGCACCGGCCTCCTGCACGAACGTCACGAGTTCGCCCTCGTGATTCGTCTGACGGAAGGTCAGGGCGATATCGAGGCGAGCCGCCTGCTCCCGCAGGTTTTGCTCGATGTCGGCAAGCGTGGCGGCGCCGTAGATGCCCGGCTCGCGCTGGCCCAGGAGATTGAGGTTCGGCCCGTTGAGGCAGTGAATCGCGATCATGCCGTCCGGCTGCGTCGGCCGGAGGCTTCGCGAACCGCCCGGCAGGAGGGGCGGTCTTAGACGAGTGCGTCGGTGCGCGACAAGGGCGGTTGCCGGCCGGTTGTCCGGCCAAGCTTTCAATAAGTCCAGCGTTGTGCCTTGTTCACGAGGAAATCGCGAAAGGCCTGGACGCGGGCGACCGAGCGCATCTCCTCGGCATAGACGAGATAGCTCTCCATCGTCGGCATTTCGCTCTCGCGCAGCACCTGGACGAGGCTCTCGTTCCCGTCGACGGCGTAGTCCGGCAGGATGCCGACGCCGACGCCCGCCTCCATCGCCTTGTGGAGGGCGGTGATGTTGTTGACCGTGAAGTGGACCGGACGGCGCTCGTCCCCCTCGCGGCCGATGCTGGCGAGATAGTGGGTCGCGAGCAGATAGGACGGCTCGTTGCCGCCGAACGAGACGAGGCGGTGCTCATCGAGGTCGCTGATGGTCTTGGGCTCGCCGAAGCGCTTGACGTAATCGGGGCTCGCGAAAGCGTGATAGTGCACCGTGAACAGCCGCCGCTGGATCAGGTCGGGCTGGGCCGGGCGGCGCATGCGGATCGCGATGTCGGCCTCGCGCATGGCGAGGTCCAACTCCTCGTTGGTGAGAACCAGCTCGATCCGCACATCCGGATAGAGGTCGAGGAATTCCGAGACGCGCTGCGACAGCCAGGAGGTGCCCAGGCCCACCGTCGTCGTCACGCGCAGGTCGCCGGAGGGGCGCTCGCTGGTCTCGACGAGGCGGGCGCGGGTGTTCTCCAGCCTCAGCTTCATGTCGCGCGCGGCGCGAAACAGCAGGTCGCCCTGCTCGGTCAGGATCAGGCCCCGGGCATGCCGGTGGAACAGCGGCGCCTTCAACTCCCGCTCGAGGGCGCTGATCTGCCGGCTCACCGCCGACTGGCTGAGGCCGATGTCGTCGCCCGCCCGCGTGAAGCTGCCGGCCTCCGCGACGTTGAGGAAAATCCGGATCTTGTCCCAATCCAAGGCCGTCACTCCCGCCCGTCGAGGTCGGCCCGTCGCAGTCCGCCCCTACGGGCGGCCGCGACCTTCGGGCGTTGCACGACGCCAGTCTGTTGCCCTGCCGTACCCGGCGAAAGGCTTCTTTCGTGAAACCTTCCGGCTCCCGCAGCTTTCAGGTTAGGACGACAACCTTACAATTTGGTTGCGTCATTTCCGCCATCAACAGGGAAATGCGTATCAGACAACGTCTTGAATGCTTTGACTGCGTCTGTTCCCGGTCGGTCTCGATGTCCGACACGATGGCGAAGCGGGCGTTCTTTTGAACAGTACTTAAAACGTCCGCAAAACGCCCGAAAGCCGGCCGCCTACTCGGCCGCCGCCTTGGCCGGGCTCTCGCCGACGTCGAGATTGGCCAGGAACTTTTCCGCCTCCAGCGCGGCCATGCAGCCCATGCCGGCCGCGGTGATCGCCTGACGGTAGACGTCGTCGGTGACGTCGCCGGCCGCGAACACGCCCGGGATCTCGGTCTCGGTGGTGCCCGGCGTCACGGTGATGTAGCCGCCGTGCCGCATCGGCAGTTGGCCCTCGAAGATCCCCGTGGCCGGCTGGTGGCCGATCGCCACGAACAGGCCGTCGGTGGGCTGCTCGACGATCGCCCCGGAGCGCAGATCCTTCAGGCGCAGATGCGTGACGGAGGGTGGCGTGTCGGAGCCGCAGATTTCCTCCACCGCGTGGTGCCACTTCACCGTGACGTTGGCGTGCTTGAACAGGCGCTCCTGCAGGATGCGCTCGGCCCGGAACTCGCCGCGGCGGTGGATCACGGTGACCGACTTGGCGAGGTTGGCCAGATACAGCGCCTCCTCGACCGCGGTGTTGCCGCCGCCGACCACGGTCACGTCCTTGCCGCGGAAGAAGAAGCCGTCGCAGGTGGCGCAGGCCGAGACGCCGAAGCCCTGGAACTTCGCCTCCGAGGGCAGGCCGAGCCACTTCGCCTGGGCGCCCGTGGCGATGATGAGCGCGTCGCAGGTGTAGGTTTCGCCGGAATCGGCCTCCAGCCGGAACGGGCGCACGTTGAGATCGACGCTCGTGATGTATTCCGAGACGATCTTCGTGCCGACATGCTCTGCCTGGAGCCGCATCTGCTCCATCAGCCAGGGGCCCTGGATCGCGTCGGCGAAGCCCGGATAATTTTCGACATCGGTCGTGATCATCAGTTGGCCGCCCGGCTGGAAGCCCGAGATCAGCAGGGGCTCGACCATGGCGCGGGCAGCGTAGATCGCGGCGGTGTAGCCGGCCGGTCCCGAGCCGATGATGACGAGCCTCGCATGGGTATGGGCCATCTGTGCCGTCTCCTGTCGGCGGGCGTCCCGATCCTTGGGCGCCGGCCGTCCGTTGTTTGTGTAGCCTCGCGCGCAGTCTGACACGAGGAAGGCAAAAATTTCTTCCCAAAGCGGACGACGCGGGCAAACGGCCCGTTCTGTCCCGATGCCGCCTCAGAACGGTCCGCGCGGGTCCGACGTCCGTTCGGCCGGGCGCGGCACCGCAGCCGTGTCCCCCGCCAAGCGCGCGCGGTGCCGCCCATAAGCCTCCGCCAGGGCCGCGGCGATCTCCGGCGTCGCGTCGATGGGAGCGTAGCGCAGCGCCTCCAGGCGGCCGATGAACGGCTTCAGCGCACCGGCCATGGCGAGGCCCGCGAACATTCGCCGATGCCGGATATAGGTACGCGGCAGATCGAACAGCAGGAGGGGCACGCCGGTGCTCGCGGCCTCGCCCACCATGTTGGCTGAATCGGAAGTGACGACGATGTGGTCGGCGATCGCCAGCATGCCGACGTAAGGGTTCTCGCCGCTGCCGTCCCAGAAGAAACCGCCCTTGTCCTTCACCAAGTTTTCGAGGGCGATGCGCAGGTTCGGTGGCGTGCGCCGGGACACCGTGAGCATCAGCGAGCAGCCGCCATCGGCCAGCTTGGTGAGATCGCGCACGAGCCGCTGCATGTCGGCTTTGCGGTAGCGCAGATGCCGGCTGTCCCCGCCGATCAGCACGGCGATGCGCGGCCAGGGCAGGCGCGCGAGACGCGGATCAGGCGTCGTGCGGGCGGTGTCGAGCCGGGCGCGGGAGACGGGATGCGGCGCAGTGAGCGTGGTGAAGACGTTGGGACCGCGCAGGTCGTCGTAGTCGGGAACCCAGATGAAATCCGCGGTGTCGTGGCCGGTGCGCGGATCCTTGAGGAAGGCCGTGAAGGTTGTCTCGCCCGAGGCGCGGCGCACGGCGCGCAGATAGGGCACGGCGCGCCGCCCCGACGCGATCAGGAGATCGGGGAGCGGGCCTTGCAGCAGGCCGCCGGCCCGGCCCGGTGCGTCCCGCGGGTCGATCGGCCCCCATGGGGCCATCCAGGTCAGCGGCCGTCCGTCCGGAATCCGCCGTGTCTCGTAGGAGACGCCGAGCGCCTCGGCGATGCCGATGCACTGGTTCTCGTCGCCGGCCTTGCCATCGGTGAGGATCCAGGCGCGGGCCCGCGCGAGTTGCGGCGGCACGCTGCCGTCCACCTTCACCAGCCCTTGCACCGGCCCCTGTTCGTTCACGCGACGCAAACCTTCGATCCCACCAAACCCGGCCTTACTGGGACGGGAGCCTGCGCCGCAGCCACTGCGCGTAGTGCTCGGCCAGGGCCGCGACCCGCCGCCGCTCGGAGGCCGGATCGTACCACGCCCCGCCGGAACTCGCGGGCAGGGCCGAGAGCTGGGGATGGCGCGCGAGGATCTCGCCCCCGCGGCCGACCAGCAGCGCCTCGCCGTCGAGGTAATCCGTCGTGCCGCTGCCGCCGAAGCTGCTGCGGTCACCGCCTTGCGAACCGCCATAGGCGGCGAGCGAGAGGCCGCTCACGCGCACCACCAGCGTCGGCGCGCCGCGGACGATGCGGTCTCGGAAGCTGCGCCGCATCGCCTCGGTCAGATCGGCGCGTAGAACCTCCGTCTGCGGGCCGCGGGCGTAGACTTGCAAGGGGCGCACATCGACGGTGATGCCGCCGACCCGGTCGAAGACCTGGTCGAAATCCTGCGCCCCGGCCGGGACGCTGAGCGCGAGCCCGGCCAAAACCCCGGCCAGGCGGCCGAGCACGGGGATCAGGCTCCCCACTCGACGGCGACGACCTCATAGGACTTGCCGCCACCGGGCGTCGTGACTTCCACCGTGTCGCCGACGGCCTTGCCGATCAGGGCGCGGGCGATGGGCGAGGAGATCGAGACGCGGCCTTCGCGCACATCCGCCTCCGGCTCGCCGACGAGCTGGTAGGTCTTCTCCTCCTCGGTATCCTCGTCCAACAGCTTCACGCGGGCGCCGAACTTGATCTTGGAGCCGGACAGCTTCGAGGTGTCGATGATCTCGGCCCGCGCGATCATGCTTTCCAGTTCGAGCACCCGCCCCTCGTTGTGGGACTGGGCCTCCTTGGCGGCATGGTACTCGGCATTCTCGGACAGGTCGCCCAGCGCGCGCGCCTCGGAGATTGCCTGGATGATGCGCTGCCGCTCCACCTGCTGGCGACGCTTCAGCTCCTCCTCGAGGGCTGCGTAGCCGCGTGCCGTGATGGGAAGCTTGTCGATGCTCATGGTCTCGCGCCACAATGAAGAGGCCCGGCCGGAGCGAAACGCTCCTTCCGGGCCGGGATAACGGCTCTCGATCGTGTGCTCTCGGGCCGCCCGCTTCCGCTCGGCGGGCCGCCCGGCACACGAACGTTTATTTAGGCCGCGAAGTATTCCTGCAAGGCGCGGACCTGAAGATCGCCTTCGAGGTAGGCCTTGATCCCCTCGGCCGCCGCCATCGCGCCGGCGAGAGTGGTGTAGTACGGCACTTTATGCAAGAGGGCCGCCCGCCGGAGCGAGCGTGAGTCGGAGAGCGCGCCGGCCCCCTCGGTGGTGTTGATGACCAGCGCGATGTCGCCGTTCTTGATCGAATCGACGATGTGGGGACGGCCCTCCAGCACCTTGTTGATGCGCTGGGTCGGGATGCCCTCGTCCGCGAGGTAGCGCTGCGTGCCGCCGGTCGCGAGGATGGTGAAGCCGAGGCCGGAGAGCTGTCGGATTGCCGGCAGCACGCGGGGCTTATCATCGTCACGCACGGAGACGAACACCGTGCCGGTGCGCGGCACCGCCGTGCCCGAACCGAGCTGGCTCTTGGCGAAGGCCACGCCGAACCCGGCATCGAGCCCGATTACCTCGCCGGTCGAGCGCATCTCCGGCCCGAGCAGCACGTCGACGCCGGGGAAGCGGGCGAAGGGGAACACCGCCTCCTTCACCGCGATGTGGTCGAGTTGCTTACGTCTGAGGCCGAAGCTGTCGAGGCGCTCACCGGCCATGACCCGCGCGGCGATCTTTGCGATCGGCTCGCCGATCACCTTGGCGACGAAGGGCACCGTGCGCGAGGCGCGCGGGTTTACTTCCAGCACGTAGATCGCGCCGTCCTTGATCGCGTACTGCACGTTCATCAGGCCGCCGACCTTGAGGGCCAGCGCCATCGCCTTGGTCTGGCGCTCCAGCTCGGTGATGATCTCGGGCGAGAGCGTGCGGGGCGGCAGCGAGCAGGCGGAATCGCCTGAGTGGATACCCGCCTCCTCGATGTGCTCCATGATGCCGGCGATGAACACGCTCTCACCGTCGCAGACCGCATCGACATCGACCTCGGTCGCGTCCGAAAGGTAGCGGTCGAACAGAAGCGGGTTCTTGCCCAGCACCGTGTTGATCTGCCCCGTCTTGTCGTTGGGGTAGCGCGCCTTGATGTCGGAGGGGATCAGGCTCGGCAGCGTGCCGAGCAGGTACTCGGCGAACTGGGTCTCGTCGCGGATGATCGCCATGGCCCGCCCGCCGAGCACGTAGCTCGGGCGCACGACGAAGGGCAGGCCGAGTTCGGCCGCGACCAGCCGGCTCTGCTCGACCGAGTAGGCGATGCCGTTCTTGGGCTGCTTGAGGCTGAGCTTGTCGAGGAGCCGCTTGAACTGGTCGCGGTCCTCGGCGAGGTCGATCGCGTCCGGCGAGGTGCCGAGGATCGGCACGCCGGCAGCCTCCAGGGCGCGGGCGAGCTTGAGCGGGGTCTGGCCGCCGAACTGCACGATCACGCCGTGAAGCTGGCCCGCCTGCCGCTCGGTCTCGATGATTTCGAGTACGTCCTCCGCCGTCAGCGGCTCGAAGTAGAGCCGGTCGGAGGTGTCGTAGTCGGTCGAGACCGTCTCCGGATTGCAGTTGACCATGATGGTCTCGTAGCCGGCCTCCGTCAGCGCGAAGCAGGCGTGGCAGCAGCAATAATCGAACTCGATGCCCTGGCCGATCCGGTTCGGGCCGCCGCCGAGGATGATGACCTTCTTCTTGTCCGACGGGTACGCCTCGTCCGCGGTCTGGCCGGCGAAGGGGGCGACGTAGGTCGAGTACATGTAGGCGGTCGGCGCCTTGAACTCGGCGGCGCAGGTGTCGATCCGCTTGAAGACCGGACGCACGCCGAGAGCCCGGCGGGCGGCGCGCACGGCGTCCTCGTCGGCGTCGGTCAACACGGCCAGCCGCGCGTCGGAGAAGCCGGCGGCCTTGAGTTGGCGGAAGGCGCCCGGCGTCCCCGGCAGGCCATGCGCCTTCACCCGGTTCTCCAGATCGACGATGGCTTGAAGCTGCTCGAGGAACCACGGATCGATCGCGCAGGAGGCGTAGATCTCCTCGTGGCTGATCCCGAGGCGCATCGCCTGCGCGACCTTGAGGAGGCGATCCGGCGTCGGCGTGCCGAGCGCGGCCTTGATCGCGTTGTGGTCGTCGCCCTTGCCGAGACCCTCGATCTCGATCTCGTCGAGGCCGGTCAGCCCCGTCTCCAGCGAGCGCAGGGCCTTCTGCAAGGATTCCGCGAAGCAGCGGCCGATCGCCATGGCCTCGCCCACCGACTTCATCGCGGTGGTCAGCGTCGGCTCGGCGCCGGGGAACTTTTCGAACGCGAAGCGCGGGATCTTGGTGACGACGTAGTCGATCGTCGGCTCGAACGAGGCCGGGGTCGCGCCGCCGGTGATGTCGTTGGCGATCTCGTCGAGCGTGTAGCCGACGGCGAGCTTGGCCGCGACTTTGGCGATGGGGAAGCCGGTCGCCTTCGAGGCCAGCGCCGAGGAGCGCGACACGCGCGGGTTCATCTCGATCACGATCATCCGGCCCGTCTTCGGGTCGATCGCGAACTGCACGTTCGAGCCGCCGGTCTCGACGCCGATCTCGCGGAGCACCGCCAGCGAGGCGTCGCGCATCACCTGATACTCTTTGTCGGTGAGCGTCAGCGCGGGGGCGACGGTGATCGAGTCGCCGGTATGCACGCCCATCGGATCGACGTTCTCGATGGAGCAGACGATGATGCAGTTGTCCGCCTTATCGCGGACGACCTCCATCTCGTACTCCTTCCAGCCGAGCACGCTCTCCTCGATCAGCACCTCGTTGGTCGGCGAGGCGTCGATGCCGCGCTCGACGATCTCGAGGAACTCCTCGCGGTTGTAGGCGATGCCGCCGCCGGTGCCGCCCATGGTGAAGGAGGGGCGGATGATCGCCGGCAGGCCGACTTCGGCGAGCGCGATCAGCGCCTGGCCGAGCGCGTGCTCGATGTAGCGCCGCCGCCGGTCGCCCTCAGCCCCGCTCCATTGCCGATCGAACTCGGCGAGCGCCGCCGCGCGGACGGCCGGGTCCGACTGCGCCGCCTCGATGCGCGCTTTCTCGGCGAGATAGCGGTCGCGGTCGGCCTTCTTGGCGGCCGAGGCGTTGGCGAGTTCCGATTTCGGGGTCTCCAGGCCGATCTTGGTCATCGCGTCGCGGAAGAGGTTGCGGTCCTCCGCCTTGTCGATGGCCTCGGCGGTCGCACCGATCATCTGCACGCCGAACTTTTCCAGCACGCCCATGCGCTTCAGCGACAGCGCGCAGTTCAGCGCGGTCTGGCCGCCCATGGTCGGCAGGAGCGCGTCGGGCCGCTCCTTCTCGATGATCTTGGCGACGATCTCCGGGGTGATCGGCTCGACATAGGTCGCGTCGGCCATGTCCGGGTCGGTCATGATCGTTGCCGGGTTCGAGTTCACCAGAACGATCCGGTAGCCCTCTTCCCGCAAGGCCTTGCAGGCCTGGGTGCCGGAATAATCGAACTCGCAGGCCTGCCCGATGATGATGGGGCCCGCACCGATGATGAGAATGGAGGAGATGTCGGTGCGTTTCGGCATTGAGCGCCTTGAAGCGAGTTCGCGCGCGCTCGCCCTCGCGCACCGCCGTTTCGAAGGCGGCGCCAAGGGGGCGCAGGCGCTGGGATGATCGTCAAGCCCCGCGTTTACACGCAGCCGCGCAGGTTTGAAAGGCCCGGCTCGTCCGGCCTCGTGATGCTTTGCGTGAAGCGTACTTGAAAATATAATAATTCAATTTCGCAAGTAATGAATGATTTGATGCTTAGTGAAAGACTCGGTATCTCGTGATTGTCGATGAATTCATCGACTATCTTAAGAATTATTCCGAGGAAACGAATGATGATCTTCAGAGTGCTGATCGCTGCGGCCACGCTCGCCGTCGCCCTGCCGGCAGCGGCCGACGAGGTGCCGGTCAAGATGCTCAACAGCGGGCCGGGCGGGATGATGGTGTTCGATCCCGCGCTCATCCGGCTGAAGCCCGGCGACAGCATCAAGTTCCTGCCGACCGACAAGGGGCACAACGTCGAGACGATCAAAGGCATGGCGCCCGATGGCGCCGAAACCGTCAAGACGACCGTCGGTCAGGAGGCCGTGGTCAAGTTCGACAAGGAAGGCGTCTACGGCTTCAAATGCGCGCCGCATTACATGATGGGTATGGTCGCCCTCGTGGTAGTCGGCGACAAGCGCGACAACCTGGAGGCCGCCAAGAGCGTTCAGCACAACAAGCTGACACAGAAGCGCCTGGATCCGCTCTTCGCGCAGGTTCAGTAGCGGTGACGGGCGGCCCGGCCGCGTCGGGCCCGGGCCGCTTCGCCTCAATCGCCGGCCATCACCAGCGCCCAGAAGCGCTTGTAGCGCGTCGCCGGAGCGTCGAACCGGGCGATGCCGACGCGGCGGAGCTGCGGCATCAGCATGTTGCGGTTATGCTCCGGCGAGGCCTTCCAGCGGGCGAGCACCTGATCGAAGGTCTCGGAGCCGGCGCTCAGGTTCTCCGAGGCGTAGCGCTTGCCGAAGCCGGCGCCTGCCATGCGGCTGTCGAAGCTTCCGGCGATCTCGTGGCTAAGCCGCCCGGCCCGCGCATTGGCTTGTGCCTGGAGCGAAGCCGCGGTGATCAGGCGGGAATCGATGACGACGGAACTCAGCCCGTGCTGCGCCCTGTAGCGGGAGATCGCGGCGGCGGCGGCCTGCTCGTCGAGAATGATCGGCACGGCCGGCACGCCCGCATCGAGAACGGGTGATCCTCCGCATCCGGCAAGTGTCAGGCTCACGAGCGTCAGGGTGACGAGAGCCGCGGCGGCGGACAGGCGCAGGTTCTGCATCGGTGAGGGTGAGGTCTGCAGCGTGAGTCGGATGCGCCCGCTTCCCTGGCCGTTGCGGCGAAACCGGGGCGCCCCTCACTCCGACGGGCCACATTGCGCGGCTTGTGGCGCGTCGGTCACGCCGAGCCAAGCGCGCGGCATCAAGCGTGCATCAGGCAGCGATGTAATCTGTTGTATAGATGAGGAATGAGTTTTGGTATCCCGGTCAAATCGACATCGGGAACATGGCGCGGGCGACGGGGCTCGAACCCGCGACCTCCGGCGTGACAGGCCGGCACTCTAACCGACTGAGCTACGCCCGCGTTCTGTGTCGCCGGCCGGCTGGGCTCGTGTCGGCGACGAGGCGGGGTTTAGGTGGGGCGCCTCGGGCTGTCAAGCAGCGGATTCGCGAAATGCGACGGTCCGGCGACGGTAAGCGAAACAGGCCTCGATGGCGGCCGGCTGCGACCCATCGGACGGCGCCGCCTCTGATCGCTCTGCATGCGCGGCTCGGCGCGCACCACTTAGCCCTTGCGGGGTATCGAGGTGCTGCCGCGTCCGGTCCGGATGGGTTCGCGGGCTCTCTCTCCCTCCAGACGATGCATCTCGTGATGTCAGAACGGCGCACGCCCGCGCTCACGGCGGTGCGGCCCCATCCCCACGGCATGGATGAAAATCTTCCCCCGCCGGTTCCGGTAGGACTGCGCCCATCCGCCCCGTCGGCGGGTGCACGAAAGTGCCCATCTGTCAGCCAATGAGGTGATTGTGCGACGCGCAATGCCCTTGTTTCGCCGGGGGGGCTCGTCTAAGCCTCGCCCGCGCTCAGTCTGGCATTGGAGGAATTCCATCCGAGGGATTCCACGGGCCGTAAAGTCGTCGCGAGGGCCGTCGTTCATGATCCTCACGCGCAACCACATGAGAGGTGCGGCATGACCGGCCTATTGGCGGATTACCTGCCGCTCATCATCTTCCTTGGCGTGTCGCTGTTCATCGCGGCGGCGCTGCTGATTGCTCCCTTCATCGTGGCCTATTCGAGCCCCGATCCGGAGAAGCTCTCGGCCTACGAGTGTGGTTTCAACGCCTTCGATGACGCGCGCATGAAGTTCGACGTGCGCTTCTACCTCGTGGCGATCCTGTTCATCATCTTCGACCTCGAAGTCGCCTTCCTGTTTCCCTGGGCGATCACCTTCGGGGAACTCGGCTGGTTCGGCTTCTGGTCGATGATGATCTTCCTCGGCGTCCTCACCGTCGGCTTCGTCTACGAGTGGCGCAAGGGCGCCCTCGAATGGGACTAGCGGCAAGGGTTCGCCCACGTCGTTTCCCTCCCGCTCTCGCTCAGAGGCAGAGATGGCCCTGACTCCGACCTTCTCCCGCGCGCCCGACATCGCGCCGGCGCCCAAAGGGATCATCGATCCCGCAACCGGCCGTCCGATCGGCGCGAACGATCCGACCTTCCTGTCGATCAACGACGAGTTGGCCGACCGCGGCTTCCTCGTCACCAGCGCCGACGAACTCATCAACTGGGCTCGTACCGGCTCGCTGATGTGGATGACCTTCGGTCTCGCCTGCTGCGCGGTCGAGATGATGCAGATGTCGATGCCGCGCTACGATTGCGAGCGCTTCGGCTTCGCGCCGCGCGGCTCTCCGCGGCAATCCGACGTGATGATCGTCGCCGGCACGCTGACCAACAAGATGGCCCCGGCCCTGCGCAAGGTCTACGACCAGATGCCGGAGCCGCGCTACGTCATCTCCATGGGCTCCTGCGCCAATGGCGGCGGCTACTACCACTACTCCTACTCGGTGGTGCGCGGCTGCGACCGGGTGGTGCCGGTGGATATCTACGTGCCGGGCTGCCCGCCGAGCGCCGAAGCCCTGCTCTACGGCGTCCTGCTGCTTCAGCGGAAGATCCGCCGCATCGGCACGATCGAGCGGTGAGGGAGGGCGCGATGGAGGCCATCACCACCAACGGCATCACGCTTCGCCGGACCGTCGCGGCCGCTCAGGGCGAGGACGCCCTGCGGACCATGGGCGAGCGGATCGCCGGGGCGCTCGGTCCGGCAGTCACCGAATGGGCCATCGCCCATGGCGAGCTGACGCTCGTCGTCCAGGGCAGCGACATCGTCTACGCGCTGACCTACCTGCGCGACGATCCGGCGTGCGCCTTCCGCTGCTTCATCGACATCTGCGGCGTCGACTACCCCCAGCGCGCGCGCCGCTTCGACGTCGTCTACCACCTGCTGTCCCTGCGCCATAACACGCGGGTGCGCGTGAAGGTGCAGACGGATGCTGCGACGCCGGTGCCCTCGGCGATCCCCGTCTTCCCGGCGGCCAACTGGTACGAGCGTGAGACCTACGACCTCTACGGGATCCTGTTCTCGGGCCATCCCGACCTGCGCCGGCTGCTGACCGATTACGGGTTCGAGGGTCATCCGCTGCGCAAGGACTTCCCGCTGACCGGCTTCGTCGAGGTTCGCTACGACCAGGACGAGGCGCGGGTGGTCTACGAGCCGGTCAAGCTCACCCAGGAGTTCCGCAACTTCGACTTCCTGTCGCCATGGGAGGGCACGGACTACGTGCTGCCGGGCGACGAGAAGACGTCGAGCTGAGGGCTGCGGCGATGACCGAACACAACATCCGCAACTTCTCGATCAATTTCGGGCCGCAACACCCGGCGGCGCACGGCGTGCTGCGCCTCGTGCTCGAACTCGACGGTGAGGTGGTCGAGCGCGTCGATCCGCATATCGGGCTCCTGCACCGGGGTACCGAGAAGCTGATCGAGCACAAGACCTACCTCCAGGCGACGCCCTATTTCGACCGGCTCGACTACGTCGCGCCGATGAATCAGGAGCACGCCTTCTGCCTCGCGATCGAGCGGCTCGCGGGCATTGAGGTGCCGCGCCGGGCCCAGCTCATCCGCACCCTGTTCTGCGAGATCGGGCGGCTGCTCTCCCACCTTCTCAACGTCACCACGCAGGCGATGGACGTCGGCGCACTCACGCCGCCCCTGTGGGGCTTCGAGGAGCGCGAGAAGCTGATGATCTTCTACGAGCGCGCATCGGGCGCTCGGCTCCACGCCAACTATTTCCGCCCCGGCGGCGTCCACCAGGACCTGCCGCCCGCGCTGATCGACGACATCGACGCGTTCTGCGATCCGTTCCTGAAGGTGGTCGACGACCTCGACAACCTCGTCATGGCCAACCGCATCTTCAAGCAGCGCAACGTCGACATCGGCATCGTCTCGGTGGACGAGGCCATGGCCTGGGGCTTCTCCGGCGTGATGGTGCGCGGCTCGGGTATCCCGTGGGATCTGCGCAAGTCGCAGCCCTACGAACTCTACGAGGAGATGGAGTTCGACATCCCCGTGGGGAAGAACGGCGACACCTACGACCGTCAGGTGATCCGCATGGAAGAGATGCGGGAATCCGTGAAGATCATGCGGCAATGCGTGGCCAAGCTGCGCGAGCCCGCCGGCCAAGGCCCGATCGCCTCGATCGACGGCAAGTTCGCGCCGCCGCCGCGCCGGGAGATGAAGCGCTCGATGGAAGCGCTCATCCACCACTTCAAGCTCTACACCGAGGGCTTCCACGTGCCCGAGGGCGAGGTCTACGCCGCGGTCGAAGCGCCCAAGGGCGAGTTCGGCGTCTACCTCGTCTCCGACGGCACCAACAAACCCTACCGCTGCAAGATCCGCGCTCCGGGCTTCGCCCATCTTCAAGCGATGGATTGGATGTGCCGCGGCCACCTGCTCGCCGACGTGTCCTGCGTGCTCGGCACGCTCGACATCGTGTTCGGCGAAGTGGACCGCTGAGGAGACGGGTCGAACGTCATGGCCAACCGCAGGCTAGCCCCCGCTGCCGAGCAGCCCCAGGACTTCGCGTTCACGTCCGAGAACGCTGACTGGGCTCGCGGCCAGATCGCGAAATATCCGGAGGGCCGGCAGGCCTCGGCCGTCATCCCGCTGCTGTGGAAGGCGCAGGAGCAGAATGGCGGCTGGCTGCCGCAGAAGGCGATCGAGGCGGTCGCCGACGAACTCGGCATGCCGCATATCCGCGTGCTGGAGGTCGCGACCTTCTACACGATGTTCGCCCTTGAGCCGGTCGGCCGGTTCTGGATCCAGCTCTGCGGCACCGTGCCCTGCGATTGCTGCGGGGCGAAGGAGCTGAAGGCCGCGCTCCACGAGCGCCTCGGCCCCGCCGGTCACGTCTCGGCGGACGGCAACTTCTCCTGGCTCGAAGTGGAATGCCTTGGCGCCTGCTGCAACGCGCCGATGGTCCAGATCAATCAAGACTACTACGAGGACCTGACGCCCGAGAGCTTGAACAAGCTCATGGACGACCTTGCCGCCGGCCGCCCCGTGAAGGTCGGTTCGCAGATCGGCCGGGTGTCTTCAGAGCCGCAGGATGCGGTCAACACCCTGACCGACGAGAGCCTGTTCGACGGCTCCCGCGTCGGCGCCTGGCGCAAGCGCTTCGAGCAGACCGAGAGCGCCGCCGAGGAAGGTGTGAAGAAGGACGAGGCCGCCTCGACCGAAGCCCGCGTCAAGAACGAGACCAAGCCTGCCCATCCCTCCTCCGGGCGCGCCAACGAGACGAACGCCGTCGATGCGCCCGCCGAGCGGGCGAGCGCCGGCGAGACGCCTGTGAAGGCCGAGGATCGGGACGACGCGCGGGACGCGAAGGCGTCGTCCGCCCAGGATTCGGCCGTCGAGGAAGACGAGATCCTGCGCACGGAGCCGCCGCAGCATCCGGCAACCGTCGGTGCCGGCGACGACGTGCCCGAGGGCGAGAACCCGGAGGCTCGCGCCGATGCTGCGGGCACCCGGCCGAAAGGGCTCGACGCCCCCCGCGACGACCGTCCGGACGATCTGACCAAGATCAAGGGCGTCGGCCCGATCAACCAGCGCCGTCTTAACGATCTCGGCGTCTGGCACTTCGATCAGGTCGCCGCATGGTCGCCGACGGAGGTCGCCTGGGTGAGCGCCTACCTCGCCTTCCCGGGCCGGATCGACCGGGAGAACTGGGTCGGACAGGCGTCCGACCTCGCCGGCAGCAGGGGCTGAGGAGCGGATCATGCTCGCCGATCAGGATCGCATCTTCACCAATCTCTACGGCCTGCACTCGCCGGGGCTGGACGCCGCGAAGAAGCGCGGCGCGTGGGACGGCACCAAATTCCTGCTCGACATGGGCCGGGACTGGATCATCGACGAGATGAAGGGCTCCGGCCTGCGCGGCCGCGGCGGCGCCGGCTTCCCGACCGGCCTCAAATGGTCGTTCATGCCCAAGAAGTCCGACGGGCGCCCGCATTACCTCGTCGTCAACGCCGACGAGTCGGAGCCGGGCACCTGCAAGGACCGGGAGATCATGCGGCATGACCCGCATCTCCTGATCGAGGGATGCATGCTGGCGTCCTTCGCCATGGGCGCGCATGCCTGCTACATCTACATCCGCGGCGAGTACGTGGCGGAGAAGTTCGCGCTCCAGCGCGCGGTGGACGAGGCTTACGAGGGGCGCCTCGTCGGTCCCTCGAACGTCCACGACTACCCGTTCGACATCTACGTCCACCACGGCGCCGGTGCTTACATCTGCGGCGAGGAAACGGCGCTCATCGAGAGCCTCGAAGGCAAGAAGGGGATGCCGCGGCTGAAACCGCCATTCCCGGCCAATATGGGTCTCTATGGCTGCCCCACGACCGTCAACAACGTCGAGTCGATCGCGGTGGCCGGCACGATCCTGCGCCGCGGCGGCGCGTGGTTCGCGGGCCTCGGCGGCAAGAACAACACCGGAACCAAGCTGTTCTGCGTCTCGGGCCACGTCAACAAGCCCTGCAACGTCGAGGAAGAGCTCGGCATCACCTTCCGCGAGCTGATCGACAAGCATTGCGGCGGCATGCGCGGTGGCTGGGACAACCTGCTCTGCTCGATTCCCGGCGGCTCCTCGGTGCCGCTGGTGCCGGCCGAGCAGATCATCGACGCCAAGATGGACTTCGACACCCTGCGCAACCTCGGCTCGGGCCTGGGCACCGCGGCGGTGATCGTGCTCGACAAATCGACCGACATCGTCGGCGCGATCGCCCGCATCTCGTACTTTTACAAGCACGAGAGTTGCGGCCAGTGCACGCCCTGCCGCGAGGGCACCGGCTGGATGTGGCGCGTGCTCACCCGCATGGCCGCCGGCCGCGCGCAGAAGCGCGAGATCGACATGCTCCTGGAAGTCACCAAGCAGGTCGAGGGCCACACGATCTGCGCGCTAGGCGATGCCGCGGCATGGCCGATCCAGGGCCTGATCCGGCACTTCCGGCCCGAGATCGAGAAGCGGATCGACCAGTACAGCGCCAACCCGCACATGGATGCGGTGCCGATGGCGGCGGAGTGAGTGCCGCCCCGATGCTCACCTTCGAGATGACCCGATGACCAAAATCCTCATCGACGGCACCGAGGTCGATGTTCCGGCCGACTACACCTTGCTGCAGGCCTGCGAGATCGCGGGTGCGGAGATCCCGCGCTTCTGCTTTCACGAGCGGCTGTCGATCGCCGGCAATTGCCGCATGTGCCTCGTCGAGCTGAAGGGCGCGCCCAAGCCCGTGGCCTCCTGCGCCTACGCGGTGAAGGATTGCCGGCCGGGACCGAACGGCGAGCCGCCGGAGGTTCTCACCCGCTCGGGCACGACGAAGAAGGCGCGTGAGGGGGTGATGGAGTTCCTCCTCATCAATCACCCGCTCGATTGCCCGATCTGCGACCAGGGCGGCCATTGCGACCTGCAGGATCAGGCGATGGCCTACGGCGTCGACTCGACCCGCTACAGCGAGAACAAGCGGGCGGTCGAGGAAAAATACATCGGCCCACTGGTGCGCACGGCGATGAACCGCTGCATCCACTGCACCCGCTGCGTCCGATTCCTCGCGGAAGTGGCCGGCGTGCCGGATCTCGGCGCCATCGGCCGCGGCGAGGACATGGAAATCACGAGCTACCTCGAAGAGGCGATGGGCTCGGAGCTTCAGGGCAACGTCGCCGATCTCTGCCCCGTCGGCGCGCTGGTGCACAAGCCGCAGAGCTACAACGTGCGCCCGTGGGAGCTGCACAAGACCGAGTCCGTCGACGTGATGGACGCGGTCGGCTCGGCGATCCGCATCGACGCCCGCGGCCGCGAGGTGATGCAGATCGAGCCGCGTATCAGCGAAGAGATCAACGAGGAGTGGATCTCCGACAAGACCCGTCACGTGGTCGATGGCCTGCGCCTCCAGCGCCTCGACCGCCCGTTCCTTCGTGAGAACGGCCGCCTGCGCCCCGCCTCCTGGGGGGAGGCGTTCTCGGCGATTGCCGCCAAGGTGAAGGGCGCCGATCCCAAGCGCGTCGGCGCGCTCGTCGGCGATCTCGCGGGCGCGGAGGAGATCTTCGCCCTCAAGGCGCTGATGGGCTCGCTCGGCGTCACCAACCTCGACGCGCGCCAGACCGGTGAGGCGATCGATCCGGCCTGGGGCCGGGCCGCCTATACGCTCGGCGCGACAATCCCCGGCATCGAGCAGGCGGACGCGATCCTCATCGTCGGCGCCAACCCGCGCACCGAGGCTTCGCTGCTCAACGTGCGCATCCGCAAGCGCTGGCGCATGGCCCCGGTCTCGATCGGGTTGATCCTCGACGAGCAGCCGGACCTGACCTACCCCTACACCTATCTCGGCGCCGGCTCCGACACGCTCGGCTCCATCGCCAAGGGCGAGCACAGCTTCCTCGACGTGCTGAAGAAGGCCGAGCGTCCGCTCGTCATCGTCGGCGAGGGCGGCCTCGGTTCGCTCGCCGCCGCCGCGGCGCTGGCCAAGGACGTCGGCGCCGTGGCCGACGGCTGGAACGGCTTCGGCGTGCTCAATACGGCGGCCGCCCGCGTCGGCGCCCTCGATCTCGGCTTCGTGCCGGGGGAGGGGGGGCTGTCCTTCTCGCAGATGATCGAGCCGGGTGCCCTCGACGTCGTGTTCAACCTCGGCGCCGACGAGCGCGTCATCGGGCCGGGCGCCTTCGTGATCTACCAGGGCACCCACGGCGATGCCGGCGCGAGCCGCGCCGACGTGATCCTGCCGGGCGCGGCCTACACCGAGAAGAGCGCGACCTACGTCAACCTCGAAGGCCGAGTGCAGATGGCCAACCGCGCCGGCTTCCCGCCGGGTGATGCCCGCGAGGATTGGGCGATCCTGCGCGCGCTCTCCGACGTGCTCGGCAAGCGCCTGCCCTACGATTCGCTCGTCGCGCTCCGCAAGGCGATGTACGCGGCCCATCCGCATCTCGCGGCGGTCGGTCAGGTCGAGACCGCCGACGCGGCGGCCACGCTCGATCGGCTTGCCGCGGTTCCGGCCGCGACGGAGAAGGCCACCTTCTCCTCGCCGGTCGCCGACTTCTACCTCACCAACCCGATCGCCCGCGCCTCGCGGGTGCTCGCCGAGTGTTCCGGCCTCGCCCGAGGCCGAGCCCTCGAAGCGGCCGAATAGGGGACGCTAACCGATGACCTTCTGGGAAGTGCTCGGCACCGTCCTGCTGATCGCGCTGAAGAGCTTCGTGCTCCTCGCCGCGCTCCTCGTCTTCATCGCCTACGCGCTGCTGGCCGACCGCAAGATCTGGGCGGCGGTGCAGTTGCGCCGCGGCCCGAACGTGGTCGGGCCCTGGGGCCTGTTCCAGTCCTTCGCCGACCTCCTGAAGTTCGTGCTGAAGGAGCCGGTGATCCCGGCGGGCGCCAATAAGGCGATCTTCCTGCTGGCGCCGCTGGTCTTCGCGATGCTGGCGCTGGCGTCCTGGGCGGTGATCCCGCTCGCCGACGGCTGGGCGATCGCCGACATCAATGTCGGCATCACCTACATCTTCGCGATCTCCTCGCTCGGCGTCTACGGCGTCATCATGGGCGGCTGGGCCTCGAACTCGAAATACGCCTTCCTCGGCGCGCTGCGCTCGGCGGCGCAGATGATCTCCTACGAGGTCTCGCTCGGCTTCGTCATCATCTGCGTGCTGCTCTGCGCCGGCTCGCTCAACCTCTCGCGCATCGTCATGGCGCAGGACACCGCGCTCGGCCTCTTCGGCTGGTACTGGCTCTGGCTGTTCCCGATGTTCGGCGTGTTCTTCGTCTCGGCCCTGGCCGAGACCAACCGCCCGCCCTTCGACCTGCCGGAGGCCGAGTCGGAGCTCGTGGCGGGCTACATGGTCGAGTATTCCTCGACGCCGTACCTGCTGTTCATGCTCGGCGAGTACGTGGCGATCATGACCATGTGCGCCCTCGGCACGGTCCTCTTCCTCGGCGGCTGGCTCTCGCCGATCCCGTTCGTGCCCTTCACCTGGGTGCCCGGCGTGATCTGGTTCGCGCTGAAAGCGAGCTTCCTGTTCTTCATGATCGCCATGGTGAAGGCCATGGTGCCCCGCTACCGCTACGACCAGCTTATGCGGCTCGGCTGGAAGGTCTTCCTCCCGCTCTCGCTGATCTCGGTCATCGTCGTCGCCTTCGTCCTCAAGCTCACCGGCCTCGCGCCGGGCGCCTGAACCCAACGGAATTGGAGATCGCGCCGTGAAGCTCGATCAGGTCGCTAGAAGCCTTCTCCTGAAGGAGTTCGTGTCGGGGTTCTTCCTCGCCATGAAGTACTTCTTCAAGCCGAAGGCCACGATCAACTACCCCTTCGAGATGGGGCATCGCGGGCCGCGGTTCCGCGGTGAGCACGCCCTGCGCCGTTACCCCAACGGCGAGGAGCGCTGCATTGCCTGCAAGCTTTGCGAGGCGATCTGCCCGGCTCAGGCCATCACCATCGAGGCGGGGCCCCGCCGCAACGACGGCACGCGGCGCACGACGCGCTACGACATCGACATGGTGAAGTGCATCTATTGCGGCATGTGCCAGGAGGCCTGCCCAGTCGATGCCATCGTCGAGGGTCCGAACTTCGAGTTCTCGGTCGAGACCCGCGAGGAGCTGCTCTACGACAAGCAGAAACTGCTTGAGAACGGCGATCGCTGGGAACGCGAGATCGCCCGCAACATCGCGGTCGATGCGCCGTACCGCTAGTTCGGCCGCCGACATCGGTTGTGCGTCGCACAGCCCAGTTCTATAGAGCACCGTCCCGAACGGCGGCTTCCGGCCTTCGGAAAAAGACGATGCGGAAACAGGAACCTAGCGCCTCGCTGTCGATGCGCTAGACCGGCCGCCGCCTGCGGCCGAGGGTCCACCGAGGCAGAAGGGAGCCGCTCGCTTGGGCGGCCGATGCTGAAAATCGCATGACCGCAGCCGCCGCCTTCTTCTATCTCTTCGCGGGCTTCGCCGTGGCCTCGGGCTTCATGGTGATCGCTGCCAGGAACCCCGTCACCTCGGTGCTGTTCCTGATCCTCGCCTTCGTGAACGCCGCCGGGCTGTTCGTGCTGATGGGCGCCGAGTTCCTGGCGATGATCCTGGTCGTCGTCTATGTCGGCGCCGTCGCGGTGCTGTTCCTCTTCGTCGTGATGATGCTCGACGTGGACTTCGCCGCCCTCCGCCAGGGCTTCCAGCGCTACCTGCCGATCGGCGGCCTGATCGGCGCGATCTTCCTGATCGAGCTCGTGCTGGTCGTCGGCACCTGGACCATCGATCCGGGCCTCGTGCAGGCGCCGCTCGGCCGCGCCGCCCACGGCGAGACCGCCACCAACACCGAGGCGCTCGGCCGGGTGCTCTACACGGACTATGTCTACGCCTTCCAGATCGCCGGCCTGATCCTGCTGGTGGCGATGATTGGCGCCATCGTGCTGACCCTGCGCGAGCGCACCGGCGTCAAGCGTCAGAACATCGCCGTGCAGAATGCCCGCACGCAGGGCATGGCGGTCGATACCATCAAGGTGCCCTCGCGGCAGGGCGTGGAGGTCTGAGGCCGATGATCGGATTGAGCCACTACCTGACGGTTGCCGCGATCCTGTTCACGCTCGGCGTGCTCGGCATCTTCATCAACCGCAAGAACGTCATCGTCATCCTGATGTCGGTCGAGCTGATCCTGCTCGCCGTGAACATCAACCTCGTCGCCTTCTCGACCCACCTCAACGACATCACCGGACAGGTCTTCGCCCTGTTCGTGCTGACGGTCGCCGCGGCCGAGGCCGCGATCGGTCTGGCGATCCTGGTGGTGTTCTTCCGCAACCGCGGCTCCATCGCCGTCGAGGACGTGAGCATGATGAAGGGCTGACGCCGCCTCCCTGAAGAGAGCCCCGTCCCCTTCGTCCGCCTGCTGCGAGGCACGACCGACCCATGTATCACGCGATCGTCTTCTTCCCGCTCATCGGCGCCCTGATCGCCGGCCTGTTCGGCCGGTTCATCGGCGCGCGGATGAGCGAGCTCGTGACGACGGGCTGCCTCGCCTTCGCGGCACTGCTCTCCTGGGGGGCGTTCTTCCTCGTCACCGGTGACGGCCGCGCCGAGACCGTGCCCGTCGCCCAGTGGTTCACCGCCGGTGACCTCACCGTCGATTGGGCCTTCAAGGTCGATACGCTGACAGCGGTGATGCTGGTGGTCGTGACCTCGGTCTCGACCCTCGTGCACCTCTACTCCATCGGCTACATGCACGAGGATCCGCACCGGCCGCGCTTCTTCGCCTACTTGTCGCTGTTCACCTTCGCCATGCTGATGCTGGTGACCGCCGACAACCTCGTGCAGATGTTCTTCGGCTGGGAGGGCGTCGGCCTCGCCTCCTACCTGCTGATCGGCTTCTGGTACGAGAAGCCCTCGGCGAATGCGGCGGCGATGAAGGCCTTCATCGTCAACCGCGTCGGCGATTTCGGCTTCTCGCTCGGCATCTTCCTCGTCTTCGTCCTGACGGGCTCCGTCGGCTTCGACGCGATCTTCGCCAAGGCCCCGGAGCTGAAGGACGCGACCTTCCACTTCCTCGGTCACGACTGGCACGCCCTGACGCTCGCCTGCCTGCTCCTGTTCATGGGTGCCATGGGCAAGTCGGCGCAGTTCCTGCTGCACACCTGGCTCCCCGACGCGATGGAGGGTCCGACCCCGGTCTCGGCGCTCATCCACGCCGCCACCATGGTCACCGCCGGCGTGTTCATGGTCGCGCGCCTGTCGCCGCTGTTCGAGCTGGCCCCGACCGCGCTCACCGTCGTCACCGTCATCGGCGGCATCACCGCCTTCTTCGCAGCGACCGTCGGCCTCGTGCAGAACGACATCAAGCGGGTCATCGCCTACTCGACCTGCTCGCAGCTCGGCTACATGTTCGTCGGCCTCGGCGTCGGCGCCTACGCCACGGGCGTGTTCCACCTCTTCACCCATGCCTTCTTCAAGGCCCTGCTGTTCCTCGGCGCCGGCTCGGTCATCCACGCGATGCACCACGAGCAGGACATGCGGAACATGGGGGGGCTCCGCCGCTACATCCCCTTCACCACGGCGATGATGACGATCGGCACGATCGCGCTGATCGGCTTCCCCTTCACCTCGGGCTACTACTCCAAGGACGCAATTATCGAGGCGGCCTACATGTCGGACCGTCCCGGCCACGTGCTGGCGTTCCTCGCCACCGTGATCGCCGCGCTGATGACCTCGTTCTACTCCTGGCGGCTGTTCTTCCTCACCTTCGAGGGACCGCAGCGCTGGGTCGCGCACGGCGCCCACGGCCACGACGACCATGCGCATGACGAGCACGCGCACGCCGCCCATGCCCATCAGGCGGACGGCGCGCCGGGGCACCACGAGGGCGTCGCCCACGACGACCACGGCCACGATGCCGAGCCCGCCTCGCACAGCGCGGTCGAGCACCACGACCACGCGCCTCATAAGCCCCACGAGAGCCCGCTCGTGATGACGATCCCGCTCGCGATCCTGGCCTTCGGCGCGCTGTTCGCCGGCCTGATCTTTAAGGAGCGCTTCATCGGGCACGACATGGACAAGTTCTGGGGCAACGCGCTCCCGCACGGGTCCGGCAACGACATCATGCACAAGATCCACGATGCGCCGGGCTGGGTCGCCGCCTCGCCCTTCATGATGCTGGTCGCGGGCTTCCTCTTGGCCTTCTGGATGTACCTGCGCCGGCCTGATCTTCCGCATCGCCTCGCGGAGTCGCAGCCGATCCTGTACCGCTTCCTGCTCAACAAGTGGTACTTCGACGAGATCTACGACCGGATCTTCGTCCGGCCGGCCAAGAACTTCGGCCTGTTCCTCTGGAAGGAGGGTGACGGGCGTGTCATCGACGGCCTCGGACCCGACGGCATCTCGGCCCGGGTGGTGGACATCACCCGCGGCGTGGTCCGCCTCCAGACCGGCTACGTCTACCACTACGCCTTCGTGATGCTCGTCGGGGTCGCCGGCCTGATCACGTGGTACCTCGTCTCCGGCGTGCCTGGGGGGACCCATTGATGCTCGGCCTCGGCATTCTCTCCGGGCTTCTGATCGTCCCGCTCGCGGGCGCCGCCTTCATCCTGACCCTGGGCGAGGAGACGGCAGCCGTGAAGCGCAACGCCCGCTGGGCGGCGCTGATCACGACGATCGTCACCTTCCTGCTCTCGCTGGCCGCCTGGGCCCGCTACGACATCGCGTCCCCGAGCTTCCAGCTCGTCGAAAGCCATGCGTGGCTCGCCGAGACGATCCGGTTCAAGCTCGGCGTCGACGGCTTCTCGATGCCGCTGATCCTGCTGACCACCTTCCTGATGCCGTTCTGCATCGGGGCATCGTGGCTTTCGGTCGAAGACCGGGTGAAGGAGTACTTCGTCGCCTTCCTCGTCCTCGAGACGACGATGATCGGCGTGTTCTGCGCCCTCGATCTCGTGCTGTTCTACCTGTTCTTCGAGGCAGGCCTGATCCCGATGTTTCTCATCATCGGCATCTGGGGCGGTAAGCGGCGCATCTACGCCAGCTTCAAGTTCTTCCTCTACACCCTGCTCGGCTCGGTGCTGATGCTGCTCGCCATCATGGCGATGTACTGGGAGGCCGGCACCACCGACATCCCGACGCTGCTGGCGCACCGCTTCCCCGTGCACATGCAGACCTGGCTCTGGCTCGCCTTCTTCGCGTCCTTCGCGGTGAAGATGCCGATGTGGCCAGTCCATACCTGGCTCCCCGACGCACACGTCGAGGCGCCGACCGCGGGCTCGGTGATCCTGGCCGGCATCCTGTTGAAGATGGGCGGCTATGGCTTCATCCGCATCTCGCTGCCGATGCTGCCGGATGCGTCGGCCGAGTTCGCGCCGCTGGTCTTCGCGCTCTCGGTGATCGCGATCATCTTCACGTCGCTCACCGCGATGATGCAGACCGACATCAAGAAGCTGATCGCCTACTCGTCGGTGGCGCATATGGGCTTTGTCACGCTCGGCCTGTTCACCCTCAACGAGCAGGGCATCCAGGGCGCGCTGTTCCTCATGATCTCGCACGGCATCGTCTCGGGCGCGCTCTTCCTCTGCGTCGGTGTCGTCTACGATCGGATGCACACCCGCGAGATCGCGGCCTATGGCGGCCTCGTGCGGCGGATGCCGCTCTACGCCGCCGCGATGATGGTCTTCACCATGGCCAATGTCGGCCTGCCCGGCACGTCGGGCTTCGTCGGCGAGTTCCTGGCGATGATGGGCGCCTTCAAGGCTAACCCTACGGTCGCCTTCTTCTCGGTCTTCGGCATCATCCTCTCGGCCGGCTACGCCCTGTGGCTCTACGCCCGGGTGATCTACGGGAAGCTCGACAAGCCTAACCTCCAGGGGATCTTGGATCTCGATACGCGCGAAAAGATCATCATTGCGCCGCTCGTCGCACTGACGATCTGGTACGGCGTCCATCCGGCCCCCGTGCTCGACACCTTCGCGCCCTCCACCGAGGCACTGGTGCAGAACATGCGCGGCGCGCTCGCCAACACGAAGACCGCAGAGGCCGCCGCCAAAGCCGCGAAATCCGTCGCTGCGGAGAAGACGGCCGTCCTCGAGTCCCAGAAAACCGTCGAGGCCGCCGCGCGATGACCCCGATCCAGTCCGTTCTGCCGGCGATCACGCCGGTCCTGCCGGAGATCGTCCTGAGCGTCGGCGCTCTGCTGCTCGTGCTCTACGGGGCGTGGCGTGGCGAGCGTTCGTCCGAGGGCGTCAACATCGGCGCGCTGATCCTGCTGATCTTCACCTTCTTCCTCGTCGTTTCGCAGACGGGCAACGTGACGACGCTGAACGGCGCCTTCATCGCCGATCCGTTCGCGCGGATCATGAAGGCGCTGATCCTGATCGGCTCGGCGGCGACCATCCTGCTCTCGCGCGACTACTTCCAGCGCGAGCGCATCGACCGGTTCGAGTACCCGATTTTGATCGTGCTCTGCACCATCGGCATGCTGGTGATGGCCTCGGCCAACGACCTGATCTCGCTCTATCTCGGGCTGGAGCTGCAATCGCTTGCGGCCTACGTCATCGCTGCCTTCCACCGCGACGACGTGAAGTCGACCGAAGCCGGCCTGAAGTACTTCGTGCTCGGCGCGCTCTCCTCCGGCATGCTGCTCTACGGCGCCTCGCTGGTCTACGGCTTCACCGGCACGGTCTCCTTCCCCGGCATCGTCACCGCGCTCGACGGCCCATCCAGCTTCGGCATCGTGCTCGGCATCGTGTTCGTGGCCGCCGGCGTCGCCTTCAAGCTTGCGGCCGTGCCGTTCCACATGTGGACGCCGGACGTCTACGAAGGCTCGCCGACGCCGGTCACCGCGTTCTTCGGCTCCGCGCCGAAAATCGCCGCCATGGCGATGACGGTGCGCGTCTTCATCGGCGCCTTCCCCGACGTCATGGCGGTTTGGCAGCAGATCATCGTGTTCGTCTCGATCGCCTCGATGGCGCTCGGCTCGTTCGCTGCGATCGGCCAGCGCAACATCAAGCGCCTGATGGCCTATTCCTCCATCGGCAATGTCGGCTACGCCCTGATCGGCCTCGCGGCGGGCTCGGAAGAGGGCATCCGCGGTGTGGTGATCTACATGATCATCTATCTCGCGATGACGCTCGGCGCCTTCGCGGTGCTGCTCTCCATGCGCCGCAAGAACCAGATGTTCGAGACGATCGACGATCTCTCGGGCCTTTCGCGCACCCATCCGTGGCTGGCCTTCTGCCTTGCCGCGATGATGTTCTCGCTCGCCGGCATCCCGCCGCTCGCCGGGTTCTTCGCCAAGTTCTACGTCTTCGCCGCCGCCATCAAGGCGGGTCTGGTGACGCTCGCGGTCGTCGGCGTGGTGACCTCGGTCGTCGGTGCCTTCTACTACCTGCGCCTCGTCAAGGTGATGTACTTCGACGAGGCCAAGGCCCCCTACGAGCGGATCCCGCCGGGCTCGGCCATCGTGCTCGGCGTGTCGAGCGCGGTCGTGGTTCTGTTCTTCCTCATCCCAGCCCCGCTGGTCTCGGCGGCCGGCGACGCTGCCAAGTCGCTGTTCTGAGGTCGCTGTTCTGAGGCGGATGCCATTCCGGCTGAGTCCGGCGGCCCGGTCCGAGGGATACCGGCTGCACAGCCACGACCGGCTCGACTCGACCAACAGCGAGGCCATGCGCCTCGCCCATGGCGGGGAGACCGGTCCGCTCTGGGTCGCGACCCATCGCCAGGAGGCGGGCCGCGGCCGACGCGGCAACGCCTGGACCTCACCGGAAGGCAACCTTGCCGCGAGTCTGCTGATGCCGGTGGCCGGTGTGGCGCCGGAGATGGTCGCGACGCTTGGTTTCGTTGCCGGTTGCGCGCTGGTGGACGCGTTGCACGACGCTTGCCATGCGCGCCCCACTCCCCGCACGCAGGGAGAGGGGCGCGACGACGAGGTCGCCGAAGCCCGCTTCCCGCGTGCGGGGAGTGGGGATGCATTGGCGCCGCAAGGTCTTGCTCCTGCCTCATCCGCCATCCATCTGAAATGGCCCAACGACGTTCTTGCCGATGGCAAAAAGCTCGCCGGCATCCTGTTGGAAGCCGAGACACTGCCGGGCGGGCGACGGGCCGTCGTCGTCGGTTTCGGCGTCAACGTCGCGGCAGCGCCCGACGGTTTGCCCTATCCGGCGGCGGCGCTTGCGACTTTTTCCGCGGCGGATGCGCCGATGCTGCTCGAATTCCTGTCGGAACGGTTTGTCGAAGCCGTCCGGATCTGGAACAAGGGGCGCGGATTCTCGAATATCCGGCGGCGGTGGCTGGAGCGCGCGGCGGGGGTAGGGGCCCCCGTTTCGGTTCGCATGGCCGAGGCTACGCTGACGGGCATCTTTGAAACGATCGACGAGGGGGGGCGGCTCGTGATCCTCGCCCCGGACGGAACCCGACGAACCGTGACGGCGGGCGAGGTGCATTTCGGACGTGCCGCGACGGCGGCCTGAGACTGGATAGACGAACAAGATGACGACACGGCAGGACGAACTCGTCTTCGTGCCGCTCGGCGGCGTGGGCGAGATCGGCATGAATGCGGGCCTCTACGGGATCGGACCCGAGAAGCAGCGCAAATGGATCATGGTCGATTGCGGAATGGGCTTTGCTGGCGAAGAGGGATTGCCCGGCATCGACCTGATGTTCCCCGACCTCACCTTCATCGAGGAGCGCAAGAAGGACCTTCTGGGCATCTTCATCACCCACGCGCACGAGGACCATATCGGCGCGATCTCCGAGCTATGGCCGCGCATCAAGGCGCCGGTCTACGCCACGCGGTTTGCCAAGCAGCTTCTGGAGACCCGCCGCCTCTCCGAGCCCGGCGCGCCCAAGGTGGATCTTCGCGAGATCAAGCCGGGCCGGCGCGTCACCGTCGGCCCGTTCGAGATCGAGTTCGTGCCGGTAGCCCACTCGATCCCCGAGTCGAACGCGGTGGCGATCCGCACCGAGCATGGCCTCGTGCTGCATACCGGTGACTGGAAGCTCGACGACACCCCGGTGGCCGGCGACTCCACCTCGCCCGAGGCGTTCACGGCAATGGGCGACGAGGGCATCCTCGCGCTCATCTGTGACTCCACCAACGTTCTGCGCGAGGGCCGCTCGCCGAGCGAGTCCGAGGTTTCCGCAACCCTGCGCAAGCTGATCGAGAACGCGCCCCACCGCGTCGCGGTGACGACCTTCGCCTCCAACGTCGCGCGTATCCGTGCCGTGGCGGAAGCGGCACAGGCATGCGGGCGTCAGGTGATCGCCGTCGGCCGTGCCATGGACCGGGTGATCGATGTCGCCCGCGAATGCGGTTACCTCGACGGGCTGCCGGACTTCCTCTCGGCCGAGTCCTACTCCCACATCCCGCGCGACAAGGTGGTCTGCCTACTCACCGGCTCGCAGGGCGAGCCGCGGGCGGCGATGTCGCGGGTCTCGCGCCACGACCATCCGGCGATCTCGCTCACAGCCGGCGACCGGGTGATCTTCTCGTCGCGCGCCATCCCCGGCAACGAGCGCGATGTCGGCGCCATCATCAACGATCTGATCGTGGATGGCATCGAGGTCATCACCGACCGCACCGAACTCGTTCACGTCTCCGGCCATCCGCGCCGCGAAGAGATGGTGGCGATGTATTCCTGGACGCGGCCGAAGGCCGTCGTGCCGGTGCACGGCGAGGCGTTGCATCTCGACGAGCATGCGCGCTTTGCCCGTTCGCAGGGCGTCGAGTCGGTGGTGAAGGCCCGCAACGGTGCGGTGGTCCGCCTCGCGCCGGGTAAGCCGGAGATCGTCGAGCATGTCCGCGCCGGGCGGCTCTACAAGGACGGCAACGTCCTCATCGACTCCAAGGACCGGGCCATCCCCGAGCGGCGCAAGCTCTCGCAGACCGGCATCGTCTCGGTGGCCATCGCCATCGACGAGCGCGGCGAGGTGATCGGCGATCCGGCGGTCGACATCATGGGCCTGCCCAATCGCGGCCGGAGCGGCGAGCCGCTGCTCGACACCGTGGTCGATACGGTCAACCGCACCCTCAACGGTCTGTCGCGCGGCAAGATGAAGGACTCGGAAGCCGTCGAGAACGCGGTCGACCGCGCCGTGCGCTCCGCCGTCAACGAGGCCTGGGGCAAGAAGCCCGCCTGTCACGTGCAGGTGGTGGAGGTTTGATCGCCCCGCGCCCGCATCGCTACGGCGAGCGGGCGCGGGGCGCCTGAAGGCGCGACCGCTCCGCAGAGAGAGGCGCAGGATCCAGTCATCAGGCCCGGCAAGGATGGCCGGGCCTGGGGTTCGAGAAGACAGGGAGGGAGGCAGCAATGATCGGACGGCTCAACCACGTCGCCATCGCGGTGAAGGATCTCGATGCGGCGACGGCGGTCTACCGCGACACGCTCGGCGCCAAGGTGACCGAGCCGCTGCCGCAGCCGGAGCACGGCGTGACGGTGGTGTTCGTGGAACTGCCCAACAGCAAGGTCGAGCTGATGTCGCCGCTCGGCGAGAACTCGACGATCCAGGGCTTCGTCGACAAGAACCCGGCCGGCGGCATCCACCATGTCTGCTACGAGGTCGAGGACATCATCGCCGCCCGCGACCAGATGAAGGCGGCCGGCGCCCGCGTGCTCGGCACCGGCGAGCCGAGGATCGGCGCCCACGGCAAGCCGGTGATCTTCCTCCACCCCAAGGACTTCCTGGGAACGCTGGTGGAGCTGGAGCAGGTCTGAGGGACAGTCCTCCGATCTCGATCGGTCGGGCGCTGGCCCGGCCGCTTCATGCCGTTTTGAAAATGATGACCCGCTTGTCCCTTCGCACCCTGACCGCCTCGACCCCACTGACCCTTCTGACGGTGGCAGCGCTGACCGCGCTGTTCGCGACGGTGGCCGTGAAGGGGTTCGAACTGACGGTGTTCGGTGCGCTGGCGCTCTACTTCGTGCTGTGGTGGACCTTCCTGTTCGCGATCCTGCCGCTGGGCAATGCCGCCGAGGCCGATCCGCAGCGGCTGGTGCCGGGCCAGGATCCGGGGGCGCCCGCGAGCCCGCGCCTGCGTGAGAAGGCGTTGCTGACGACGCTCCTGGCCGCCATCGCGTTCTTCGCGGCGCTGCTGATCTTCCCGCTCGCCCGCCTGTAAGGGCGACGGGGCGCTCCGACTCTGGCGTAGAGGGCTACCGAGCCCAAGAAGAGGCTTAGTCCAAAAACAAAAAGCAAGGCACGAGGCCTTGCTTTGGATAACCGAAGTGTTTTTCAGCCTGATTTATGTCGCGCATTGCTTGCGGCGCGTTGGCTGATTGTTCCTCCCAAGACCCGGACCGTGCGCTGCCTCGTGGGCTGCGACCATCACGGCGCTGCTTATAGGAAGAACATTTCCCTTTGTCATCAGGGGAGAGACGGTTCGCGGCGCTTTTTTGCAAGCGGCGCGTCAAGCAGCCTCCGCCGATCATCGAGAACGCTGCGCGCCGCTGCTTCGCCGGCTTCGTTCCGCCGCATTGCCAGCCGACCCTGTGTTCGCAGGGCGCTTGTGTTTTGCGGGGGCAATGTGTTGTGTGCCCTCGCACGCTGGCCTAGCTCCTCTCCGGCTGCGCCCGCCCGCTTCCAAGGTCGAACGATGCGTCTCTCCCGCTACTTCCTGCCGATCCTGCGCGAGACGCCGAAGGAAGCGGAGATCGTTTCGCACCGCCTGATGCTGCGGGCCGGCATGATCCGACAGGAGGCGGCCGGCATCTATGCGTGGCTGCCGTTGGGACTGCGCGTCCTCAACAAGATCTGCGACGTCATCCGCGCCGAGCAGGACCGTGCGGGCGCTATCGAGATCCTGATGCCGACGATCCAGGCGGCCGACCTCTGGCGCGAATCCGGCCGCTACGAGGCCTACGGCAAGGAGATGCTGCGTCTGAAGGACCGCCACGAGCGCGACCTGCTCTACGGCCCGACGGCGGAAGAGGTCGTCACCGAAATCTTCCGGGCCAGCACCCGTTCCTACAAGGATCTGCCGAAGAACCTCTACCAGATCTCGTGGAAGTTCCGCGACGAGGTGCGCCCGCGTTTCGGCACCATGCGCTCGCGCGAGTTCCTGATGAAGGACGGCTACTCGTTCGATCTCGATCAGGCCGCGGCGCGCCACTCCTACAACAAGGTCTTCGTCTCCTACCTCCGCACCTTCGAAAGGCTTGGCCTCAGGGCGATCCCGATGCGCGCCGACACCGGCCCCATCGGCGGCGATCTCAGCCACGAGTTCATCATCCTCGCCAAGACCGGTGAGAGCGAAGTCTTCTGCGACCAAGCCTATCTCGACATGCCGGTGCCGCCCCCGTCCGTCGATTTCGACGACGTGGCCGGGCTGCAAGGCGTGGTCGATGCCTGGACTTCGCACTACGCCGCCACCGACGAGATGCACGACGAGGCGGTCTTCGCCGAGGTGCCGGAGGCCTCGCGTCTCTCCGCCCGCGGCATCGAGGTCGGCCATATCTTCTATTTCGGCACCAAGTACTCGACCCCGATGAAGGCGGTCGTCACCGGCCCCGACGGAAGCGAGCGCCCGGTCCATATGGGCTCCTACGGCATCGGCCCGAGCCGGCTCGTGGCTGCGACCATCGAGGCGAGCCACGACGAGGCCGGCATCATCTGGCCGGACGCGGTCGCCCCCTTCGACGTGGCGCTGATCAACCTCAAGGTCGGGGATGGTGCCTGCGACACCGCCTGCGCCGAGATCCAGGCGGCCTTGGAGACGGCGGGCCTGTCGGTCCTCTACGACGACCGCGACGAGCGGCCGGGCGCCAAGTTCGCCACCGCGGACCTGATCGGCCTGCCTTGGCAAGTGATCGTCGGCCCGAAGGGACTCGCCGAAGGCAAGATCGAGCTGAAGCGCCGCGCCAGCGGGGAGCGCGAGACCCTCGATCCCGTCGATCTCCCCGCCCGCATCCGGCGCCTCTGAGGACCGGCCGCGATGGCGCTTGCGTTGGGTAAGGCCGGTGTCTCCTTGAAGGGCATCCTCGCACGGCTGAAGAACGCCCGCGCGAGCGCCTCCACGCCGCCCTTCGCGGGGTTCGAGTGGATCATCGCCGGCCGTTACCTGCGGGCGCGCCGCCGGGGCGGCGGCGTCTCGGTGGTGGCCCTGTTCTCGGTGCTCGGCATCGCGGTGGGTGTGGCCACCCTCATCATCGTGCTCTCGGTGATGAACGGTTTCCGCTCCGAGTTGCGCTCCAAGATCATCGGGCTCAACGGCCACGTCTTCGCTGCGCCGATCGACCGGCTGTTCACCGACTACGTCGATCTCTCCGACCGGCTGGAAAAGGTCGCGGGCGTGCGCGCCGTGGTGCCGATGGTGCAGGGGCAGGCCTTCGCCTCCTCGCCCTATGGCGGCTCCGGGGTGCTCGTGCGCGGCGTGCGCGAGGCCGACCTGCCGAAGATCCCCGCCGTCTCCGGCGCGATCAAGGGCGGGACGCTGGAGAACTTCGACGACGGCCAGGGGGTGGCGCTCGGTAAGCGGCTCGCTGACGCCCTCGGTCTCCAGGCCGGCGATCAGGTGACGCTCTCGACGCCGAAGGGCGCGAGCACGCCGTTCGGCACCGCGCCGCGCACCAAGACCTACACCGTGAAAGCGATTTTCGAGATCGGCGTGACCGATTTCGACACCACCATGGCGTTCATGCCGCTGGCCGAGGCGCAAGCCTTCTTCAACCGCGACGGCGATGTCAGCGTGATTGAGATCTATCTCGACAACGCCGATGCGGTGGGCGAGATGCGCGAGCCCCTCGAGATGGCGGCCGAACGCCCGGTGTTGCTCACCGACTGGCGCCAGACCAACCGCACCTTCTTCGGTGCCCTGGAGGTGGAGCGGAACGTGATGTTCCTGATCCTCAACCTCATCGTGATCGTGGCGACCTTGAACATCATCTCCGGGCTGATCCTACTCGTGCGCGACAAGTCCTCGGACATCGCGATCCTGCGCACGATGGGGGCGACGCCGGGCACGATCATGCGGGTCTTCCTCATCAACGGAGCGCTGATCGGCCTCGTCGGCACGGCAATCGGGCTGATCGGCGGCGTGCTGTTCACCCTCAACATCAAGCCGATCCAGCGCACCCTGTTTCCCACCGCCTGGGATCCGACCGTGCGCTTCCTCGCCGAGATCCCGGCCGAGATGAACACGAGCGAGGTCGTCATCATCGTGATCACCTCGGTGCTGCTGTCGCTGGCGGCGACCCTCTATCCCTCCTGGCGCGCCGCCCGGCTCGATCCGGTGCAGGCCCTGCGCTACGGCTGACGGAACGCCCCCGATATGGCTCAGACGAATGCCGGCGGCGCCCAGCCCGTGCCGGCCCTGTTCTTCGCCGGCGTCCAGCGCCGCTACCATCAGGGCGAGGGGACGCTCGAAATTCTGCGCGGCACCGATCTCGCGATCTGGCCCGGAGAACTCGTCGCCCTGGTCGCGCCGTCGGGCGCGGGTAAATCGACCCTGCTCCACGTCGCCGGCCTCCTGGAGCGGCCGGACGGCGGCGAGGTCTATATCGGCGGCCAACCGACGGCCGGCATGTCGGATGGCGAGCGCACCCGCCTGCGGCGCGAGGAGATGGGCTTCGTCTACCAGTTCCACCACCTGCTGCCGGAGTTCTCGGCGCTGGAGAACGTGGTGCTGCCCCAACTCATCCGCGGGCTGGCCCGCAAGGAGGCGGAGGCGCGCGCTGCCGAACTCCTCGGCTTCCTCGGCCTGAAGGAGCGGCTGCCGCATCGCCCGGCCGAATTGTCGGGCGGCGAGCAGCAGCGCGTCGCCATCGCCCGCGCGGTCGCCAACGGGCCTCGGCTGCTGCTCGCCGACGAGCCGACCGGCAACCTCGACCCCCAGACCGCCGGCCGGGTCTTCAGCATCCTGCTCCAGCTCGTGCGCGCCTCCGGCCTCGCGGCTCTGATCGCGACCCACAACATGGAACTGGCCGCCCGCATGGACCGCCGCGTGACGATCCGCGACGGGATGATCGAGCAGTTGGCATAGGGAACATCGAGAGCGTCAGCGCAGCGGACGCATCAACGGGTATGATACGGTTTCCGGTTAATCGCTTCGGGTTTGGCCCCACGCCGTCATTGCGAGATGGAGCTGAAGCGATCCACGGCGCAACCTCTCCGGATGATGCGGAGGCCTGGATTGCAACGGCTTCGCCTCGCAACAACAGCGAACATCCAAAAGCGATCGAGCGGCTGCCGGACCGAGAACGGACCGAATGGGTCAACCGGAAACCGAATGATCCCGCTCCCGACAGTTCGCCCCGTGCCACCGCTTGGCTGATGCTCGCGGATCACGACAAGCGGTAGCATCCTGTTCAGAGGCGCGCGGCACCGTCCGGCGGCTTGGAGAGGCGCGCTACAGCCCGAGGCTGGGGATCGCCTGCGAGAGCCAGGCAAAGGCGCCCATGATGCTGGCGAACAGGGTGTAGACAAAGCCGATCGAGATCCCGACGCCGACACCGCCGATCAACAGGCCGATCAGCACCACGAATCCGTCGCGCTCCACCAGCCCGAGGCCGATCAGCGAGACCGCGAGCCCGAGCGGGATCTGGCCGAAGAAGGGCGGGGCGACGATAAGCGCCAGCGCCAGCGCCAGGATCAGCACGCCCATGCCGCGCATTCCGACGGCCCCGTCGAACACGGTCAGGCGCGGGCGCGACCAGCGCTCCAGCCGACGCAGCAGGGGTACCGCCCGGTTCACCGCCTTCTCCACTGTCGCGCGGGCGATCGACTGGTCGAGCAGACGCCGAGGCAGCCATGGGGATGACATCCCGGCCACGATCTGGATGGCGATGACGAGCAGGATCAGACCGCAAACCAGCGGGATCGGCGGCGGCATCGGCAGGCAATTGGGCAGGCCGAGCAGGACCACGAGCAGCGCGAAGGCGCGGTCCCGTAGCACGGCGACGATGTCGCCGACGGTCAGACGCTCGCTCTCCTGGCTCGCAAGCATGGTGAGAACGTCGGAAGTGCGCGCAGCGGAGGACAAACCGGCTCGGCCGTTGGATTTTTCGGTGAGCGCGGCTCTAGCCCAACCCGGCTCATCCGCCAAGCGCTCCGACCCATGCGCGCGTGCCGTGCCACACGGAAGCGACCCACGCTCAGGTTGCTTCAGCCGCCGGAATGCTTATTTCAAGTATGTCTTCACTGACAACTTAACGTGAGTTGTAAATTTCTCTTAACCACAGCCTTTTGGTGTGACAACCATTGGTCGTTCCGCCGACTTCTGCGCGACCTCCAATGTCGACACGCGCATTCTCCCATAATCGCTTGCGCCACCCGGCTCCGTCCCGGCGGGCCGTAAGTCGTCGCGCGCTCGCTGTCCTCGCCCTGGCCGTCTTCTTCGCCTGTGATCCGGCCCGCAGTGACGATGCCACCCTTCGGACCGTGCTGTTCGGCAGCATGGAAGCCGGCGCTTCGACTTTTTCCGCAGCCGGAGCGAAGCTCGTCTTCGATCGGTTCGACCGCGATGGCCCCGTCGCTCTGGTGACGGCCGGGGGCGGCGTTCGCCCGGAAGGCGGAGGCCGCGCGCCGGTCCTGATGCGCTTCACCGCGCTCGGGGCGGCGCTCGGCGGCTACCAGTTCATCCGCGAATGGGGAGCGGCGACGCTGTTCGCCGGCCCGGAAGCCTCGTGGGAGGCGCTGTCCGGCCCCGGCTTCGTGCAGGCGCTCCCCCTGCGGGCGGGCCTGCGCCTGCACGGCGAGGTCTGGGCGCGACCCAACGAGTCGACGCTGGCGACCGCGACGGTGATCCTCGGCTCCGCCCGCGGCGACGCCTATGCCCGGCTGTCCTGGGGCGCCGCCTTGTTCGGCGCGTATCTCGGCCCGGAGGCAGCGGTCTACGGCGACCGGACCGATTACCGGAAATGGAGCGTCGGGCTGCATGTCACTGACTACGCGATGGGCGGCTACCGCTTCCGCCTCTCCGCCGGAGGCCAGCTCGAGACGCCGCTCAACCAGTGGAGCCCCTACGTCTCCCTTGTGGTCTGGAGCACGCTTTAAGGCATCGTCCCGAAAGCCGGCGGCCACCTTTCGGGACGACGCGTGAGGGCGGCTTACCCCTTGGTGCGCAGCGAGGAGCGCCCGCCATCGACGCCGATGACCTGCCCCGTGACGTAGCCCGCTTCCGGGCCGACGAGGAAGGCGGCGAGTGCCGCGACATCCTCGGGCTCGCCGAGGCGCTGGAGCGCGTGCATCGACGCGATGCCGGAGGCCAGCGTCGCGTTGCGGGTAATGGATTCGGCAAGCGGCGTTCGCGTGAGCGAGGGGGCGACGACGTTCACCCGGATCGCGGGCGCGAGTTCCGCGGCCATCGAGAGGGCCAAGCCCTCGACCGCCCCCTTGGCCATGGCGACCGAGGCATGGTGCGAGAACCCCTGCGCGACGGCGACGGTGGAGAACAGCACCACGCCCGCGCTTGCCTCTCCCGCGCCGGCCTTGAGCGCGGGGGCCGCCGCTTGCACCGCCAGAAAGGCGCCGAGCGCGTTGATGCGGAAATCCGCCTCGATGCGTGCCGGGTCGAGCTTGGCCAAAGGCGCGAGCTGAATCGTGCCGACCGCGTAGACGAGGCCGCCGAGGCGCGGGCCCGCCTCCGAGGCGACGCGCGGGTACAGGGCCGGGTCGGTGACGTCGCCCGCGGTGAAGCCGGTCTCGCCGAGTTCGGAGGCCGCCCGTTCCAGGCGCTCCGGATCGCGGCCGACGAGGTGGAGGGCCGTGCCCCGTTCGCGCAGGGCTCGCGCCGTGGCAAGGCCGATGCCGCCGGTTCCGCCGTAGATCACCACCCGTTCCATGAAGCCCCCCTGTCGGGCGGCGTCCACCCAACGATTCCGCGCAAAGATTTCACCCATGCCTGAAATCCACTAGCTAAGGCGGAGTTGATCGGCGTGGAGCCGATCAAAGCCGCCGCCGCCCTGCGCCGAACGTCGCAGGGTCGCCAGCCACGGGACGTCTCTGCCCATGAAATTCGCCTTTGCCGGCATCGACTTCCTCGGCGGCGTGTTCGACGGGCTGATCGAGGCCGGTTGGACGCCGGTGAAGCTGTTCACCCGCCCTTGCGACGGCATCTACGATCACAACGAGGTCGTGGTGGCCCAGGCCCGGCGCCACCGCATCCCGATCCAGCTCTCGCGGTTGCTGCCCGACGACATCGAGCGGCTCGCGCACGAGCACGGCCGCGACGTGGTCCTCGTCGTCTCCGGCTATCCCTGGCTCGTGCGGGGCTGGCACGGGCGGGTGCGCTACGCCCTGAACCTCCATCCCTCGCCGCTGCCGACGGGGCGGGGGCCCTACCCGCTCTTCAAGGCGGTTCTCGATGGCTACGAGAGCTGGGGCGTCACCGCCCACGTCCTCGCCGAGCAGGGCTTCGACACCGGCGACATCCTCGCCCAGGACATCTTCCCCGTCGATCGCCACGAGACCCACGAGACGCTGCTCGCCAAGTGCCAGATGGCGGCCCGCCGCCTCGCCGTCGGGCCGATCGGGAAGGATCTTGCCGAGCACTGGCGCAAGGCGGAACCGCAGGGCGACGGCTCATACTGGCCGCGGGTGAACGACGCCGACCGCACCCTCGACTTCCGCAAGGACGTCGCCGAGGTGCTGCGTCGCGTGCGCGCCTTCGGCGCGATCGAGACCATCGCCCGTCTCGGCGACGCCCGCATCTTCGTCGCCGCCGCCGATGGCTGGCAGGAGGCCCACCGTCATGCCCCCGGCACCGTGGTGCACCGCTACCGCCGCCAGATCGTGGTGTCCGCCCGCGATGGCTATGTGCAGCTCACCCGCTGGAGCCCGGTGCCGCTCAACGAGGCCGGACAGATCGGGCGCTAGGGTCAAAACCCAATCAGCTTGACCGTGCGAAGGGCTGCTTGCGACCCCAAGCAGACCCTCAAGATGTCTGCTCCGTGGCAGTCCGGCTTGCTGGTCTGCTATGATTGGATCGGTTGAGAAAGTTCGCTTTGGATGGTCTCAGTGGGCATCCAAAACAGACCGATGGCCGGGGTTCGCCTGGACCATACTAAAAAAAACTGGCTTGCTGATGGTTTGGGTTAAATTCGAGGCCTGCAACCAGCAGTAGGTTCGGGCTGACGAAAACCTTGAAATTTGAAGAGACTTGTGGGCACTCTGCCCGCAACGTTAAGCTGGAAAACCGCATGTTCGAACAGACGTTTAAAAATATCGACGATGTTTTGTGGAAAGAGGCGGGGTGCACCACAGAGCTCGATTACACCGAGCAAACATCTTGGATCTTATTTTTAAAGTATTTGGACGACCTGGAACAAGGGCGAGCCATGGAGGCAGAGCTTGTCGGCAAGCCCTATGCATTCATCATTGATGATGACTACAGGTGGTCAAAGTGGGCTGCCCCAAAAAAGGCTGATGGGTCATTCGACCATGACACCGCTCTAACGGGCGACGACTTAATCGATTATGTGAACCGAAAGCTGTTCCCTTATCTGCAAGGCTTTAGGCAACGCGCCAGCGGTCCCGACACTATTGAATACAAGATCGGCGAAATTTTCAGTGAGATAAAAAATCGTTTCCAGAGTGGCTATTCGCTGCGCGACGCTCTCGAGCTGGTGGACGAGCTGCGCTTCCAGTCGCAGAAGGAGAAGCACGAGCTTTCTCATCTCTACGAAGCCAAAATCAAGAACATGGGCAACGCGGGCCGGAACGGCGGCGAGTATTACACGCCGCGCCCGCTCATTCGCGCCATGATCCAAGTGACGAAACCGAAAATCGGAGAGCGGATCTATGATGGCGCGCTTGGATCAGCGGGGTTCCTTTGCGAAGCCTATGAGCACCTACGCCAGGGCGAACTGACCACCAGCCAGCTCAAAACGCTGCAAACGCACACCTTCTACGGCAAGGAGAAAAAGAGCCTCGCCTACGTCATTGCTACCATGAACATGATCCTCCACGGCATCGACGCACCGAACATTGTCCATACTAATACGCTGTCCGAAAACCTGGCGGACGTTCAGGAAAGGGACCGCTTTGACGTGATTTTGGCTAACCCGCCTTTCGGTGGAAAGGAGCGGCCGGAAGTGCAGCAGAACTTCCCCATCAAGACGGGTGAAACCGCATTTCTCTTCCTGCAGCATTTCATTAAGCATCTGAAAGCGGGCGGCCGGGCAGCCATCGTAATCAAGAACACCTTCCTATCGAATTCGGACGGTGCGGCGCGGGCGCTCCGGCAGGAGCTGTTGGAAAGCTGCAATCTGCATACTGTGCTAGATTGCCCTGGCGGGACGTTCCTCGGGGCTGGCGTGAAGACTGTCGTACTGTTTTTTGAGAAGGGGTCACCGACCCGGAAAGTCTGGTATTACCAGCTCGATCCAGGTCGAAGCCTTGGGAAAACGACCGCACTAAATGACAATGATTTGAAGGAGTTTGTGGATTTGCAACTACGTTTCGCGGACTCAGCGAAGTCATGGACAGTCGATGTCGTGGGCATCAATCGGACGAACTTCGATCTTTCTGTGAGGAACCCCAACAAGCCAGAGGAAGAAGCCGCGCGCGAGCCGCAGGACATTATGGCGGAGATCATCACGCTTGATATCGAGAGCGCAGGTATCCTTGAGAACATCCGGGGGATGTTATGAGGGAAGGCTGGTATTCCGCCAAGTTAGGGGATCTCTGTGAATTTGAAAACGGCGATAGGGGTAAGAACTACCCTGGCCGCAAGGCATTCGTCGAGAGCGGGGTACCATTCATTAATGCCGGCCATTTGACAGAAGATGGTATCGATTTAGAAAACATGGATTACATCCCGAGAGAGCGCTTTGATTTGCTCAGCAACGGAAAAATCCGTGAGGGTGATCTACTATTTTGCCTACGCGGTTCTCTAGGTAAATTTTCGGTCGTGGAAGGTATCAACGAAGGAGCGATTGCTTCATCATTGATAATAGTGCGGCCAAAAGATAAACTAAATAAATATTATCTGGCCGCTTATTTTTCAAGCCATCTTTGCTCCGACATGATCGCGAAATTCGAGAATGGGGCAGCTCAGCCAAATCTTTCTGCTAAAAATCTTGCCTCATTCGAAATCCCTCTGCCGCCTATTCCGGACCAGAGACGTATCGTAGCCGTTCTCGATGAAGCGTTGGAGGCGATTGGCACAGCTGTTGCGAATGCCGAGAAGAACCTCGCCAACGCCCGCGAGCTGTTTGAGAGCTATCTAAATTCGATCTTCGCCCGAAAAGGCGACGGGTGGATTGAGAAAAAATTGGGTGAAGTCGCTGCATTCAAAAATGGTCTAAATTTTACTAAGAGTAGCAAAGGTGAGATCATAAAGATCGTTGGCGTCAAAGACTTTCAGCGTAACTTCTATGTGCCGACAGGCCAATTAGAGACAGTGCAAATCGATGGAAAGCTGAGCTCTGATTACGAATTACGCGCAGGGGATATTCTGACGGTTCGTTCAAATGGCAATAAGCAGTTGATTGGGCGTTGTATTCTTGCCAATGATGTCCCAGATAAGACGTCTCACTCGGGTTTTACGATAAGAATTCGTGCTATTTCTAAGGACGCACTTTCTATATACCTAAATTATTTTTTAAAATCGAAGGCTTCTCGGGATGCACTCATTGAGAGTGGAGATGGTGCGAATATCAGTAGCCTTAATCAGCAGGCGCTTTCAGCGCTCCCCGTAAGTCTTCCTCCAATCTCTGAGCAGCAGGTTCTCGCCGATAACATTCAGGCCTTAGAAGCGGAGACTAAAAGCCTGGAAATCCTCTATCGGCGGAAATTAGCTTGTCTCACAGAGCTTAAGCAGATCATTCTGCAAAAGGCATTTGCTGGCGAGCTGACTGCGCAGTCTGCCGAGGTAGTACAGGAGGCCGCCGAGTGAACGAGGCTGAAACCCGTGCCGAGCTGATCGACCCTGCCCTCAAGGCGGCGGGATGGGGCGTGGTGGGGGCCAGCCGGGTGCGGCGCGAGGTCATTACCCTCGGTCGGCTTCAGGGCGCCGGGCAGCGGGCCAATCAGGACATCGCGGACTACGTGCTGACCTACCGAAACCACAAGCTCGCCGTGATTGAGGCCAAGCGGCGCGACTTGCCCGACACCGAGGGGGTAGGCCAGGCCAAGAAATACGCGGAGAAGCTGCAGGCGCGCTTCGCTTATTCCACCAATGGCATCGGCATCTACCAGATCGATATGACGACTGGTGCCGAGCAGTACGTGGATGCCTATCCGACGCCAGACGAGCTTTGGAACCAGGTTTTCGCTGAGCAGAACGTCTGGCGCGACCGCTTTGCCGCCATTCCCTTCGAGGACAAAGGCGGCCAGTGGCAAGCGCGCTACTACCAGGACATTGCCATCCGGCGGGTGCTGGAGGCGATCGCGGCGGGGCAGGACCGCATCCTGCTCACCCTGGCGACCGGTACCGGCAAGACGTTTATAGCCTTTCAGCTCGCCTGGAAGCTCTTTCAGGCCCGGTGGAACCTCGGCGACTGGAAGGGTGGCGGCGAGCCGACCCGCCGGCCGCGCATTCTCTTCCTGGCCGACCGCAACATCCTTGCTGATCAGGCCTACAACTCGTTCTCCGCCTTCCAGGACGATGCGCTTGTGCGCATCGATCCTGATATTATTCGCAAGAACGGCCGCGTACCGAAAAACGGCAACGTGTTTTTCACGATCTTCCAGACTTTCATGACCGGACGCGATGCAGCAGGGCAGCCTGCGCCAAGCTTCGGTGACTATCCGCCGGACTTCTTCGATATCATCATCATTGATGAGTGCCATCGCGGCGGCGCGAACGACGAAGGCAACTGGCGCGCGATCCTGAATTACTTTGCACCAGCAGTGCAGCTAGGCCTGACGGCGACGCCGAAGCGCAAGGCGAACGTCGATACCTACGCCTATTTCGGCGAGCCGGTTTACACCTACTCTCTCAAGGACGGTATCAACGACGGTTTCCTGACGCCCTTCAAGGTCAAACAGATCGCCACGACGCTCGACGATTACGTTTACACGAGTGACGATGAGCTGATCGAGGGCCAAATCGAGGAAGGGCGGCGCTACACCGAGGCCGATTTCAACCGCATTATCGAAATCACGGCGCGCGAGCGATATCGCGTCAAGCTGTTCATGGATGCTATCGACCAGAGCCAGAAAACTCTGGTGTTCTGCGCGACCCAGGACCACGCGCTCGCCGTCCGCGATCTGGTGAACCAGATGAAGACGAGCAAGGAGCCGAACTACTGCGTCCGGGTTACAGCCAAGGACGGCGCGCTTGGCGAACAGTTCTTGCGTACCTTCCAGGACAACGAGAAGACCATCCCGACAATCTTGACCACTTCGCAGAAGCTTTCAACTGGCGTCGATGCGCGCAACGTGCGGAACATCGTCCTGATGCGCCTGGTCAATTCGATGATCGAGTTCAAGCAGATCATTGGTCGGGGAACGCGGCTGTTCGACGGCAAGGACTATTTCACGATCTATGACTTCGTGAAGGCATACGAGCATTTCAGCGATCCCGAATGGGACGGCGAGCCAGCCGAACCAGTTCCGCCCACCCCGAGAGGTGGCGAAGAACGAGAGCCGGAAGGCGGAGACGGCGGCAATACCAAGGGTGGCGAAGAAGAGCCGCCCCGTACACAGAAGCTCAAAATCAAACTTGCTGACGGTAAAGAGCGCGCCATTCAGCACATGATGGCGACGACGTTCTGGAGCGTCGATGGCAAGCCTATGTCAGCGGCCGAGTTTATCACGCGCCTGTTCGGTGAGCTGCCGACGCTGTTCAAGGATGAAGACGAGCTGCGCGCTCTGTGGAGCCAGCCGGACACCCGCAAGGCCCTCCTCGATAACCTCGCCGAAAAGGGATACGGGGCCGAGCAACTCCGCGAGATCGAACGCATGATCGACGCCGAGAAAAGCGACCTTTATGACGTTCTGGCCTATATCGCTTTCGCGCTTTCACCGATCACCCGACAGGAGCGAGCCGACGCGAGCTGGCCGGCAATATCTGCCCAGTATGATCCTAAGCTTCGAGCGTTCCTTGAATTTGTTTTGTTTCAATACGTCAAAGAGGGCGTGGGCGAACTCGATCAGACCAAACTGCCGCGTCTACTCGAATTGAAATACCGCGCAGTCAGCGACGCCGCTTCTGAGCTTGGCGGAGTAGCCAAAATAAGAGACGCTTTCGTGGGGTTCCAGCGTCATCTGTACAACTAATCGCTCGTCCATACTGGATAACGTGTTCACAGCGGATGTCGATCAAGGCACCCCACAGCCGCGCCCGCTGAATTTCTCTGCTACCTCCCTGTGAAGCGTGATCAGCATTCAAAAGGGCCCCACCGGCTTTCTCTTGACTCGAACTCTCAGCATGCCGATCGGCGTTCAGATTGCACTTGGGTTCACAGGTTCGTTGAAGGCGCTCCCAAACCAGACCAACCGCTGCTAGCTTGAACGTCCGGTTCCGGCCGCAGCGGCGAAGGCCGCTCACCACCCTCAGCTGCCCTTCCCACGGTCAACCTGATTGGGTTTTGCCCCGAGAGCATCGTCCTAGATATCGGATCCAGGACGATGCTCTCGCCTTTTGTTTTTGCATCATCTTCTTCAGAAAGCCGGTGGCCACCTTTCGGGACGATGCTCCAGCCAATGCCGCCGATGCGCCGTAAGGGCGATCTCCCTCAAAAGATCTGCGCCCAGTGCGGCCGCCCCTTCGCGTGGCGCAAGAAGTGGGAGCGGGTCTGGGACGAGGTGCGCTACTGCTCCGACCGCTGCCGGACGGAGGCGAAGCGCGAGGCGCGCAAAGAGCCGAAGACTTAGTCCCCCAGGGCCTCCGGGGTGTCGACGTCGAAGATCACCGCCGGATCGGCCGGCAGTTCCAGCACGTCGCTGCGCCGCTTCAGGATCGGCCCGGCACCGTTGTCGCCGGTCAGTGCGGCGAGGTCGGCACCGAGGCGGTCAAGGTCGAGCAGAACCGGGTTGCCCCGGCGCCCCTCGCTCACCGGCACCACGGCGGAGGGACGCGGCGTCGCGCCGGCATAGGCCGCGATCAGCGCATCGATATGCGCCGGCCCGATCCGCGGCATGTCGCCGAGCACCACCACCGCCGCCTCGGTGTCCGGTGGCAGAGCCGCGAGCCCGATCCGCAGCGAGGCCGAGAGGCCGTCGGCGGGGGCAGGGTTCTCGATGAGCCTCAGGTCCAGGCCGGCGAGCGCAGCCCTCACCGCCGCGGCATGGGCGCCGAGCACTGCGACGACGGGGCCGGCGCGCGAGGCCAGGGCGGCTTCGGCGGCGCGGCGCACCATCGGGCGGCCGGCATAGGGCGCGAGCATCTTCGCGCCCCCCCCGAAGCGGGAGCCGAGGCCGGCGGCGAGGATCACCGCGCCGATGCGCGGCTCAGACCCCGTCACCGCCCGACCTCGGCTGGCCGCGCAGCGGTATCTCGGTGAGCAGGCCGCCGACGCCGAGGCGCACGATGTCGGCCCGCGTCACCGCGAGGCCCGCGAGCAGGCGGTGCAGGACGAAGTCGAAGCCGTTCTCCTTTGGCGAGCGGGCGCAGCCCGGCGCACCGATCACCGGCACGGCGCCGAGAGCGCCGAGCAGCAGCAGGTTGCCGGGATCGACCGGCATGCCGAACTGCTCGACCCGGCCGCCCGCCGCTTCCAGCCCGGCGGGGATCACGTCGCGCCGGTCGGCGATGGCCGAGGCACCGAACACCACGACCAACTCCGCCCCCTCCGCCACCGCCCCGGCGATGGCGCCCGCGACCGCGCCGGCCTCATGCCGCACGCGGGTCTCGGCGACGATCCGCGCACCCGTCGGTGTCAGTCGCTCGGCCAGCACGCGCAAGGTCTTGGCGACGGTTGCCGTCTTCAGGCCGGGCAGCAGCGTCGAAACGACCCCGACCCGCGCGAGACGATAGGGCGCGAGCCGCATCGGCGGCGCGGCGGCGGCGGCGAGCGCACGCTCCAGCGGGGCGGCGGCGACGGCGTAGGGGATGATCTTCACCGTGGCGACCATCTCGCCTGCGGCGACCGGCCGGAAGGCCGGCAGGGTCGCCACCGTGATCGCCTCGTCCACGGCATTGACGGCGTCGATCCCAGCCGGCTCGACCACGAACAGGCCTGCGGCTTGCGCGAACAGGTTGCAGCGCCCGGTGAACGGCGGCTCGGCGCGCAGGCCCTCCCCGGCGAGATGCCCGGCGAGGCGGGCCGCCGCAGCATCCTCGCCGACATCGCCGGGATCGAGCCGGACGGCCAGAATCTCGGGGATTCCAGATTCGGCAAGGCGCAGGGCCTCCTCGGCGAGGATCGGCCGGCCCTTCTTCAGGCTGGCGCCATCGGCGCGCACGGTATGGGCGGCGATGAGCCCCGCGCTGTCGCGGGTCGCGACGGGTCCGAACTGCATGGGTTCAGCGTCCCGCCGCCGCGTCGGGGGCTTTGATGCGATCCTGGCGCAGGGTCGCGACGACCTGGGCGAGGATCGACAGCGCGATCTCGGCAGGCGAGACGGCGCCGATGTCGAGCCCGATCGGCGCGTGGATCCGGCCGATTGCCGCCTCGTCGAAGCCCGCCTCCTTCAACCTCTCGATGCGCCGGGCATGGGTCTTTCGCGAGCCCAGCGCGCCGATATAGGCGCAGTCCGCCCGCAGGGCCGCGACGAGGGCGGGATCGTCGATCTTGGGATCGTGGGTCAGCGCGGCCAACGCCGTGTAGGCGTCGAGCGGCCCGATCTCTTCGAGTGCCTTGTCCGGCCATTCGGCGATCAGGCGCACACCGGGAAAGCGCTCCGGGCTGGCGAAGGCGGTGCGCGGATCGATCACCGTGAGGTCGAGGCCGAGTTGGGCGGCGAGCGGTACCAGCGCCTGGGAGATGTGCACGGCGCCGACGACGACGAAGCGCACCGGCGGGGCGTGGACGGCGACGAAGACCGGGCGCCCGTCCGGCCCTTCGCCGAGGCCGCTGCGCCCGCTGCGCAGGCGCTCGCGCAGGAGGGGCCCAAGCGGGTCGGCGTCGATCTCGGCGGCGCGCACGAGGCGCTGGCCGCCGTCCTCGGGATCGGTGACGATCAGGACCGGGCGGCGCGCCGCGCGCTCCGCGTTGAGGGCCGACAGGGTGTCGAGGCGCATGGAATGGGTCGCTCGATGCGAGACGGGCCGCCGCTCGCGATGGGAGCGGCGGAGGTTTGACAAAAAATCAGTCGATGCGTTCGACGAAGACGCGGATGCGGCCGCCGCAGGAGAGGCCGGCCCGCCACGCGGTCTCGTCGGCGACGCCGAATTCCAGGGTGCGGGCGCGCCCGTCCTCGATCACGTCGAGGGCCTCGGTGATGACCTCGCCCTCGACACAGCCGCCGGAGACCGAGCCGAGGAAGCGGCTGTCGCCGTCGATGACGAGATGGCTGCCGACCGGGCGGGGCGCCGAGCCCCAGGTCTCGATCACGGTGGCGAGCGCGACCGCGCGCCCCTCGCGCCGCCAGCCCTCGGCGGCGCGCAGGATGTCGTCCTCGGTGGAGAGCATGGGGTTCACGTCCTGATATGCCGGTTCCGCCGCCCCCGACCGTCCCGTCACGGGAGAGGTAGGCAAGAGAGGTAGGCCTGCCGGCCCGTTCCGCAATGCGGCCAACGGTGGCGCTTGCCAGCCCACGGGGCAGACTTCATCAAGGTTTGGGGATTTTCCATTGGCCGGACGGGAGCTCGGTGTGGCGAAGCGGAGCGCGTTGGCAACCCTTCTCGCCCTCACCCTCGCAGGTCCCGCCAGCGCCGCCGAGCCGCTGAAGATCGGGCTCGCCGCGCCGTTGAGTGGGCCGGATGCCGGCTTCGGCCAGGGGGCGCGGCTCGGCGTCGAGCAGGCGGTCGCCGAGATCAACCGCGCAGGCGGGGTGCTGGGGCGCAAGCTCCAACTCGTGGTGCAGGACGACGCCGCCGATCCGAAACAGGCGGTGGCGGTCGCCCGCAAGTTCGCCGGCAGCGGCGTGCGCTTCGTCATCGGCCCGCTCACCTCGGGCGCGGCCGCCGCGGCGAGTCCGGTCTACGAGGAGGCCGGCATCGTCACGGTCACGCCCGGCGCGACCTGGGCTCCGCTGACGCGCCGGGGCGCCAGCCTGATGTTCCGGCTCTCGGGCAGCGACGCGCAGCAGGGTGCGCTCGGCGGCACGCTGCTCGCCGAGCGGTTCCGCGGCAAGCCGGTCGCCATCGTCCACGACAAGACCAGCTTCGGCCGCGGGCTCGCGGACGAGGCCGTTCGCGCCCTCAAGACCCGCGGCGGGGGAGAGCGCCTGTTCGAGGGCGTCTCCCGCGACGATCGCGAGATCGCGGCGCTCGTGGCCAAGCTGCGGGCACTCGGGATCGAGGCGATCTATTTCGGCGGCCTGTCCGCTCCGGCCGGAGCGCTGATCCGGGCGATGCGCGAGGCCGGTCTCACGACCACCGTGATCGGCAGCGACGGGCTGCTCGACCGGGACTTTTCGCAGGTCCCCGGCGCCGAAGGCACGCTGATGACGGTGGCGTCCACCCCGCCCCGCCTGCCCGAGCCGAGGGGCACGAGAACGCCGCGAAATCCGGAGGCCGAGATGTTCGCCGGCCCGGCCTACGCAGCGGTCGAGGTCGTGCGGCAGGGGATCGAGGGGGCGCGCTCGGTCGAGCCGGCCAAGGTCGCGGCTCACCTCCATGGCGGCGCCTCTCTGCGCACGGTGCTCGGCGAGGTGGCGTTCGACGCGGGCGGCGATCTCGTGAAGCCGCCGTTCTCGGTCCACGCGTGGCGCCGGCTTCCCGACGGGCGGCTCGACTTCGCCGGCAACGAAGTCTCGCCTTGAGACCGTCACGAGGCGGTGGAGGCTACGAAATTCCACTCGGCGTCGAGGTTCGGCGCTCATCGCGTGGCGGATATTCTTGCACAAAGCGCCTCCGACGCTTAAGTCGCAGGATTGGTGCCCTTCGCGAAACACCCGTCGTGCCGCTCGTCCGGCCGGAGGGAGGACTCCCCGATCCGGGAGTTTCGCGAAAGGCACCCGACGCCCGGCATCGCTGACGCCTCTCGTCCCGAGCGGATCGGACCCGCAGCGCCGCGCGTTTCGCACGACAGACCGATTTTGATTTTGCCGGAGCGCCCCGTGCAGGCAGCCCGGCCGGAGATAGATGTATGGCAAAAGAGGAATTGATGCAGTTCGACGGCTTGGTCGTCGAGATCCTGCCGGACGCGCGCTACCGCGTGCAGCTCGACCAGGGGCACGAGATCGTCGCCTACACGGCCGGCAAGATGAAGAAGAACCGCATCAAGACTCTGGCCGGCGACCGCGTCACCGTCGAGATGTCCCCCTACGATCTGGAGAAGGGCCGCCTCGTGTTCCGTCACAAGGACGAGCGCTCCGGTCCGCGTCCGCCCCAGCGCGGCGGCCAGCAGTTCCGTCGCCGTTAAAGGCGCCGGACCACCAAGCTGCCGAGCGGCGCCCCACAGGGCACCGCCCGAGAGTCCCGAAAACCTACTTCCCGAACCGCTCGAATTTCGGGAAGCTGCGGGTCATTAGGGCGCCCGCGTCGGAGCGGTGGCCCATGAACTTCTCCAGCATCGCCACCTGATAGAGCCGCGCCTGACCCGAGCCGTCGCGCCAGGGCAGGCCTTCCGCCAGGGTGAAGACGCAGGCATCCGCGAGCTGGCTCTGGCGGCAGCGCTGCAGGCGCACGCCTTTGCCGCGGCCGAGTTCCGTCACTTCGGAGGCCGGGAAAACCAACATCAGCTTGTCGGACGAGCAGACGGCGATGTGATCGCCCTCGGCCGGCACCAGCAGCACCGCGCGCGTCCCCTCGTCGAGGCCGAGGATCGCCTTGCCCTTGCGGGTGTTGGCGACCAGCGCGTCGGAGGGGGCGATGAAGCCGCGCCCGTCCGAGCCGGCGACGAGCAGCTTACTCTCCGGCTTGTAGGGCAAGGCCGCGACGATCTCGGTGCCATCGTCGAGATCGACCATCAGCCGCACCGGATCGCCGAAGCCGCGCCCGCCGGGCAGCTTCGAGGCTTCCAGAGTGAAGACCTTGCCGTTCGAGGCGAGCAGCAGGATTTTTGCTGTGGTCTCACTAAGGAAAGAGACCTTCAGGCTGTCGTCGCCTTTGAAGGTCACTGCCGACAGGTCGGCGACGTGCCCCTTGAGCGCGCGGATCCAGCCCTTCTCGGACAGGATCACCGTGATTGGCTCGCGCTCGACCATGGCGGCGGTGAAGTCGATCCCGGCGGTATCGGGCGGATTTTCCAGAGTGGTGCGGCGGCGGCCCAGCTTGGTCTCGGGCCCGAACGTCTTCTTCACCGCGCGGATCTGCTTGGTGATCTCCGTCCACTGAAGCTTCTCGGAGGCCAGCAATCCCTCGATCCCCTCCTTCTCCGCGGTCAGCGCCTCGAACTCGCGCTTCAGCTCCATCTCTTCGAGCTTGCGCAGGGAGCGCAGGCGGGTGTCGAGGATCGCGTTGGCCTGGACCTCGGTGAGTTCGAACCGGGCCATCAGCGCGGCCTTCGGCTCGTCCTCCTCGCGGATGATGCGGATCACCTCGTCGAGGTCGAGATAGACGATGAGCAGGCCGCCGAGGATTTCGAGGCGGCGCTCGATCTGGCCGAGGCGGTAGCTCGACCGGCGCTGGAGCACGACGCGGCGGTGATCGACCCATTCGCGCAGGCATTCGGCGAGACCGATGACGCGGGGCACGACGCCGCCGACGAGCACGTTGAGGTTCAGCGGAATCCGCGATTCCAGCTCGGAGAGCCGGAACAGCGATTCCATCAGCATCACCGGATCGACCGAGCGCGAGCGCGGCTCCAGCACGACGCGCACATCCTCCGCCGATTCGTCGCGCACGTCGGCGAGCAGCGGCAGTTTCTTCTCCTGAAGCAGGTCGGCGAGCTTTTCGATCAGCCGCGCCTTCGGCACGCCGTAGGGAATCTCGGTGACGACGATGTTCCAGGTGCCGCGGCCGAGATCCTCCTTGGCCCAGCGGGCCCGCACGCGAAAACCCCCGCGACCGGTGCGGTAGGCCTCGCGGATGGTCTCGGGCGTATCGATCAGGATGCCGCCGGTGGGGAAGTCCGGCCCCTGCACGAAGGTGCAGAGCTGCTCGGAGGTCGCCTCGCGGTTCTGGATCAGGTAGAGCGCCGCGTCGCAGAGTTCGGCGGCGTTGTGCGGGGGGATCGAGGTCGCCATGCCGACCGCGATGCCCTGGCTGCCGTTGGCGAGCAGGTTCGGGAAGGCCGCCGGTAGGACGATCGGCTCCTCCTTCTCGCCGTTGTAGGAGGCGCGGAAATCGACCGTGTCCTCGTCGATCCCGTCGAGCAGCAGGCGGGCGACTTCCGTGAGCCGCGCCTCGGTGTAGCGGTAGGCCGCCGGACCGTCGCCGTCGATGTTGCCGAAGTTCCCCTGGCCATCGACCAGCGGGTAGCGCTGGGCGAAGTCCTGGGAGAGGCGCACCAGCGCGTCGTAAATCGCTTGGTCGCCGTGCGGGTGGAAGTCACCCATCACGTCGCCGACGATCTTCGCGCACTTCTTGAACGCCGAGGTGGGGTCGAGCCGCAGGAGGCGCATGCCGTAGAGGATGCGCCGGTGCACCGGCTTCAGGCCGTCGCGGGCATCGGGCAGCGCGCGCTGCATGATCGTGGAGAGCGCATAGGCATAGTAGCGCTCCTCCAGCGCCGTCTTCAGCTCGACGCTCTCGATGCCGTCGCTCGGCGGCGGCAGGACGGGCTGGCCCATCACTCACTCCACATCGTCAGTTCAGTCCGGACGCCGACCCTGCGTCGACGTCCGCCACCGCTCCCCGTCCCGACGGGGTACGGCGCCTCTCGAAATGCGCCGGAACATAACACGAACACAGTCAACTCTGGCCAGTGCCGAGTGCGACGAATCGTGCGCGTTCCTCCGGCGTCGCCTGTGCCCGCGGGCGCCAGACATGCTGTTCGAGGAAATACCCCGTCAAGGTAAACCCCTCCCGAACGTCATGCACGTCGGGTGTGCGCCAGCCGCTGCCGGGCTGGTCGCGGTCGCGCAGGAAGGGCGGCAGAGCCAGCAGGCGGTCACGATAGGGCTCGCCCGCCGAGGCGCTGACCGCGCGCCCGCTCTTCGGGGACACGTAGACCAGGGCGTCGTTGGCGCCCGTGGCCGCGCAATGCGACAGGTCGAGGCCGAAGCCGAGCCCCGCGAGCAGCGCCAGTTCGAACCGCACCATCAGCGCGGGGGCGATCTCGGGATCGTCGAGATGAGTGAGCAGGATCTGCGCCGCCGCGTAGAGCGCCGGATGCGGGTCGCGTTCGGGCAGAAGCCGCAGCAGCGCCGAGAGATGCGTGACCCCGTAGAGCGCGAGGCCCGAATCCATCAGCCGCGAGGCGTTCAGGGTCAGCGGCTCGACCACGTAGGAGCCGAGCGCCCCGTCGAGCCGCGCCCGCCATGTCGCGCGGAGCGTGTTGCCGGGCTGGAGCATCGGCTGCATCCGCCGCGAGCGCCCGCCATGGACGAGCCCAAGATGGCGCCCGTGCTCCGGCGTCATCAGTTCGAGCACGACCCCGGTCTCGCCGTGCTTGCGCAGGCCGATCACCAGGCCATCGTCGATCCATTGCATGGGAGACAGATAGTCGCTTTTTCGCTGCATGGGAGCATGGTGAGCGGGAGGCCTGTCCCTTACGGACGATTGCCCCGTTTCGCGCCCTGCTCGAAACCGCTACGCTTTTCCCGCAACGGGAGATTTGGCGATGGTCGGGCGGCGCGGCGGGGTGATGCTGGCGATAGCCTTCGCGGTCGGCGGCTGCACCGCGACCGCCGCTCCGCCCCCGCCGTCGGCCTCCACCGGCACGGTCCGCGAGCGGATCGCCGCGTTGGCGCGCAATCAGGTCGCGTTCGGTTCGGTCTCACTGATCCCGGTGCGGTTCGCGCATAGCCGGATCGCCGGCCCGTTCGAGGATGGCGGGCGCCAGCTTTACTGCATCTCGACCCGGATGAGCGGACGCACCTTCGGCAAGCCGGAACGGCCCAAGCTGGTGGTGCGGGAGGAGGCCGGGGCGCTCACCGTCCTGCGGGACGAGGAGGAGACCTGCGAGGGGCATCGCAGCGAGCCGTTTTCGGAGCTGGACACGCCGGGGGGCTGAAGGGGGTTGCGCACGCGCGCCCAAAAATGGTCCGTTCCGGCCCGATGGCCTCTCGTTCCCTGTCGCTCTCCCTCGACCTCATCGCCCGTGCCCATCCCGAGACCGTCCCGGACGATGAGACCGCGCTGACGCTGCTCTCCGACGCCGACCTCGCGCCCGAACTCGCGGAGATGCTGACCCGTCGCGCCGCACCCGAGGGCGGGCTATGGGTGTTCGCCTATGGCTCGCTGCTGTGGAACCCGGAATTCGCCTTTACCGAGCAGCGGCTCGGCACCCTGCGGGGCTGGCATCGCCGGTTCTGCCTGTTGCAGCGGCGGTTTCGCGGCACGCCGGAGAATCCGGGCTTGGTGCTGGGGCTCGACCGGGGCGGGATCTGCCGCGGCGTCGCCTTCCGCCTGGACGAGGCCGACCCGCATGGCATCCTGATGCCGGTCTGGCGGCGGGAGATGAAGGGCAAGGGCTACGAGGGCCGCTGGGTCACCGTCGAGACGGAGACCGGGCCGGTCACGGCGCTGACCTTCATGGTGAACCGGCAGAGCGACCGCTACACCGGCCGCCTCTCCGACACCGAGATCGCGGACAAGATCGCCGCGGCCTGCGGCCATCTGGGCCCGAGCGCCGAGTATCTGTTCCGCACCGTGGAAGCCTGCGCCCGGCTCGGCATCTACGACCGTCACCTGTGGTCGCTCCAGGCGCTCGTGGCCGAGCGCCTGCGGGCGAGGCGGACAGTCTGCCCGCCGAAGTGATCCAGGGCGCGACCTTTCCGGAAAGGGCCGCGCCGTGGACGGCTTCGCTCCGCTCGCAGTGACGGAAGATTACTGCCCGTCGATCCGGGCGCCGAGGAGCGCGATGGCGCGCTGGTAGACGCCGGCGGCGTTCCAGCCCTGGATCGCGGCGAAGTTCGGCTCGCCGGGCTGGTAGCCCGCGCCGCGCTGCCAGCCGTGACCCTTCAGGAAGTTGGCGGTGGAGTTCAGTGCGACCGGCGCGCTGTCGAGGCTGCCGCCGACGCCGTAGGTCAGGACGTTCTTCGGCAGGAACTGGGTGTGGCCGACCTCGCCGTGGGCCGCACCGCGGGTGGCGGAGGTGAGCACGCCGCTGTCGACGAGCTTGAGCGCTGCGTAGAGCTGATCGGTGAAGTAGGCCGAGCGGCGGCAATCGTAGGCCAGCGTCGCCACCGCCGAGAGAGTGTTGACGTTGCCCTTCACCGCGCCGAAGCCGGTCTCCATGCCCCAGATCGCCAGAAGCGGGCCCGGCGGCACGCCGTAGCGCTGCTCGATCGAGGCGAAGAGCGCCGCGTTCTGAGCCTTGAGGGTGCGCCCGCGGGAGACGATGACGTTGCCGCCGCGCTTGGCCAGAAACTGGTCGAGGGAGAGCTTGAAGCTCTTCTGGCCGCGATCGGCCGAGATGGTCGCGGTGGAGTAGGAGGTGTTGGCGAGCGCCGCGAGGGAGGCCGGGCTCGCCCGGCCCTTGGCCTCGGCGGCGAACTCGTCCTTCCAGGCCTCGAAGCCGGCGGCGCTGTTGCCGCACTGCGCCGCCTGCGCCGTGCCGGCCAGCCCCATCAGGGCGGCAACCGCCACCAGTCTCAAACCGTGTCCGGTCATCCCACACTCCATCAGGCGGCGGCCACACGCGGCGCCGCGGCAATCACAGGGCTTCGGCCGCACGCGGAGCCGGGTGTGTTCCACCCACGGGAACGCACGCCCGGCATCGCATGCTTGGCCGAACCATACCTTGGCAGAATCACCGAGCTGTGGCGGCGGTGAGGCACGAAAGGTGCTGCAACGCCACTATCTTGCAGACGTGATCGGATTGGTTACCGGCGGATGAAGGGGGCGGCCCGCTCAGTTCACCTCGACCTGAACCACCCCCGGCACGGCGCGCAGCGCACCCGCGACCTGCGGGGTCGCCTGATAGCGGTCCTTCAGGCGCACCTCGACCTCGCGCTCGCCGCCGTCGAGGATGAGGATCAGCGAGACCTCGCCCTCGCCGCGCAGGGTCAGGCGCTGCTGCACCGAACTCAAGGCGCGGTCGTCGCGCAGGAAGATGCGCATGCCCTTCTGGTGGCGGGCGGCGGCCTGATCGAGCGGCTCGGCGGTGGTGATGCGGGCGCGCACGTCCTCACCCTCCAGGTTGGCCTGGATCGTCAGCACCAGCGGCCGGCCGGGTTCGAGGATGTCGCGGTACTGGTTGAGCCCCTCGGAGAAGATGATCGCCTCGAAATGCCCGGTCTGGTCCGAGAGGATGACGATGCCGAGCTTGTTGCCGCTCTTGGTGCGCCGCTCCGAGCGGTCGAGCACCGAGGCGGCGATGCGGCCCACGCTGGCCGTGCCCGCCCGCACCCCCCGGCAGAAATCGGCCCAGGACTGGACCCGCAGCTTTTCGAGGATCGGTCCGTACTCGTCGAGCGGATGGCCCGAGAGGAAGAAGCCGATGGCGTCGCATTCGCGCTTCAGCTTGTCGGTGTGGGTCCAGAACTCGTGGGCTGGGATGCGCAACGCCACATCCACCGAGGCGACGCCGCCGAACATGTCGGTGATGCCGGAGGTCTCGGCCTCGGCCGCGCCCTGGGCCATCTTCATCATCGGCTCGACCGCGGCCCAGGCCCGCGCCCGGTCCGGCTCGATGCAATCCAGCGCCCCGGCTGCGATCAGGTTCTCCAGCGTGCGCTTGTTGACGTGGCGCGGGTTCAAGCGCCGGGCGAAACAGGCGAGGTCCTTGAACGGTGTGTCGCCGCGGGCGGCGACGATCGATTCCACCGCAGCGCGGCCGACGCCCTTGATCGCGGCGAGCGCGTAGAGGATGCGCCCCTTATCCACGTCGAACACCACGCCGGAGGTGTTCACCGAGGGCGGCTCGACGGTGATCTTCAGGCGCTGCGCGTCCTGGCGGAATTCAGCGAGCTTGTCGGTGTTGTCGATGTCGAGCGTCATGGCCGCGGCCAGGAACTCGACCGGATGGTTCGCCTTGAGATAGGCGGTCTGGTAGGTCACCAGCGCGTAGGCCGCCGCGTGGGACTTGTTGAAGCCGTAATCCGCGAACTTCGCGAGCAGGTCGAAGATCTCGTTGGCCTTCGCCTGCGCGATTCCGCTGTCGAGGCAGCCCTTCACGAAGCGGTCGCGCTGGGCGTCCATCTCCGCCTTGATCTTCTTGCCCATGGCGCGGCGGAGCATGTCGGCCTCGCCCAGGGTGTAGCCGGCCAGAACCTTGGCGACCTCCATCACCTGCTCTTGGTAGACGATGATCCCGAAGGTCTCCTTCAGGATCGGCTCCAGCATCGGGTGCGAGTACCAAGAGGCCTCGTTGCCGGCGTCGCGCCCGAGCTTGCGCTCGCAATAGACCGGGATGTTGGCCATCGGGCCCGGCCGGTAGAGCGCCACCAGGGCGATGATGTCCTCCAGGCGGTCGGCCTGCATCTCGCAGAGCGCCTTGCGCATGCCGGCGGATTCCACCTGGAACACCGCAACGGTCTCGCCGCGCCCCATCGGCTCGTAAGTCTTTTTGTCATCCAGGGGGATCTGGGCGAGATCGACCTCGATGCCGCGCTGCTTCAAGAGGTCGGTGCAGCACCGCAGCATCGTCAGGGTCTTGAGGCCGAGGAAGTCGAACTTCACCAAGCCGGCTTGCTCGACCCACTTCATGTTGAACTGGGTCACCCGCATGCCCGTCTTCGGGTCTCGATAGAGCGGCACCAGCTCTTCGAGGGGCCGGTCGCCGATCACCACGCCGGCGGCGTGGGTCGAGGCGTGGCGGTGCAGGCCTTCGAGCTTCTTCGAGATCTCGACGAGGCGGGCGACGATCGGCTCCTCCTCGATCGCCTGCTGGAGCTTCGGCTCGCCCTCGATCGCCTGGGCCAGGGTCACGGGGTTGGCCGGGTTCTGCGGCACGAGCTTGGTCAGCTTGTCGACCTGCCCGTAGGGCATTTCCAGCACGCGGCCGACGTCGCGCAGCACGCCGCGGGCGAGCAGCGTACCGAAGGTGATGATCTGCCCGACCTGCCGCTCGCCGTAGCGCTGCTGCACGTAGCGGATCACCCGCTCGCGGCCCTCGACGCAGAAGTCGATGTCGAAGTCCGGCATCGAGACGCGCTCAGGATTGAGGAAGCGCTCGAACAGCAGGCCGAACCGAAGCGGATCGAGATCGGTGATGAGGAGCGACCACGCCACCAGGGAGCCCGCGCCCGAGCCGCGGCCGGGTCCGACGGGGATGTCGTGGTCCTTGGCCCACTTGATGAAGTCCGAGACGATCAGGAAGTAGCCCGGGAACTTCATCTTGACGATGACGTCGAGCTCAAACTTCAGCCGCGCGCGGTAATCCTCCTCGGAAAAACCCGGCGCGGTGCCGTGCTGCTTCAAGCGCAGCTCCAGACCGGCCTCGGCCTGACGGCACAACTCGGTCGGCTCGTCGGCGGCCACCGCCTGAACCGGCGCCTCGGCGGCCTCGGCCAGCACCTCGGCCATGGGCGGGGCCTCGCCCGCGGCGACGCTGGCGAAGTTCGGCAGGATGGGTTTGCGGGTGCGCGCCCGGACGGCGCAGCGCATGGCGATCTCGACGGAGGCCGCGAGCGCGTCCGGCAGATCGCGGAACAGCTCCATCATCGCGGCGCGCGTGGTGAAGGCGTGGCGCGGGGTGAGCCGGCGACGGCGCTCGTCGGAGACGAGGCGGCCCTCGGCGATGGCGAGCAGCGCGTCGTGGGCGTCGTAATCGCCGGGCTTGGCGAAGAACGGCTCGTTGGTCGCGACGATGCCGAGGCCGTTCGTGTCGGCGAGCCGCAGCAATTCGCGCTCGACCGCGCGTTCGTCGTCGAGGCCGTGGCGCTGGATCTCGACGTAGAGGCGCTCCTCGCCGAACGCCCCCTTCAGGATTTCCAGGCGGCGCGCGGCCTGATCGGCGCGGCCGGCGCGCAGGCTGGTGTCGAGCGGCCCCGTGAGCCCGCCGGTCAGGCCGATCAGGCCCTCGACGTTGCCCTCGAGTGCCGACACGGCGAGGTTGGGCGCGGCGCCGAGCGGACCGTCGAAATGGGCCCGGCTGCCGAGCCGCAGGAGGTTGCCGTAGCCGGTCTCGTCCTGGGCGAGCAGTACGATGTTGGCGCAGCCGGCCTGCGGCATCCGCGCCATCGGGTCCGGCGCCTCGAAGCAGACCGTGAGCTGGAGGCCGGCGATCGGCTGGATTCCGGCCTTGGCGGCGTATTCGGAGAATTCCAGCGCCCCGAACAGGTTGTTAGTGTCGGTGAGCGCGAGCGCGGGCTGCCGGTCGGCCGCGGCCGCCTTGACGAGATCGCCCGCCTTCACGCCGCCTTCGAGCAGCGAGTAGGACGAGTGGACATGGAGGTGGACGAAGCCGACCTCCTTCAGCACGCGCGTCATGAGGACTCGTTTCGACCAGCCAAGCTCCGGGTCGGGCAGGATCCGGAGTCCACTCCTAAGGGTCGATTAAAGCGCTAACGAACCGACGGCTTGGCACAATGGCTTCAAGGTTGCCGATAGTAAGGCGCATCAATTTACGCCTCCTCGCTGAGCCTCAAAGGATCCCCTGCTAAGCGGCTGTACCGATTGGAGATGTCGTGGGTTTTACTGCAGGATTTGACTGTTTCGAGTTCGGAAAATATTCCTGTGCATGAACTGCGGCCTCCGAGAACGAAATAGGATCGCTTAATGGATCGGCGCCAAGGCTACCGCCCAGAGCGCGACCGCTCCGAAGAGCAGGCCAAAGGCGGTGAACTCGACGAGGCTGGTGAAGAGCACACGCTTGGTCATCGCTTTCACTCCCTGTTGATGGAGTGATCTTTGTTCCTGTTTTGTTCTGTGTAAAGCCTCGGGACCGAACGACGCGATGGAATGGTGAACGATGTGTTGCCGGCGCCACGGTGGCCATCGGCGAATGGGCCCTTCAGGCGCCCTCACGCATCGGTTCGCTGCGCGATTCGCCTCACGCCTCCAAGTGACGCCGCCGTACGAGGCGGTGGAGCAGGCCGCCACGGGGGCCGACCAGCATCGAGACGAGGTAGAGCGCGCCCGCTGCCAGCACGATCGCCGGCCCGGTCGGGAGCCGGATGCCGGCATGGTAGGAGACGAGCAGACCGGTCACGCTGGAGAGCATCGAGACCAGCATCGCCACGGGGATCAGGCCCGACAGGTCGGCGGCCCAGAACCGGGCGGTGATCGCCGGCAGCAGCATCAGGCCGACCGCCAGCAGCGTGCCGAGCGCCTGGAACCCGCCGACGAGGTTGACCACCACCAGCGCGAGGAAGGCCGAGTGCACAGGGCCGCCGGCGCGGCTGACGGTGCGCAGGAACAGCGGATCGACGCACTCGATCACCAGCGGGCGGTAGAGCAGGGCGAGCGCGACCAGCGTGAGGCTACTGATACCGCCGAGCAGCGTGAGCGCGTCGTCGTCGAGCGCCAGCACGGTGCCGAAAAGGATGTGCAGCAGATCGACCTGCGAGCCGCGTAGCGACACGAGGAACACCCCGCCCGCCAGCGAGATCAGGTAGAAGGCGGCCAGACTCGCATCCTCCTTCAGCACGGTCGAGCGGGTGACGAGCCCGGCGGCCAAAGCCACCGCGAGTCCGGCCACGAGCCCGCCCAGCGTCATCGCCGGCAGCGACAGCCCGGCGACGAGGAAACCCGCGGCGGCGCCGGGCAGGATGGCGTGGCTCATCGCCTCGCTCATCAGGCTCATCCGGCGCAGCATCAGGAAGACGCCGAGCGGCGGCGCCGACAGCGACAGGGCGAGGCACCCGGCGAGCGCCCGGCGCATGAAGCCGAACTCGACGAAGGGGCCGATCAGGAAATCAAGCAGATCGGCAAGCGTCACGAGACGGCCCCGTGATGCGCGCGGCCATGGTCGTGATCATGATGGCCGTGCTCGTGATCATGATGGCCGTGCTCGTGATGATCGTGGCTGTGGCTGTGCCCCGGAGCCTGCGACTCCGCGGAGCCGCCGTGCTCCGTCCCATGATGCGCCTCGTGCGCGTCATGCTCGTGTGCGTCATGGCGGCAGATCGCGGCCGCCTCGTCCCAGGCTTCCGATAGGCGCAGCGCCCGGGCCAGCACCGGCGGCGTCAGCACCTCGCGCGTCGGCCCCCAGGCGATGGGACGGCGGGCCAGAACGAGGGTCGAGGCGAAATGCGCGCGCACCTGACCGAGGTCGTGCAGGGCTGCGACCACGGTCCGGCCCTCGCGGTGCCAGCCGCGGATCAGGGTGAGCAGGTCGGCGGTGGTGCGCTCGTCGATGCCCGTGAAGGGCTCGTCGAGCAGGATGATCCGCGCGTCCTGCAGGATCAGCCGGGCGAACAGGGCGCGCTGGAACTGCCCGCCGGAGAGGGTGCCGATCGGTCGGTCCTCGAAGCCGTTGAGCCCGACCGCCGCGAGCGCCTCGATCAGGCGGCTGCGCTGGCGAGTGAGGCTGCGCCACGCGCCGAGCGGGCGCCACAGCCCCATCGCCACGAGGTCGAGAACGCTCAAGGGGAAGCTGCGATCGATCTCGGCGGCCTGCGGCAGGTAGGCGATGGCGCCGGAGCGCGGCCCCGCCTCGACGCTCCCGTCGAGCGGGCGGATCTCGCCGACGATGCCCTTCAGCAGGGTCGACTTGCCGGCGCCGTTCGGTCCGACCACGGCGAGCAGGTCGCCGGGCGCGATGGTGCCGTCGAGATGGTGAACCGCCGGATGCCGGTCGTAGCCGAGCGTCAGGCCCCGGAACCGGATGGCGCCTGCGCGCACCGCCTCGCCGCTCACGATTTGGCCCACAGGATCACGGCCCAGAGCAGGCTCGACAGGATGAGGGCGGCCGCGAGACGAGGGCCGACCCCGCTGCGGAACAGCGAGCGGCGCGGGAGGCGGACGGTCCCGCCGGCACGGGTCATGGGATCTCCGAGGATGGACCGGCGCGGGCGGTGTCGCGGAGGCCGGGATGATGTAGCCCGTGCCGTTGCCCGCCTCGTTGCCCGATTGCGGCCGGACGCCTATCTTGGACGGGCTGATACACTGTAACATGGGCCGAGTTCAATCGGCCCGTGCCGAGTGTCGAGACGAGCGGCAACGATAAGCGGCGACACCGGGCGCCGAGACCGGGGAGGTCGGGATGCGCGGTCACGCGCAGCAGGAGCACGGCCAGGGCGACGGGGACGGGCACGCGCATGACCATCACGGTCATGGCGCATCCGGCTGCGGCGGGCCTGCCGTCTCGGTCGAGGACGTGATCGAGCGGGCTGAGCGGCTCTGCCAGGCGCGCGCCTTGCAGTTCACGCGTCTGCGGCGGGACGTGCTCGCGGCGGTGGCGGCGGAGCACAAGCCGCTGGGTGCCTACGACATCGCCGAGCGGATGAGCGCCCCCGGGCGCCGGGTCGCGGCGGTGTCGGTCTATCGCGCGCTCGATTTCCTCACCGAGCAGGGCTTGGTCCACCGCATCTCCAGCCGCAACGCCTTCGTCTCGTGCGGGCACGAGCACGGCGCGGGGGCGGGCCTCGTCTTCCTGATCTGCCGCACCTGCGGCGGCATCGACGAGATGACCGCCCCGGCCGTCGAGAGCGCTCTCGACCAGACGCTGGCTGGGGCCGGCTTCACCCCGACGAGCCGGATTCTAGAGGTCGAGGGGGAGTGCGGCGCCTGTCGCGGGCGCGGCGACGCGTTGCCGGACGAGGCGGGTCGCGCGTAGCGATCAGCACGCGTTGCGGTAGGCGCGCGGCGAGGCGATCGTCCGGAACAGGATCGTGATGTCGAGCCAGAGCGACCAGTTGTCGATGTAGTGCAGGTCGGCCTGGACGCGGTTCTCCATCGCGGCGTCGGTCGAGGTCTCGCCGCGAAAGCCGTTCACCTGCGCCCAACCGGTGATGCCCGGCTTCACGTTGTGGCGGCGGGCGTAGAGCGCGATGCGGCGCTCGAAGCTGCGGTCATGCGCCAGGGCGTGCGGCCGGGGGCCGACGAGCGACATGTCGCCCCGGATCACGTTCAGGAGCTGCGGCAGCTCGTCGAGATTGGTCCGGCGCAGCAGGGCGCCGACGCGGGTGATGCGATCGTCGTTGCGCGAGGCCTGCCGGAAGGGGGCGTCGGGGGCGGCCTTCATGCTACGGAACTTGAAGACGCCGAAGGCCTCTTGGTTGAAGCCGTAGCGCCGCTGCCGGAAGAAGACCGGTCCGGGACTGTCGAGCTTGATCAGGACCGCGAGCGCGATGAACAGGGGCGCGAGCATCAGCAGCCCGATCCCGGCCAGCGTCACGTCGCAGGCGCGCTTGAGCAGGATCTCGCCGACCGAGAGCGGACGTCGGCCGATATTGATGCCCGAGAGCCGGCCGACCCGGGCGACCTGCAGATCGGGGAAGCGGTCCATCATCGTGCCGGGCCGCAGATGCAGGGCGGCCGGCACCCGCAGGAAGGCATCGATGCAGCGCTCGATGTCGGCGGGCTCCGACCACGGCACCAGCACGAACACGTCGTCGGGCCGCAGGAACCGCACCACCGAGACCGCGAGGTCGAGATCCTCGGCGAGCAAGGTCTCCGCGTTCCCCATGCCGGATGTGGGCTCGGGGCGGCGCAGGTAGCTCGTCCCGACGATGCGCAATCCCAGCGCCTCGACATCGTTGTTGGCGTAGAAGTTCGTCACATCCTCCTCGTAGCCGACGAGGTGGACCCGGCTGGCGGAGGGCGAGCCGGAGGTGCTGCTGCGGCGCACCAGCGCCACCGTCGCCGCGCGGACGAGGATCGTGACCGGCAAGCCGGCGAGGAAGAAGGCGACCGAGGCGACGCGGGAGAAGTCCTGTGTCGTCTTCGTCGCGAAGCCGATCAGCAGGGCGACGGCCCAGGCCATGAGCCAGAGCGTCGCCCGGCGCTGCAGATGCGGCGTCTGCGACAGGCAGCGCTCGATGCTGTACTCGCCGCGGGCGAGGTTGGTCAGCACGACGATCAGGGACAGGAAGCCGGCCGTCTGAAGGTTCATGCTGTTGGCGAGCGGGATCAGTTCCCCGTCGCCGAGATAGGCGTGGTAGGTCGCATCCACCGCGAAGCCGACCGCGAAGATCGCCACGAGATCGGCCGCAAGCAGCGAGGCCGAGATGCCCACGCGTAGGGCCATGCGCCGCCGACGCGGCAGAAGCGAGGCCCAGACGGAGCGGCTCACCCCATCATCGGGCAGCCGCTGGTACTGCTGAGGGGGGCGCTCGTGAAACATGTGTCCCGCGTTGTACTGCCCTGGGGCTTTGAAGTGTCCCGACGCGGGACGTTTTCGGTCGCCGCGCCCGGTTCTGCGGCTCCCCGCGCAAGCCGCGCACCGGATGCGTGCCGGTGCCGTTGCTCGGGCCAAACGGGACTGACATACGAACCGACGAACGAAAGCTCGGCCTTCCGGATGACCGATCCTTGGACCGATTCTCCGGAAGGCCGGTCCCGTCACGGTGTGCGGGCCGAACGCGGAACGGCCCCCAATCGATCCCCTGGATACGATCGGCGGCCGATGTGGAACGAAAGACGGGTTTTCTACGAGGGAATCGGTGGCATCGCGCTGCGAGGCCTTGAAAGATCAGCACTTATTTTTTGAACAAATCAATGCGGAAGGGCCGTCCGGTCAGCACTGCGGACTGCCGTCCGGACGGAGTGCGGCATGAGAGCCGAAGCGATTGAGAATCCAGGATTGCCCGGCTCGCCCGAGGTCGCGGTGACGGCGCCGGCCCAGGCGCGCGCACAGGCCTCCCCGGCCCTGGCGGTGCTCCTCGGCCTCAGCCTCTCGCACCTCCTCAACGATCTCGTGCAGTCGCTTCTGCCGGCGCTCTATCCCCTGCTCAAGGCGGGCTTCCACCTCGATTTCGGGCAGATCGGCCTCATCACCTTCGTGTTCCAGGGGACGGCTTCGCTGCTTCAACCGGGCGTCGGTCTCTACACAGACCGGCGTCCGCTGCCCTACTCGCTGGCTGCCGGCATGGTGCTGTCCCTGGCCGGGCTCGCCCTTCTGTCGGTGGCCTCGGTCTACGGCGCCCTGCTCGCCGCCGCGGCGCTGATCGGGCTCGGCTCCGCCATCTTCCATCCCGAGGCGAGCCGGGTGGCGCGGCTCGCCTCGGGCGGCCGCTACGGTCTGGCGCAATCGGTCTTCCAGGTCGGCGGCAATGCCGGCACGGCGCTCGGGCCATTGCTCGCGGCTTTCATCGTGGTGCCGCATGGCCAGGGCAGCGTCGCGTGGTTCTGCCTCGCCGCGCTCGCCGGCATCCTCGTGCTCGGTACGGTCGGCCGCTGGTACGCGCAGCGGCTCGCCGCGACGCCGCGAACGGCCCGGAACGGCACGGGTGCCGCATCCGGCCGCCTCAACCGCGCGCGGATCGTCGCGACGATCGCGATCCTGCTGGGACTGGTCTTCTCCAAATACTTCTACATGGCGAGTTTTTCTTCCTATTACACGTTCTACTTGATCCACCGTTTCGGCGTGCCGGTGGCACTCGCGCAGGTCTACCTGTTCGTCTTCCTCGGTGCGGTGGCGGCGGGCACGATTCTCGGTGGACCCATTGGGGACCGCTTCGGGCGCAAGCTCGTGATCTGGCTCTCGATTCTCGGGGTGCTGCCGTTCTCGCTCGCCCTGCCGCACGTGAATCTGTTCTGGACGGTGGCCCTCTCGGTGCCGATCGGACTGATTCTGGCCTCCGCTATGCCGGCGATCCTCGTCTATGCACAGGACTTATTGCCGGGGCGGATCGGGCTCGTCGGCGGCCTGTTCTTCGGCTTCGCCTTCGGCATGGGCGGCCTCGGCGCCGCGCTGCTCGGGGAAATGGCCGATCATGTCGGCATCGAGCGGGTCTACGATCTCTGCGCCTTCCTCCCCGCACTCGGGCTGATGGCGGTGTTCCTGCCGCGGCTGCGGTAGGATCACGGCCGGGCGAGTGCGCATCCGCCCGGAGCATCGCCTCGCAACGCCCCCGGTCGATTTTCCTCACACCGGACGAGGGCAACGAATGAGCGCCTCGCCCCGGATCCGATCTCCGGGACGAGGCGCTCGGGATGGCGGTTAGGCGGCCTGCTCGTTCTGCGGACGAGCGAGGGTCTGGATCGACTCGAAGCCCTCGAATTGCGGGTGGCCGAGATAGAGCGGCTTAGTGCCGGGCACCCGGCCATGCGCCTTGCGGAACTGTTCCGAGCGGGTCCACGACTCGAAATCGGCGCGCGAGCGCCAGACCGTGTGCGAGGCGTAGAGGATGTGGTCCTCGGCCTCCGGCCCCTTGAGCATATGGAACTCCACGAAGCCTTCCATCTCGCCGAGGTGACTGTCGCGTCCGAGCCAAACCTGCTCGAAGTCCTCTGCCGATTCCTTGACGACCTTGAACCGGTTCATTGCGATGAACATGCCGTGACGCTCCCGATCTGGGCGAGCAGGCCTCAATGCGACCCCCCGCAGATGATAACTCTACGTAGTTCGGCTCGTAGCCTGAGGCGGGACCATCCGCGCCGACCAGGGTACGGATGGTCCCGCATCAGCGCATTCGTGTGAAATCCTACCAAACTCCGGACGGAGTTGCCGGTTTGGCCTCAGGAACGGCTGATGAACGTAAACTTGCCGGAAAACTGAAAACTTTCATCCGAAAACAGGTAGGCTCTTGCATTGTGTATGCACTTCATGGTGATGCTGCGGCTAGGCTAAAACCCTGCGATACGAGGGCATCCAAAACGCATCTGCCTGACCTGTTCCGGTAGTAGAAGCGTTTCGAGATGCCCGAAGACGCTGGCTGAGGCTCAAGCGCTGCCGACCTGAGGTCCTTGGGTCGGTCCGCGACATCGAACAGGGACCGTGCCGTAAGATGATGCCGAAACAGACAACCGATGTCGACCGCCTCGTCGGGCTCCGGATCACCGCGCTGCGCAAGGCGCGCGGACTGAGCCAGACCGCACTCGGGACCGCGGTGGGTGTGACCTTCCAGCAGGTCCAGAAATACGAGAAGGGCCAGAACCGCGTCGGCGCCGGGCGCCTGCGCGAGATCGCCCGTCTGCTCGAAGTTCCGGTCTCCGCCTTCTTCGAGGAAGGCGACGGCGCCGCCGCCCAGGAACAGACGGAGGTGTTCGGCTTCCTGCGCGCGCACGGGGCCGTCGATCTGCTGCGCGCCTTCGCGACGATCGAGGACGATCAGATGCGCCGCGAGGTTCTGGCGATCGTGCGCAGCGCCGCCCGCCTCGGCCGCAAGAAGGACCCGGAAGTCGTCGACGCCGTCGAGACGCGTCCGAGCTGAAGGCGTCGGGCCGGCATCGCCGCCGGCCCGCGTCACGTGTCCGCCGTTCCGGCGATCAGGTGGAAGAAGCTGCCCGTGACACGGCCCCGGCGGTGGCCGGCGAGGCCGAGCGGCACCCCTTCCGCATCCGTCACCCGCGCGAGTGCGAGATCGTCCCCCGGCGCGGGCGTGAGTTCGCTCGCGTAATGGAATTCGTGCCCGACGAGGCGCGTGCCGGCGATGCCGAGCAGCCCGTCGTCGAGGAGATGCGCGACGCGGTAGCCGAGATGGAGCTTGCGCCGCCGGTACGAGGTCGCGACCGGCAGCAGGCCGCACATCGGATGGGTGAGCCCGTCCGCATCCTCCAGGCTCTCGCCCAGAACCATGTAGCCGCCGCACTCTCCGTGGACCGGCCGGGTCTGCGCGAAGTCCCGTAGGCCGCCGAGGAAATGGCCTGCCGCCGCGAGCCGGCCCGCATGCAGCTCGGGGTAGCCGCCGGGCAGCCAGCAGGCGTCGCAGTCGGCCCCCGGCGCCTCGTCGGCCAGCGGCGAGAACGGCACGATCTCGGCCCCGGCCGCGCGCCAGCCAGCCAGCATGTGCGGATAGAGGAACGAGAAGGCGGCGTCCCGCGCCACCGCGATCCGCTGCGCCGGCGGCCTCGGCAGGCCCTCGGTGGCGACGGGGGCGTGCCCGCCGGCCACGGCCAGAATCGCGTCGAGGTCGAGGGAGGTTTCCGCGAGGTCGGCGAGCCGGTCGAGGCGGGCGTGAAGGTCGGCGGTCTCGCCGGCCTGGACGAGGCCGAGATGGCGTTCGGGCAGGACGAGATTCGCCTCGCGCGGGAAGGCGCCGAGCACCGGCAGCCCCACCCGCGACAGCCCCGCCTCGACCAGGCGGCGGTGGCGTGGGCTCGCGACCTTGTTGAGGATCACGCCCGCGATCCGGATCCGCGAATCGTAGGCCGCGCAGCCGAGCGCCACGGCCGCCGCCGATTGCGCGGCCCCCGACACGTCGAGCACGAGGACGACCGGCCAGCCGTAACGCGCGGCGATGTCGGCATTGGCGCCCGTGCGGCCTTCGCCCGCGACGATGCCGTCATGCAGGCCCATCGAGCCCTCGGCCACGACGAGATCGGCCTCAAGCGCGCTCAGGCCCGCGCAGGCATCGAGTAGCGCGTCCGGCATGGCGAAGCTGTCGAGGTTGAGGCTGGGCAGGCCCGTCGCCGCCTCGTGGAAGGCGGGATCGATGTAGTCCGGCCCGCATTTCGCGCCGCGGATCGCCACGCCGCGGCGGCGCAGAGCCCGCATCAGCGCGAGCGTCACCGTGGTCTTGCCGGAGCCGGAGCGCGGCGCCGCGACGAGGAGGCCGGGAGCGGGGGTCATGATGCGGCCTCGCTCGACGGTGTGCCGCGTACGCCGACCGCACCGCGGGGGCGGAAGCGGCGGTCGTAATCGGGGGCGTAGAGCGCGCTCTCGCGGAAGTCCGATGGGTCGAGCGCCGGCCCCACCAGGATCAGCGCGGTGCGCTCGATGTTTTCCGCACGCACCTGCTCGGGGAGGGTGGCCAGCGTCCCGGTCAGCACCCGCTCGTCGGGCCAAGTCGCGCGGAACACCACCGCCGCCGGGCAATCCGCTCCGTAGAACGGGACGAGGTCGGCGCAGGTCGGCTCGACCACGTGGATCGAGAGGTGAAGCGCGAGCGTCGCCCCGGTGGCCGCGAAGGCGGAGAGCTGTTCGCGCTCCGGCATCGGACTCGCCCGGCCCGAGGTGCGGGTGAGCACCACCGATTGCGTCAGACCCGGCACCGTCAGTTCGCGCCGCAGCAGGGCGGCGGCGGCGGCGAACGAGGGAACGCCCGGCGTGACGGTGTAGGGAATGCAAAGCGCGTCGAGCCGGCGGGTCTGCTCGGCCAGCGCGCTCCAGACCGAGAGATCGCCGGAATGCAGCCGCGCCACATCCTGGCCGGCGGCGTGCGCGCGCCCGATCTCATCCATGATCGCTTCGAGATCGAGCGGCGCGGTGTCGACGATGCGCGCGCCGTCCGGGCACCACGACAGGATCTCAGGCGCCACCAGCGAGCCCGCATAGAGGCAGACGGGGCAGGCGGCGATCCGGTCGCGGCCGCGCACGGTGATGAGGTCGGCAGCACCCGGCCCGGCGCCGATGAAATGGACGGTCATGACGCCCGCTTACAGCATCGGACCGGCCGTTGGGGAGAGACGATGATCGAGGTCGCCGCAAGGGACCGAGGAGCCGCTCAGCGGGACGCCGCCGCGGCCTCGCCCCAGCCCGGCAGCGGGAAGGCCCGATCGTAGGCCAGATTGAAGACGAAGGCGTAGGCCACATAGAAGGCGGCGATCGCGAGATCCATGACGAAGGCCTGGCCGAGGCTGATGCCGAGATACCAAGCGATCGGCGGCAGCAGGATCAGGAGCAGCCCCGCTTCGAACAGTACGGCGTGCCCCACCCGCAGAACGAGGCTCTTGCGCGTGTGCCCGGTCCACCGCTGCATCGCTCGATCGAAGCCGAGATTGTAGACGTAGTTCCACGCGGCCGCGGTGATGGCGCTGCCCACACCGATCACCCCCATGTCGGAGGCGTGCAGCCCGAACAGCACGGTGCCGAACGGGATGATGAGCGCAAGGCCGAACGCCTCGAACAGGAGGGCGTGGCGGATACGGTCGCGTGTGGTGCGCATGGTTTGGCTCGGACGATCTGGGTTGGTCCGCCGCCTTCTATCTGCGATACCAATGGGGCCAAGTTAGGAAATATCTGGAAAACAGATGGATGGCCGTCTCGCTCGACCAGCTTCAGGCCTTCGTGGCGGCGGCCGAGGCCGGGTCGTTCTCGGGCGCCGCCCGTGTTTTGCGGAAGGCGCAATCGGCCATCAGCACGCAAGTGGCCAACCTCGAGACCGATCTGGGGCTGGCGCTGTTCAGCCGGACGGGCCGGAACCCGGTGCTGACACCGGCAGGAGAGCGCCTGCTGTTGGAGGCGCGCGTGGTGCTCGACCGGCGCGAGCACCTGATCGGCGTGGCGAGCAGCCTGGAGCAGCGGGTCGAGAACCGGCTGGTCGTCGCCATCGACGAGCTCTACCCCGAGCACGCGCTCGGCGCCCTCTTCGCCGAGTTCGCTCAGGCCTTCCCCTTCGTGGAACTGGAACTGCTCTTCCCGCTGATGGAGGATGTCAGCCGCATGGTGCAGTCGGGCGCCGCCGACCTCGGCGTGATGTGGCGCCAGGAGGTCCTACCGACGGAACTCGGCTTCCAGACCATCGGCTGGGTGCCGCTCAAGCTCGTCTGCGGACGCGACCACCCCCTCGCCAAGGCGCGGGTGGAGTGGGAGGAGTTGAAGCGCCACCGCCAGATCCTTGTGGCCGCGCGCAGCGACGGACCGGAGAAGCGCCGTCTGCGGGTGGCGGCCGAGGTGTGGTGGGTCGAGAGCCACTGGGTGATCCTGGAGATGGTGAAGCACGGAATCGGCTGGGCTTTCGTCACCGATCACGTCATCGCCTCGTCCCTCACCGCACCTGATCTCGTCACGCCGGACCTGCAGTTCGACAAGGGCGACTGGCCCATCGCCCTCGAACTGGTCTGGCACAAGCAGCGGCCCTGCGGGCCTGCCGCCGCATGGCTCCGTGAGCGCTTCGCGGCGGAGAGGATCGGCAGCGTGTCACAAGGCGACCGGACAAGCTGAGGAGCGGGTTGCGGAGGCGGCGGAGGCGGTGAGCGGTGCCCGTTCTACGTTCCTTCGGGCCACCGCGCTTACGCGACCCGGACGCGGTTCCGGCCGTCGGACTTGGCGTCGTAGAGAGCCTTGTCGGCGCGCTCCAGGCTCTCGCTCAACGCCTCGCCGGCCCCGAGCATCGCGACGCCGATGCTTACCGTGATCGGAACGGCCGATCCATTCCAGGCGATGGGCGCGCCGCCGACCGCGCGGCGCAGACGTTCGGCGAGATAGGTCGTCGCGTTGTGATCGCGCCCCGGCAGCACGATTCCGAACTCCTCGCCGCCCAACCGCGCGAGATGGCCGCCCTCGGGCAGGAGCGCGGTCGCCCGCGCGGCGAAGTCGCGCAACACCGCGTCGCCCGCAGCATGTCCGAACCGGTCATTGATCGCTTTGAAGTGGTCGAGGTCCGCAACGATGATGCCGGCCTCCGACACGCTCCCGGTCTCGGACGCGAGGCCCTGCCGGTTCAGTGCGCCCGTCAAGGCATCCGTCCGCGCCATCCGCGCGACGGCGGCATAGGCCCGCTCCGCCTCCAGGGCGAGAATCGCCGTGGTGAGGAGGATGGAGGTGATGTGATCGACGATGAAGATGGCGATGACGGACAGGCGGACCGACGGCTCGGACACCGGGAGCAGGGGCAGGCAGATCACCAGCGCGATTGCGAGCAGGGCCCCGGCGACCAGGTGGCGCAGCGGGGATCGCCGCGGTGAACTTCGCAGGACATAAACGGCCGCCGCAGCCTCGTGGATGGCGTAGGCGATCGTGCTGCCAGCATTGACCGCGGTGGGGCTGGCGTCCGCGAGCGTGAGCCCGAGATGCGTGACCGTGGGGAGCAGGAACAGGCCGATCATCGGCCCCGTCACCGCCGGGCGTCCGTCGAAGAGCCGAAGCCCGATCCAGAAGGCCGCCCCGGCGAGCGACCAGCCGAACGGCGACCAGATGCTGCCGTAATAACCGAAATCCACGAACCACACGGCCATGGTCGCGCAGACTGCGTAACTCGCGCCGAAGCAGAGGAAGTAGGTCTTCTGCCGGTTCAGCAGCCACGCGCAGAGAAAGATCGCGGCACAGGCGCCGAAGACCAGGAAATCGGTGAACTGCAGGGTGGGAACCGACAAGTCCGTCATTGCCCGCGCCTCCCTGCTGTACAGTGCGGTTTTGGCTCAGGTCGCGTGAAAGGTTCCCTTCATCGGTCGGGCGTTGCGATTTTGCGGTTAAGAAAATCCTGACGGACTGAGCGCGAGGGCGCAGGTGGCGGCAGCGCTTGCGATGCGGGGCAAGACGAGGTGCGCCCCAGGGCCGGCGCAGGCCAGGGCCGCGGCCTCCGCCACCGAGCCGACCCCGCGGCTCGCCTCGATCCGCGCTGAGCGGGTCACGACCCGTGCATCGGCCCCCGTCAGCGTCGCCGCATCAAGCGCTGTTGGCGCGAGGCCGAAGGCAGCGGCGGCCTCGCGGATTGCCGGTTCGCCGGCCCGGTCCGCGGCGGTGGCGATGGCACTCAGCTGTTCGGATGCGAGCCCGGCCTCGGCAAGTGCCCGGTTCAGCAGCGCGACGATCTCCGCGGTCGTCGTGGCCCGGCGGAAACCGATGCCGGCGACGAGGCGGGGCGGCGTCACGGCTTCGTCCAGACCCACTGGGTGATCGGCATGGCCGGGCGCCAGCCGGTGAGGCCGCCGACCGGCACGGCATGGGCGACGGAGAGCCGCCGCAGGGCGCCGCCGGCTTGCGCGAAGGCCGCGAGCAGGGCGGCCTCGCCCTCCAGGGTGACGGCGTTGGCAACGCAGCGGCCGTCGTGCGGGAGCACATCGCGGCACGCGGCGAGCAGGCCGGGCTCGGCGACACCGCCGCCGACGAAGACCGCCCAAGGGGAGGGGAGGGTGGGCAGCGACGCGTGCGAGCCGCCGACGACGACCTGCACACGGGGGCCGACGCCGAGCGCCCGCGCGTTGCGGGCGATCCGCTCGGCCCGGTCCGGTCGGCGCTCGACCGCGACGGCGCGGTTGGCGGGATGGCGCAGGCACCACTCGATCGAGACCGAGCCGGCGCCGGCCCCGAGATCCCACAGGGTCTCGCCGGCCCGCGGGCGCAGGGCCGCGAGCGTCACCGCGCGGATCTCGGCCTTGGTGAGCTGGCCGTCATTCTCGAACCACGTGTCTGCGAGACCGGGGCTCAGCGGGACGATCCGGGCGCCGGGCGCCGCTTCCACCGCGACCGCGAGGGTGTTGAGGGCGGCGATCTCGCTCAAGGCGAAATTTTCCGCCCGCGCCTCGCGAACCCGCTCGTTCGGGCCGCTCATGGCTTCGAGCACGGTCAGTTGCGAACCACCGAGCCCGCGCTCGGCCAGGAGATGCGCGACCGCCGCGGGCGTCGCGCCGTCCCAGGACAGGGCGAGAATGCGGGCGCCGGGCTGGAGATGCGGCACGATGCCGAACAGGTCGCGCCCGTGCAGGGTGAGGCACGCCGTCTCGGGCAGCGACCAGCCGAGCCGGGCGGCGGCGAGGCTGAAGGCGGAGGGCTGCGGGAAGGCGCGGATCTCGTGCGCCGGCACCCGCCGGGCGAGTTCGGCGCCGATGCCGTAATGGAAGGGGTCGCCTGTGGCGAGGATGCAGGTCGGCCGGCCGCGCCGCGCCAGGATGCCGGGATAGGCCGTGTCGATCGGGCTCGGCCAGGGCCGGGTCTCGGCGGCCAGCGGCGCCGCCAGGGCGAGGTGGCGGCGCCCGCCATAGACCACCTCCGCCGCATCGATAGCGGCGGCGGCGGAAGGCGAGAGGCCCGCCCGCCCGTCCTCGCCGATGCCGACGATGGCGAGCCATGGTGCGTGATCAGGCTCACGGGACGGCGCCGTCATGGCAGCGGCTGCCACAGGGTCGATTGCATGCAAGAAGTCCGCGATGACGGGAGCCGTCTCGCGGACTTCGTTACGCGCCCCCGGCCTGAACGGCCAGGGGCTGGGAGCGGGCTGCGCCTCAGCCCGCCGCCGGACGGGCAGCGAGCGGCAGGGCGACGTCCGGCACGGCCGGTCCGGGCACGCCGAGATAGGCGCGGCGGGCGGGCTTGAGCACGAACCACGCGAGTGCCGCCACCACGAGGTCGAGGCCGATGGCGATGCCGAAGACCGGCACCCAGCTTCCGACCGCATCGTGGATCAGCGCGGCCACGGGACCGCCGAGCAGCGAGCCGACGCCCTGGGCCATGTAGAGGAAGCCGTAGTTCGTGGTGGCGTGCTTGGTGCCGAAGGTGTCGGTGAGGGTGGAGGGGAACAGCGAGAAGATTTCGCCCCAGGCGAAGAACACGACGCCCGAGAGCAGGGCGAAGGCGTAGGCGTTCTCACGGAACATCAGCAGCAGGCCGATGGCGACGGCTTCGAGCGCGAAGGCCACCGCCATGGTGTTCTCGCGGCCGACATGATCGGAGACCCAGCCGAAGAAGGGCCGCGTCAGGCCGTTGGTGATCCGGTCGAAGGTGAGTGCGAAAGGGAGGGCTGCAAAGCCGAACACCATCGCGTCGGCGACGCCGAATTCCTTGGCGAAGGCGGAGAACTGCGCGACCACCATCAGGCCGCCGGTCGACATCATCGCCATCATGGCGAACATCAGCCAGAACAGCGGGGTCTTCAGCATCTGGGCCGGGGCCACGTCGCGGGCGGCGCTCGCCACCTTGTCGGCGGGGATGGCGGGGGTCTCGCCGGCCTTGGGCGTGCGCAGGCCGAGCGCTGCCGCGACACCGATCACGGCCATGACCGCGCCGAACACGAAAAGCGTGTGGCGGTAGCCCGAGCCCGCGATCATGTCGGTGATGGGGAAGGTGGTGGCGATGGCGCCCATGCCGTAGCCCGCCGCCACGACGCCGGCCGCGAAGCCGCGCCGCTCAGGGAACCAGCGCACCATCAGGCCGACCACGCCGACATAGACGATGCCGGTGCCCAGCCCGCAGAGCAGGCCGTAGGTCGCGTAGAGGCCCCACAGCGTGTCGGTGTAGGAGGCCGCGACCCAGCCCAGCCCCGACAGGGCGGCGCCGAGCGCGATCATCGCCTTGGCGCTGAAGCGCTCGATCAGCCAGCCCTGCACCGGCGAGAAGAACGTCTGAAGCACGATCAGCATCGTGAAGGCGACCTGCACGGCGGCGAGGCTCGCGCCGGTGGTCGCCTGGAACGGCTTCACGAACAGCGTCCAGACATATTGCGGACTGGAGATCGTCATCATGACGAGGAGACCGAGCCCGAGCTGGATCCACCGCGTCCGATCGGAAATTGTATGCATCATTCACTCCCTTCCGGCACTGGGCCATGGCAAGGGGCGTGCCAAAGAAGAACCTCAGGTTCGCGCAGTGACGAGCCAGCAGGCGGCGCCGAGTTCCACCGGGCCGGACCCGAAGCGGCCTCGGAAAAGCTCCGTGATGATTTTCGAGGCAGCGTCCTTCACGGCCGGCTCCCGCTCGCGCAGCAAGCGAGCGATGGGGCCGCGGGTCGCCACGAAGTCGGCCGCTGCCTCAGGGGTATCGCCAACCCGCATCATCCGATCCACGGGCTCGCATTCGACGGCGTGAAAACCGGCTGCCTCAAGAAGAGGCAGAAGCGTCTCCGGCTCGGCGAAGCGGAAGGGGCCCGGCGCGCCCGGCTGCGGTGCCTCGGCCTCGGGCAGGATCGGCAGCACCGCATCCCGCGCAAGGGTGACCCAGGCGTTCGCCGCCATGCTTCGCCAGCACAGAAAGTTCATCCGTCCGCCCGGAGCAAGAGAATGGCGGATGTTGGCGAAGGCCGCAGCGGAATCCTCAAAAAACATGATGCCGAAGCGGGAGAGGGCGTGATCGAAGCGGGCGCCGAAGGCATGATCCTGGGCGTCGGCCCGAAGCCAATCGATCGGGGCGGCGCCCGGCGCCTCCCGCGCCGCCCGCTCGCGGCCGACGGCCAGCAGCGGCTCGGACAGGTCGGCGGCGGTGACGTGGCCGCCGCTCCCGACCTGCCTCGCCGCGTGGAGCGCGGTGTCGCCCGCCCCGCAGCCGATATCGAGCACGCGGATGTCGGGCGTGAGCGCGGCGCGGGCGAACAGGGCCTGGGTAAAGGGCGCGAAAGCCGTGTCGAGCGCCTCGTGGTAGAGGGCCCAGCGTTGCCCGACCTCGCCGTTCCAGTAGTCGCTCTGGTCCTGGTTCGGGGTGCTCATGGTCGCTCCACTCACGTGACGTCCGCAGCCAGTGCTTCGAAGGCGATCGCCACCGCAACCGCGCCGGGATCGGGGTGGCCCTTCAGGTCGCGGCCGGCGAGGTAGCTGGAGCGGCCGGTCCTGGCACGCTCCATCCCGGCGGTTGCCTCGGCGCCTGCGCGGGCGGCCCGCGCCGCTGCGCCGAGGCCGGAGGTTGCCAGCGCCTCGATCGCCGGAATCGCCGCGTCGAGCATCGTGCGGTCGCCGGGGCCGGCGCCGCCGATTTCGCGCACCCGCGCGACGTCGGCGGCGCAGGCTGCCGGCCAGTCAGCACCCTCGGCGAGCGCTGCGCCTGTGGCGGTGAAGAAGATCGAGAGCAGCACGCCGCTCGACCCGCCGGTAGCGCGTCCGAGGCGCTCGCCCAAAGCCCGGCACAGGGCGGCGGGCTCGGCCTGGGGCAGCCGGTCGAGACCGGCCAGCACGGCGCGCGCACCCTCGGCGAAGGTCGAGCCGGTGTCGCCGTCACCCACTCGCGCGTCGAGAGCGTTGAGCGAGGCCTCCGCCGCGATCAGCGCCTGGCCCACCGCCTCGATCCGCGCGGCGACGCTGGCATCCCGCGACGGGGCCGGTGCAGGCCCGCCGGCCAGCCCCTCCGGCAGCGGCCGGACGATCGGCTCGCGTAAGATTCGGGCGTTCGGCCAGGCGGCGACCGGTGTCTCGGAGAGAAGGGCGGCCTCGATGGTGTCGTCCAGCGCCAGGAAGGTGAGGGAGGCGCCGTGCATGTCGAGCGCGGTCATGGCCGGGGAGGAGCCGAGGAGCAGCCGCACCCGCCGTCCGAGGTCGGTCGCGAGCACCGCCTTCGTCAGCACCGCCATCTCCAGGGCCGTGGTCGCGCCGAGATTGTTGACGAGGAGCGCCAGCCTCTCGGCCCCCGCAATGGGGGCGGCAAAGCGCGCGGCCATGCGTTCGGCGAGGGCGTCGGCGCGGGGTAAATCAATGCGCTCGATGCCGGGCTCGCCGTGGATGCCGAGGCCGAGTTCCGCCTGGCCTTCGTTCAGGCGCGGCTCCGGTTTCGAGCCTGGTATCGTCGCGGTGGAGACGGCGATTCCGAGGGTGCGCACCGCGCCGGCCGTGCGCCGGGCCAAAGCCGCCACCTCGGCGAGCGGCGCGCCGGAGGCGGCAGCATGGCCCGCGGCCTTGTGGACGAGGAGCGTGCCGGCGAGCCCCCGCGGCTGGGCCGCGTCCGGCAGGGCGATGTCGTCGGCCACCAGCACGGTCTCGACCCGGCGGCCCAGCGCACGGGCGCGCTCGGCGGCGAGGCCGAAATTCAGGCGGTCGCCGGCATAGTTCTTCACGACGAGGACGCAGCCGGCCTCGCCCGTCACAGCCAGGATGCCGGCAAGCACCGCATCGACGGAAGGGGAGGCGAACACGTCGCCGCACACCGCCGCCGCGAGCAGCCCCGGCCCGACGAAGCCGGCATGGGCCGGTTCGTGCCCCGAGCCGCCGCCGGAGATTACGGCGACCTTGCCGGACTCGGGCTCGGCCCGCAGCACGACGCGGATCTCGGGGTAGCCGTCGAGCCGGGCCAGCGCACCGCCGCTGCCCGCGACCAGCCCGTCGATGGCGTCGGTGACGAGCCCGGCACGGTCGTTGATGAAGTGGGACAAGGCGGAGCCTCCCGTCGCGCCCGCTTGTCGGTCGGACTTCGGCGGGAGGGTAGCTTGCATTGTCAGCGGGGCAAGCCGCGTCTCAGCTCAAAGCCCCGCCGCGCCGCCGTCGGAGCGCGGATCGTGCGTCGCTTCGATCCGCCCGTTCTTGAGGTGGCGCACCAGCATGCCGGCATGACCCAGCGAGTCGATATAGGCGCCGCCCAGTTCCTCGATGTCGTGCCCCATCCGCTTGAGCGCCGCGATACAGGCCGGATCGAACCGGTCCTCGACCTTCACGCTCAGCGACTCTGCGCCCCAGGTGCGGCCGTAGAGCAGGCGCGGCGCGTCGACCGCATCGGCCACCGACATCCCGTAATCGGCGTAGCGGGTGAAGATCTGCGCCTGGAACTGCGGCTGCCCGTCGCCGCCCATGGAGCCGTAGGACATGACTCGGCCGTCGTCGAAGGCGGCCAAAGCCGGGATCAGGGTGTGGAACGGGCGCCGGCCCGGCTCCAGCGGGTTCACGGCGTTGGCATCGAGCGAGAACGACATGCCACGGTTCTGCCAGCAGATGCCGGTTCCCGGCAGCACCGTGCCGGAGCCGTATTCCCAGTAGACCGACTGGATGAAGGAGACGGCCATGCCCTCGTTGTCGATCGCGCCCATCCAGACGGTGTCGCCCTCGCCCGAGCGGACCGGGATGCTCGCCGCACGCCGCATGTCGATCAGCGCGGCCTCGCGGTCGAGGCGCTTCGGATCGAGGAAGGCGGCCGGGTCGCCCGTGAGGCGGTCGAAGTCGGTGACGAAGCGGTCGCGGATGGCGAAGGCGCGCTTCGTCGCCTCGATCAACCCGTGATAATGCGCGGTGCTCTCCGGCTCGGCGATCTTCAGCCGGTCGAAGATCCCGAGGATGATCAGCGCCGCGAGGCCCTGGGTCGGCGGCGGGAAGTTGTAGAGTGTGGCGTCGCGCCGCCGCAGCGTCAGGGGCGCCCGCTCCTTGGCGGCGTAGGCGGCGAGGTCGGCTCGGGTGACGGGGGCGCCGAGACGTTCCAAGTCGCTGGCGATCTCTCGGCCGATATCGCCCCGGTAGAAGTCGTCGAGCCCGGCATGGGCGAGCTGGGCCAGGGTGTCGGCGAGCTTCGGCTGCGCCCGGATCGCGCCCGCCGCGTAGGGCTTGCCGTCATCGAGATAGGTCGCGGCGAAATTCGGCGCGTCGTGGAGCGTGTCGAGCTCCTTCGGGACGTAGCGCGCCTCCGAGGCCGAGACCGGGCACCCCTGGCGGGCGTGGCGGATGGCGTCGGCGAGGATCGTGTCGAGGGGGAGCCGGCCGCCGAAGGCGTGCGCCATGTCGAGGGCGAGGCGCCAGCCTCCGATGGTGCCGGCCACCGTCACGGCCGCGTCGGGGCCGCGGGAGGGGATCGCCTCGAGCTCCTTCTCGCGGTAGCGGGCGCGGGTCGCGAGCCGGCCGGCCGGGCCGCAGGCCTCGATGCCGCGCACGCGGCCGTTCCGCTCGCGGATCAGCCAGAAGCCGTCGCCGCCGATGCCGTTCATGTGCGGGTAGACCACCGCGATGGCGGCGGCCATGGCGACCATCGCCTCGATGGCGTTGCCGCCCTGCGCCAGCACGTTCTGGCCGGCGGTCGCCGCCAGCGCGTGGGGGGCGGCGACGGCCGCATTGGCGAAGACGGGCGTGTCGGGCATGACGGACTCTGACGAAACCTGAGATCGGACGGGCCGAGAGGCCCGATCAGGACCACGCGTCGGCGTGAAGGGCAACTGCCGCGCGCGCCGCCACGGCGCACCCCCGGCATTCCCCGGCCGCGCGATCGGCTCTTGCAGGATCGCAGGTGGCTCCGGATGCGCGCTCAGGATGCGTCGGAGCCGAGCGGATTATCGAAACGCCGGAATGGTTCCGGGCTGCACCTCTGCCTTTCAGCAAATGTTGCAGAAAAGGAACTGCGCCGATGCGGGCGGGATGACATGATCGCCCTCGCGAATCGGCAGGTATCTCCGCACATGAAGCAGAACGAACGGGCGATCCTTCAGGATCGTGTGAGAACACTTGTCTTGCGCCATGCTCTGGAGGCCGCGCTTCAGCGTTTGTCTCATCTTTCCGGTGCGAGTGCCGAGGAAGAGCTGTTGCGGCTCGAGCATTCCATTGTCTTCGCGACGCGCCGCGTCGGCGAAGTTCCGGGCAATATGCAGCTCGCCGCTCTGGTCGCCGTCGAGGATGCGGTGACAGCGATCCGCACCGCGTTCGACACCGTGCACCAACGCATCGAGTCCGCGCCGGCCGTGAGCGCGGCATCGCCGACGGCTTTGGCGGCCTGAACCGCGACAATTTCGCCGCCGACATACGCCCGCGGCGATTGAATTGCCGTCTCGCCATGGGCATATCGCCCCCGCTTTTTCGCGTGTTCCACCGAACACCCGCCGCATCGGCGCGGGGGTTCCGGTGCGGCACGCCAGACGGGGAGAGTGGCCTTTGAGCGAGACGGTAGAGCGGCACGAATTCGGTGCCGAGGTCGGGCGCCTGTTGGACCTCGTCGTCCATGCGCTCTATTCCGACCGCGAGATTTTCCTGCGCGAGTTGGTGGCCAATGCCGCCGACGCGACCGACCGGCGCCGCTTCGAGGCGCTGACCAACGAGGCCCTGGCGCTCCCTTCCAATGCCCGGGTGCTGATCGCCCCCGACAAGGCGGCGCGCACGCTCACGATCTCGGACGCCGGGATCGGCATGAGCAAGGAGGATCTGGCGCAGAACCTCGGCACCATCGCCCGTTCGGGCACCCGCGCCTTCTCGCAGGCGCTCGGCGAGCGGGCGGCGGAAAGCGGCGAGGACCAGCGCCCGAGCCTGATCGGCCAGTTCGGCGTCGGCTTCTACTCCGCCTTCATGGTGGCCGACCGCGTCACCGTCACCTCGCGCCGGGCGGGCTCGGACGAGGCCTGGAGCTGGGCCTCCGACGGCAAGGGCAGCTACACGCTTGAGCCGGCGAGCCGCGAGCAGCCCGGCACCGACATCGTGCTCCACATGAAGGAGGACGCCGACGAGTATCTGGAGAGCTACCGGCTCGACCACGTCGTGCGCAAATGGGCCGACAACATCGCCGTGCCGATCGCGATCCGCGATGAAGAGGGCAAGGAGGAGGCGGCCAACCGCGGCACTGCGCTCTGGCGCAAGCCGAAATCCGAGATCACCGAGGAGCAGTACAAGGAGTTCTACCGCACCGTCAGCCACGGCTTCGACGAACCCTGGGCGACCCTGCACTGGCGGGCGGAGGGCGCGCTCGAATTCACCGGCCTCCTGTTCGTGCCGAGCATGAAGCCGTTCATGCCGGTGGAGGACGACCGGCGCTCGAAGGTGCGGCTGCACGTGCGGCGCATGTTCATCACCGACGAGGCCGAGTTGCTGCCGAACTGGCTGCGCTTCGTCCACGGCGTGGTCGATACCGACGACCTGCCGCTCAACGTCTCCCGCGAGATGCTGCAATCGACGCCGACGCTGCAGAAGATCCGCCGCGCCGTGACCACCCGCGTCATCAACGAGCTGTCGAGCCGCTCGAAGAACGCGGAGAAGGCGGACGAATACCAGAAGTTCTTCGAGAACTTCGGGCCGGTGCTGAAGGAAGGCATCTACGAGGATTTCGAGCGCCGCGCCGAGATCGCGCCGCTGCTGCGCTTCCGCTCCTCGACGGAAGGTGGCTGGACCTCGTTGCCCGACTACGTCTCGCGGATGAAGCCGGAGCAGGAGGCGATCTACTACCTTGCCGCCGACGACGTGGAGGCGCTCAAGAACTCCGCCCAGCTCGAAGGTTTTCGCGCCCGCGGCGTCGAGGTTCTGCTGCTCTCCGACCACGTCGATGCGTTCTGGCCGGAGCAGTTGGGCAAGTTCGAGGACAAGCCCCTGCGCTCGGTCACGCAGGGCTCGGCCGACCTCGCCAAGCTCAAGCCCGAGGGTGAGACGGCCGAGGAGGCGCCCGCGCTCGACACGCTCGTCGCCGCCCTCAAGCTCGCGCTGGAGCCGGACGTGTCCGACGTGCGGACCACCGACCGACTCGTCGACAGCGCCGTGGTGCTCGCCGCCTCCGGCATGGGGCCGGACCTCCAGATGCAGCGCCTGCTGCGCCGGGCCGGCCGCGGTTTCGGCGGTTCCGCCCCGATCCTGGAGATCAACCCGCGCCACGCCCTGATCCGTTCGCTCAACGAGCGGGCCGAGGCCGGCGCGGATCTGAAGGCCGAGGCCGGGACGTTGCTCGACCTCGCCCGCGTTCAGGACGGCGATACGCCGCGCGACCCGGTGGCCTTTGCCCGCGCCGTCGCGGCGGCGCTGGCGGGCACCGTCGCGAAGCCGGCCGAGCCGGCCTGAGACAAGAGCGGGATGCGGAGGATCAGATCCGCGTCCCGTCATCCCGCGGGGGCGAGCCGCAGCGGAAGCGGGCCACGCGCCAGCGGTCGCCGTGGGCGTTCTGCCACGCCGCCATTTGCGGCTGGGCCACCGACAGGCATTGCTGCGGGGTGACGATGTCTTCGTTGAAGCGGTGAACCCGCATGACGCAATGGGTCGGGTTCGCAACCATGCAGGTCAGGAAGTAGAGGCCGTAGAGCATGCGTAGGGGCTCCGTGCTGGCGTCGATCTCTCCTCCCCAGGGCCGCTTCTTCATGTTCCGCTCGACGGTATCGCAATGAGCGTGCCGGATGTTTCCGCCCTGGTTGCACGAAGCCGCAGTAACCTCTGCGTTTCAGGCCCGTTCAGGCTGGCACCGGCGGACTCCGCCTCCGTCTGAAGCGGCGGCGTTGACAGTCCCGCCGCATCCGCGCCAACACCGGGCCATGGCCGCAGACCCTATGATCGATCCGCAGACCGCCCGCCTCGATCGCCGAGTGACATGGAGCGTGATCGCTCTTGTGGCGGCAACCGTGCTGATCGGAACCCTGGCGCCACGCGCGGCCTACCCCCCCGCACCGACCGCCGTTCCGGCATCGGACCCGGCCCAGAATCAGAGCTGCGCCGAGTGGGGCGACGGCTGCAAGGTCTGTCGCCGAATCGGCGAGGAAACCGCCTGTTCGCTGCCGGGCATCGCCTGCACCTCCGGACCCGTGACCTGCCTGCGCAGCGCCGGGGAGCCGTAACGAGGGCTTGTCCCGGCGTGTCCGAAAACACGATGCAAGTCCCGGAACCCAGGCTCCGCTTCGCCCCGAGCCCGAATGGCCGCCTGCATCTCGGTCACGCCTATTCCGCCCTGCTGAACGCCCGCATCGCCCGGACACTCGGCGGACAGCTGCTCCTGCGCATCGAGGACATCGATCTCGGCCGCGCCCGGCCCGAATTCGTCGCGGGCATCCTGGCCGACCTCGATTGGCTCGGCCTTCGCTTCGATAGGCCGGTTCGCCGCCAATCCGAGCATTTTGCGGACTACGCTGCGGCCCGCGACGCGTTGGCGGCGAGGGACCTGATCTATCCCTGTTTCTGCTCACGGGGGCAGATCGCATCGGAAGTCGCGGCCCGCCAAGCGTGCGGCGCGCCGGTTGCGCGCGATCCCGATGGCGCCCCGCTCTATCCCGGCACCTGCCGCAGCCTGTCCACCGAGGAGCGGCGCGCTCGCATCGAGCGGAGCGAGCCGCATACCTGGCGCCTCGACATGCCGGCCGCGCTCCGAACGCTTTCCGATCCCCTCATGATCCGCCGCTTCTCGCCCGATGACGGCGCAGAAGAGGCGGTCGGGGCCGATCCGGCCCGCTGGGGCGATGCGGTGATCGTCCGGCGCGACGTGCCGACGAGCTACCACCTCTCCGTCGTCTGCGACGACGCTGTGCAGGGGATCACGCATGTCGTGCGCGGGCGGGATCTGGAAGCGGCGACCGACCTGCACGCCCTGCTCCAGCATCTTCTGCGCCGTCCGGCTCCGGCCTATCACCACCACGCGCTGATCCGGGCGGAGGACGGCGAAAAGCTCGCCAAGTCGAAGGGCTCCGCGTCGCTCGCGGACTGGCGCGCCCGGGGCGTGACCGCCGAAGATGTGCGGGCGCAGCTTGGGTTCTCACGGTTGTGTTGATCCTGCGTCTCACGGGGCTTGTGCCGCAGCGACCCATCGGGAATCCGTGAGGGGCGGCGAGCGACCATGAGGGGGCTGGGCACGATGCGATCGTTTCGCGCGATCCTGATTTTGTCGGCCTGGGCGCTCGCCGCGCCTTCCCTAGCGCAGGAAGCGGATCGCACCGCCTCGCCTGCGAAGGATGCAGCGACGATCGAGGCGTGCCTCAAGGGCAAGGAGACGTCCGCTAAACGGCGCACCTGCATCGGAAGCGTGGCTGGACCTTGTCGGGATACGCAGGATGGCGCCACCACGATGGGTATGAGCGCGTGCATCAGCCGAGAGCACGCGATTTGGGACAAGCTTTTGAACCGTACCTACCAGCAAGCGATAGTTGGCTTCGATGATGAAGGTAAGGCTTACTTGAAGGGTGCACAGCAGTCTTGGCTGAAATTTCGCAGCCAAACGTGTCAATGGTCTTATCACGTCTATCGGGGCGGAACCCTTGCCGGGCCGCTATCGAGCGAGTGCTTCATGGAGCAAACCGCACTCAGGACGTTCGACTTGATGGAGATCGTTGAGAATGGGGATCATTGACTTCTTTGCGGAGCGGTAAGGAAGGCCGCCTCACCGCATCGCGTCGCGCTGCGCCATCGCCGTGGCGGTCTTCGATTTCTGCATCGTCGCCTCGGTCTGGTCGCGCTGGCGCTTGAACTCGGTGAGCAGGCGGCCGTCGAGCTCGCGACCGCGCGGCACGCGGATCTTCATCGGGTCGACGAAGTGCCCGTTGATGATCACCTCGTAGTGCAGGTGCGCGCCTGTGGAGAGGCCGGTCGAGCCGACATAGCCGATCACCTGCCCCTGCCGGACGCGGCTGCCTGCGCTGACCCCGCGGGCGAACCGTGACATGTGGTTGTAAGTCGTGACGTAGCCGTTGATGTGCTGGACCTCGACCCGGCGGCCATAGCCCGAATCCCATTCCGCCTTGATCACCGTGCCGTTGCCGGCGGCCACGATCGGCGTGCCGATCGGGTTGGCCCAATCGACGCCTGTATGGAGCTTGGCATAGCCGAGGATCGGGTGGCGCCGGTAGCCGAAGCCCGAGCGCATGATGCCGTCGGCGATGGGTTTGCGGATCAGGAACTTCTTCAGCGAGCGGCCCTGCTCGTCGAGATAATCGATCGAGCCGTCATCCGGTGACTGGAAGCGGTAGACCTTGCGCGACTCGCCCCCGAGGTTGAGCGCGGCGTAGAGCAGTTCCGGCCGCTCCGCGGCGGCGGGGCCGGCCTCCTCGTCGTAGGTGTAGAACAGATCGATCCCGTCGCCCGAAGAGATACGGCGCTGGAAGTCGATGTCGTAGCTGAAGATCCGGATGATGTCCTCGATCGTCGGGCGCGGTACGTCGTGGCGTGCGCCGGTCTCGTAGAGGCTCTGGTAGAGCCGCGGGCCGCTGCCCTCGTCCTCCTCATCGTCGTCCGGCGCCTCGGCCTGCGCCTGCTCCCGGTTGCGCCCCCGCGACTCGTCCACCGGCGGTGCGACCGGTACGAACGCACCGTGATCGTTGATCGCTGCAATCGCCTGGACACCGCTCTCACCGAACAGCACCACCCGGGTCACTTGCCGCCCGTCACCGGGTTTCGGTCCGGGCGCGAATTGTGCGCGGAATTGCTGGCCCTCCGACAGAGCTGCAACCTTGGCCTTCCCGCCGAGCGCCGTGACGATGCCCGCGATCGCCGGATCGGAGACGTGCCCCGTCGCCTTGAGGACGCCGTCGAGGGTTTCCCCGCGCTTGAGCGCGAGGTCGCGTTCCTCGACCAGCGGGGCCTCGCCGGCGCGCAGCTCCACCTTGGCGAGCTTCGTCACGTTCTCGGGGACGACGAGCACCTCGATCGACTTGAAAGGGCTGTTGTCCTCACCGAGCTTGCCCTTCCCTTGGCCGCTCCCTTGGCCGTTGGCCTCGCCGAACCCAGCGAAGGCCGAGCCGTGCTGCAGGGTGCGCGAGAGCAGGATCTGGGGCGCCAGCGGCAGGGCGGTGCGCCGCCCGGCTTCCGCCGCGAGGCGCCGCTCCTCCTCGATCTGCGCGGTCACGTCCTCGTCCGAGAGCGCGGGCGCGCCCGGATCGACGGCGATCTCGGCAAGATCGCGTTTCACCACCGTGACCTCGGCGCCCGGCGCGTCCGCGGCACCGGGATCGGGCGCGCGCTCCTGCGGCTCGTCGGAGACGAACTTCATCGGGTCGAAGCGTGGGATATCGCTGGCGAACACGCCCGTCGACATCGACAGGTTGGACGAGATCCGGACGAAGGGACGGACCTTGATGATCTCCCGCTCGCCGAGGCGCACCGTCACCGGGGTGCGAAAGCTCTGCTTGGCCGAGGCGATCATCAGATTGCGGACGAGGCGGTCACCCTTGTGCGCGGAGGCGATCCCAGCCTCCTCGACGGCGGGTGCCTGCGTCTGCGGACGGAAACCGAGATTCGGCCGATCCGAGACGGCCGCAAGCGATGCATCGCCCTGAAGGGAGACGTGGATTGCCGCGCCCATCAGAAGCGCGCCGGTGATGCCGGTGAGAGCGCTGGCGCAGAGCCAGCGCAGATTGACGTCGCGCCGATCGATCTGCCGGGCATCCGCCCCAAGGAGGTTCAGCGGCGGTTCGACGCCTCGCGGCAGAGTCGGCGGGCGTTGCTTCGCCGCTGCCGCCGTTCCACCGATCTTCAGTCGCTCGCGCGTCACGGACTTCCTCTGCGTCGGCGCTTCGGACCGGTTGTCCCGCTCTGTCCTACCAGACTCGCGCTGGGCGAGCGACATGGGACTTCGCGGCACGACGCGCGGCCGACGGGACCGATGTCCGGGGCCAGCATGTCCAGATTGAGGCGGCGGGCTCCCTGCTGATGACGGCCCCCAAGGAGGCTGTCGTAAGGCTGTGATGTCCACGTGGTCGGATGTGGAACTTTTCTCGATTTGGCCGTTGACGCCGGATCGGTGACCCCATAGAAGCTGCCTCACCGACGGGGCGCCGCGGTCCACCGGTTGGTGGGTCGGGGGTCTTGTTGGTCTTCGGGATTGTTGGTGAGCGGAGCTGATCCGGGTGACTGGATCGGGCGATCGCTGTCATTCTGTTCCGGTGTGTCGGTCGATCCGGGCGCTGTGGCGCTGGTTTGGGTCGGTTGACAGAACGGTTCGCCGGCTCTAGACGCCGCGGACTGCCGGCGCCGGGTTGACCCGCGCTGCGGACTTCATCGCTGAGGGTGGGCTGACTGGGCCGGGCA